>CALUGY010000099.1 GCA_944320295.1 uncultured Bacteroides sp.
ATGGAAAAGATTAACAGAACAAAGATAACCGACCTGCTGCGCCGTGAAGACTTCGGCGCGATGGTCAACGTGAAAGGGTGGGTGCGCACCCGCCGGGGAAGCAAGCAAGTGGCCTTCGTGGCACTGAACGACGGCAGCACCATACACAACGTGCAAGTGGTGGTAGACCTCGACCGCTTCGACGAGGCCCTGCTGAAGGACATCACCACCGGGGCATGCCTCAGCGTGAACGGAGAGCTGGTGGCCAGCGTGGGCTCCGGACAGAAGGTGGAGGTGCAGGCCCGCGAGATGGAGGTGCTGGGCACGTGCGACAACACCTACCCCCTGCAGAAGAAGGGCCACTCCATGGAGTTCCTGCGCGAGATTGCCCACCTCAGGCCGCGCACCAACACCTTCGGGGCCGTCTTCCGCATACGCCACAACATGGCCATCGCCATACACAAGTTCTTCCACGACAAGGGCTTCTACTACTTCCACACGCCCATCATCACCGCGTCCGACTGCGAGGGCGCAGGGCAGATGTTCCAGGTTACAACGAAGAACCTGTACGACCTGAAGAAGGATGAGGACGGGAAGATAATCTACGACGACGACTTCTTCGGCAAGCAAGCCAGCCTCACCGTGTCCGGGCAGCTGGAAGGGGAGCTGGCGGCCACCGCCTTGGGAGCCATCTACACCTTCGGCCCCACGTTCCGCGCCGAAAACTCCAATACGCCGCGCCACCTGGCCGAGTTCTGGATGATTGAGCCGGAAGTGGCCTTTGCCGACCTGACGGAACTGATGGACCTGGAAGAGGAGTTCATCAAGTACTGCGTGAAGTGGGCCTTGGACAACTGCCGCAACGACCTGGAGTTCCTGAACAAAATGGTGGACAAGGGCCTGATAGAGCGTCTGCAAAAGGTGGTGGACACGGAGTTCGTCCGCCTGTCGTACACCGAGGGCATCAAGATATTGGAAGAGGCCATTGCCGCCGGCCGCAAGTTCGAGTTCCCCGTGTACTGGGGCTGCGACCTGGCCAGCGAGCACGAGCGTTTCCTGGTCGAGGAGCACTTCCAACGCCCGGTCATCATGACCGACTATCCGAAGGAAATCAAGGCCTTCTACATGAAGATGAACGAGGACGGCAAGACCGTGCAGGGCACCGACGTGCTGTTCCCGCAGATTGGCGAAATCATCGGCGGAAGCGTGCGCGAGGAGAACTACGACAAGCTCATGGCACGCATCACCGAACTGCACATCCCCATGAAGGACATGTGGTGGTATCTGGACACGCGCAAGTATGGCACCTGCCCGCACGCCGGTTTCGGCCTGGGCTTCGAGCGCCTGCTGCTGTTCGTCACCGGCATGGCCAACATCCGCGACGTGATTCCCTTCCCGCGCACGCCGCGCAATGCCGAGTTCTAAACGCCGCGCGGCCTGCGGGCCGTCGCTTCAAGTGATATGAAAAAGAAAAGGATGCCTCCGCGCCGTGCGGGGCATCCTTTTTTCGTGTGCGATCCTTACTCCTTTTTCAGCGCGAAGCCGAGCCTCATGCCGTCATATTTTTCGGCCAGCGAACTGACTGCCTGCATGGCCGTGCTGTTGCTCTTGCTCGACAGGAGGGTGATGAGGTCGAGCAGCTTGTCCGACTTGAACAGCAGGTTCATGCCCTCCGTGCTGCGTTCCACCTGGGCGCGTACCCCGATGAGGCGCACGAACTTCAGCTCCGCTTCCTGTGTGGAGGTGTCATACGAGTAGCTTCCTTTCACCTCCTTGCCGCCCAGTTTGGCCTGGAAGGTGCTGTCGGCATTGAAGGTGAACGACAGCGCGCCCGTGCTGATGCCTATCTTGCCCAGTTGCTCGTCCAGCTGCTTCTCGGCGGCGCTGGCGGCCAGCGAGCCTCCGGCGGATTGCAGCAGGTTGTCCGACTCGAACTTGATGGCGGAGCCGGTGTACGTCCAGGTGCCCTCCATCTCCGGCGTCTTGTCCCCGGCTATGGCGTTCACTACGTTTCCAATGTTTTTCTTGTTTAACAAGTCTTTCAGCGATTGCGCCTGCACGTTGGAGGCCAGCAGCAAGGCGGCGGCCAGTAGTTGCGCGAAAACAAATCGTTTCATATTTCTTATTCCTCTGGTTTATAGTTGCGGCAAATATACGCTAAATTGCCGGAATAAGCTAATAATGGGCTGGATTTTAGCACGTTCGCCTGTGTGGCGCGGCGGGCGGGATGTGCGCCTCCCGGCCGCATCCGTTCCCTGCTGGAAGCCTTTTATATGCGGCCTTTGCTCCGGACGTGTTGCGGGCGCGGGCGCAACATGTCGGAAGCGTGCCCGCAACGCGTTGCGTCCGCGCTCCGTGCATGTCGCGCTTGCGGGCTGTATTTCAGTCCATTTTCAGTTGGTTGGCCTGGAAGTCGTAGGTCACGGTGTAGAGGGTGTTGGGCTGCAAGGTTTCCTCTGCTTCCGTACCGCCATAGATGCCCGTTTCCTCGAAAGGCTCGTCGTCCGTGTTGGTGGCTTCCAGCGTGTAGGTCAGGGCGACACCCTCCGTGTGGGGGAAGTAGGCCGTTTCGCCCGTCTTCAGCGCGACGGTCCGTTCGCCCACCTGGGCGGTGAAGGCGTGCGTCTTGAACCACGTGTCGAACCCCTCCGGCAGCGACAGGCTGACGCCGAAGTTTATCATGGGCAGTTCCACCGCCACCGTGTTGGTCTCTCCCTCCGTGATGGTGAAGGGCTGCTCGGCGTAATACACCGGTTCGCCCAAGTCCGCGTTGGTCCATCCAGCGTATTCCGTGTAGCTTTGGCTGAAGATTTTCAGCGTGAAGTCGCCCGTTTTCTGGCGGATGGTTTGCGACAGCTCCTCTTGCGACAGTTCCTTTACTTTCTTGCCGTCCTGCCAGATTTCCCCGCGTAGCGACAGGTCGTCCGCCACGCTGCGGGTGCGGATTGTGTTGACGTTGACGGTCTGTACCGATACGTCGGCAATGGCGAGGTAGCCATAGCCCGCGTCCGTGCCGGGCAGTTCCTCTTGTTGGCAGGAGGAGAGCAGGACGAGGGGCAGGAGTAGGTGGAATATGGTTTGTTTCATATCGTGTGGTCGTTTATTTGTCGTAGATTAGGGAGAGGTCGTCAATGGTGAGGACGCTGCCGACGTAAGCTGGGTCATACGTTTGTGACGATAATGTCCCGTTGCTACCTTGCAGGTAGTACGTCTGGGTGATTTCCCGGTAAGGCATGTTGTCTCCCGCATTGACGGTCGAACTAAATATGATGTAGATGTACGCGCACTTGCCGTACGTCTCATTATCGTTGTAGTTTAAAGGCACGATGGCTTCTTTCCAGTCGTTCACGGTTTCCGAGGCCGTAAAGTCGCTGGAGATGATGACGTTTTTGTCCGCATCCAGCAGTTCGATATGTGCGCTCCATGTGTCGGAGTTGTAGGGCGCGTATTTATAGTAGAAGTGTAAGGACGTGGGACGGCTGGGGAAGGAGGCATTCTTTTCCCTTGAATAAGAGTCGTCTCCATTAACATCGTTTCCGCTCATGTTGAGACTGCACGTTCCTGTGAATAGCTCGCCTGCAACTTTGTTTTGTGTCTGCTCATTATGTATACCAAGAAAACGAGTATTTCCCCTTCCGTTTGCCGTATTTCTTAATTCAGCAGCCAACCCAGAGCCTCCTCGTCCGCTTACATAAGAAACCGCATGGAAACCATTGTAATTAGTTATTACGGCAGCTGATGAATTATGTCTATGCCTCGTGGTGAAGTCATTATTTGTATCCCAGAAAGAGGTTTCGCCTGACGCCCAAGGGTTAAAAGTGTAGCGGTTGTTATAGGTTTCGTAGTGCCATTGTTCCATATCCGAGTTCGGCAACTGCTGAGGTGTTTCCAGTTCGAACGTGGTGGGCTGGCAGGGCACCGCGTTACGGTAAACGGCGCGAACCTGCATCTGCGCATTTTCCGGGTGTTCGGTCAAACGGGCCAACGTACCGTTGTCTCCCGTACAATCTTTCCATTCCCCGTTTTCGTAATACTGATACTTCAGATTGGCCAGGATGGTTTCGGCATTGCCGGTCTCTACGGTTGCACCGCTTACGGTCAACTGTTTTGACCAGATGTTCTCCGTGTTGGCTGTCACCGTTACTTGAGGAGCCACGGTTCGTATTTCGTAAACTGCGGGTTCTTCGCTGCTCCAACGACCGTTGGCCTTTACACGTACGTTTATGGTGTTTACAGTTTCCTCTCCGTCATTTGTGAGCAAAGCGGCTGTCATTTGGGTGAAGTCGATAACTCCTTCAGTTGGAGAATTGGCAAGGGATGGCAAGATGATTTGTGCGGCATCGAATAGTTGCGAATCTTCTTCACTAAGGTTGCTTAGTGTGAATGTCCTGCTATTCAGCACTTGGAACTTCTCTTGCTTGTCTTGAAAGTCGAATGACAATTCAATGTCTTCCACCGCCATTGAAGTTGTAAAGGGAATAGCAGCCGCCAATGCGTCTGCTGTTTCTATGTAGGTGAGCGAGGTGGAGACGTCCCCATTGAAGCCTGTCATTTTCGGCTTCGGCAACCACTCTCCCGGTATGGTCGCGTCGATGGTGGCTTCCGTCACCTCCACCTTCGTTATCTCGATGGTCATTTCCGGGCTGATGCGCAGCGTCACGATGGCATGGTCGCCGGCGGCAAACGTCTTGGGTAGCAGCTTCGTGGCCAGCTCCATGCTCTTTTCTTCCCCGCCCTCCAGCAATGTCCCTTTGAAGTACAGCTTTACGGACGAGCCGGCCTTGAAATAGGCGCTCTCGTTGGATGCATGGTCTATCGATACCGATTCCTCGCCCACTTCCACGGCCACGCCGTATGCGCTGTAGAGGCTCTCTATCTTGTCCGTGTTTTCATAGCGCACGGAGAGCAGCGCGTTGCCCACTTTGCAGGGGATGCTTACCTGCTTCACCTCATTGCCGTTGAGCGTCACGTTCTCCACTTTCCCCGTAAAGTAGGGAGCGTCGAGGGCCAGCACCGGGTCGTCCCCGTAGTGGGCGGAGAGTGTGTAGACACCCGCTGGGACAGATATGGGGTCGGCCTTGCATGGGCCTTCGTAACGTGCCTCTCCGGTGGCCTGGCGCACGATGCTCAGGGTGAAAGCATCCTGCTTGAGGTCTTTGCTCAACTCTTCCGGCGTCTGGCGGGTGGTCGCTTCCACGCCCGCGTCTGCCAGCGATACCACAAAGCCGCTCTGCGTCTGCCCGCTCCACGGGTCTTCGCTTTGGCAGGAAATGAAGCCTCCCCCTATGCAGGCGGCGGCCATATAACATATAAGTGTCTTCTTATTCATAAATCAGTTCCATTTCGTCCAAATATAGCGTGCTGCCTTCCCCGCCCGTAAACAGGTTCCCGTATTTGCTGGAGCTGCAGACGATGATGAGGTATTTCGGCGTCACGTTCGTACGGTAATATTCCAGCGGGAACTCCACCAGCTTGTAGCCGTTGCGCTCCGTGCCCGATACGTCCGTGCCCGATTGAAATTCCCCATAGGCCACGATGGAGGGAGCATTGCGGTTGAACTCGTCCTCCTGGCGAGTGCGCAGCACCACCTTCTCCGTGGAGAGTGCCACGTAGACATGACATGTGTCGGGCTGGCCTTTCATGTAGTCCAGACGGTCCAAGGCCCGCGTGATCTTGGAGGTGGTGTACTTGCAATACATCCGCACGGCGGTAGGGAAGGCGCTGAATTCCCGGCCCAAGGTCAGGATGCCGTGTGTGCCGTCCAGGGCGAAGTCGCCGGTAAAGAGGTTGCCCGCCGCCAGTTTCATTACCAGCCATTTGGTCTGCATCTGGACGGCTTTCCCTGTGCCGGTGGCCGTATAGTCGGACGGCGTGGAGTTACTGTCGGCTATGGTGGTAGCACCCTTGTTGCCGGTGTCCCAGAAGGCGGTTCCTCCGGCGGGCCACGGGTTCCATTGCGTGCCGTTATTGGCCGGCTCGCTCGACCAGTCGTCAAAGCCCCCGTTGGTCAGCGGGGTGGCTTCCGCGGTGGTAAAGCTCAGTTCCTCTCCCGGAGTACCATCGATGCTGACCCGGTATTGGTAGGTGGTGCCTGCTTTCAGGCCGCTGAGTTCTGCGGTATATTTCGTGCCGCTCACCGAGACTTTGTCTTCGGCAAGCGCTTGCCAGGCCGTGGCCTCGGTTTCCTTGTATTCCACCACCGGCGTCTTGCCGCTTTGTATGTTTCCAGTCAGCGTGGCCGAGGTGGTTCTTGTAAACATTTCCATGTTTGAGGACGTGTCGTCGCTGTGGTAGACGTAGACTGTCCATTGGTTGAACACGTCCTTTTCCCATCCTTGGGCGACCTCGAATGTCTGCGGGGTGCGGAAGTCGTGCACGGTGGTGGGGTCGGGGGAAACGATGCCCGACGGCCCGCCCAGGTTCATGGTGTTCACCTGGATGTCTTTCAGATCTTCTTCGGGGGAAACGTAGATGATGGCTTTCCGGTTTGCCACATCCACTACCGAGCGGATTTGTCCCCGCACGTCGATGGTGCGCTCGATGACCTGTGTCACCTTCACCGTCCATACGTAATCCTGGTAGGTTTGTAGGGTGAAAGTCACCGGCTGGGTGAAGTTTACCCGGGTGTCCGTTCCCTCTCCCGGTTCCTCGAATCCGCCGGTGGGAAATTTCTCTATGTCCGCGCAGGCTTGGGCGTCTGCCACGATTTTCGCCTCAGACGATACCGTGAAGCGGGTGATGCGGAGTTGTGTCAGGTCTACCGTGTCGTCCACGTAGAGCGTTACCGTGCGGTTGTTCCGGTCTATGGTGGACTGGGCGGCGGTGCCGTCCGGGGCGGCGCATTGCCCTTCCACGGTGAACGACTCGATGTTCCCTTCCACAATGGGGTAGGGGATGTCGTTCTCTATCTTGCAAGAGTGCACCGCCGCGCAAAGCGTTGCCAACAATATGCCGTATGCTATCTTTCTCTTCATGCGTTAAGCCAGGTTTTGCAGGTTTTACAAATAGAATGTCATGCCGATGTTGATGGAGAACAGGTTTATCTTGAAGTTGCCCGAAGAAACCCGCCTCTTGCCATGTTCTATCTGGTTGGTCTTTTGGTCCACCCACTTGAAGTCGAAGCCCATGACGCCCATAGACACCTCTACCGCCGACCAGTCGGTGACGAAGGCTGTCACACCGGGGGCGAAACCGATTTCCAGGTTGTGCGAGGTCTCGAAGGTACCGTCGTACTGGGTGCCGGAGCCGGTGGAGTTTTTGCCCCGTGCGTAGCCATAAGTCAGGCGACATTCATTGAACAGGCCGAAAATCTTGCTGCGGCCCACCGGCATATAGGTGCGCAGAAAGGCCGAAGCCTCATACTTGTGCTCCAGGTAGTACACGTCTTCCAGGCTGATGTTGAAGTCCTCGCCCAGGTTAAGGTCGAAGCTCCCCAAGTCCAGGTACGTGCGGTTGTAGGCCATGCGGAAACCGGCCGCCATGTTGTCGTGGAAGAAGTAGCCCACGTAAGGGCTGACCTTGAAGTCGTATCCCAAGGCGTCGATGTTTTTCAGCACCAGGAAGTTCAGGTTGCTCTCGTCGTGCTCGGAGTAGGATATGACACCTCCCGCCATCCATTGCCCTTTGGGGATGAACACATACTTCTGTATCTCACGGTCGATGCGTTTCACCCGGTGCGGGTTGATGGCCGTGGCCGTCAGGGTGCAGAGCATCAGCAACAGGCTGAGTATCGTTTTCGCTTTCATTCTTTCATAAGGATAACCGAAAGGAGAATGTACCCGTGTGAATCCGGGCACGTCCTCGCTTTCGGCTATGGTTGTTACTTGTTTATTCTTGAGCTTGTTCTTTGACGGTTGGCTCGCCGTCGTAAACCAAGCTGAACTCGTCCACCAGCAAGGTGCTTCCTTCACCGCCGGTCATGTAGTCGCCGTACTTGCTCGCACTACATACCACGATGATGTGGGTCGGCGTATCCGTCAGGCTTCTATACACCAGCGGTATGGTGAACTCGGTGTAGCCATTGTTTTCTCCTGTATCTGACGTTGCCCCGCCGGACGGGAGTTCCCCGTATGCAATGATATCCTCGTCGTTTGCATAATCGATATACGAACTTTCATCGTTGTTGTTGAACGAGAAACTCTTTTTGGCCAGCGCAATGTAGATGGCACATTGGTCCATCGTCACGTCCTCGGTGATTTGCACGCCGGCGGGAACCCTGTCCACATGGTTGATGACTGCCGGTGTATATTGGTAGTATCCGTGCAAGGCTATTGGGCGGCCTGTAAAGGGTTTGCCGAATTCCATGTTCGCGCTCATTCCGTTTAGGCCTGCGAAATTACCGGTATACAAGCTGGCTGCAGCAAAAGCAATGATTTTATAGGCTGATTTCAGCTGGGCGGCATTCCCGTTTACTACCGGAGAGGTGATGCTGGTAGTTGGGTTCAATGCTCCTCCCACCGCGCCTAATCCTTGGGTAGTGCCTGGATTGCTCGTGTTCCAGAA
>CALUGY010000100.1 GCA_944320295.1 uncultured Bacteroides sp.
ACCCGTGTCCTCCTGGCCGGCGAGCAAGCCGAACTCAACCTGTGCGGCATGGCCATCGCCGACAAGAACCAGCACGTGGACAACCGCACCGTCATCGACCACGCCGTGCCCTCGTGCCGCTCCAACGAACTCTACAAATATGTACTCGACGAGCAGGCCACGGGTGCCTTTGCCGGACTTGTCCTGGTGCGTCCCGGTGCGCAACATACCGATGCCCGCCAGACTAACCGTAACCTCTGCGCCACCCGTGATGCCCGCATGTACACCCAGCCTCAGCTGGAGATTTATGCTGACGACGTGAAGTGCAGTCATGGTGCCACGGTGGGTCAGTTGGACGATGCCGCCCTGTTCTACATGCGCCAACGCGGCATTCCCTTGCACGAAGCTCGCCTGCTGCTGATGTTCGCCTTTGTCAACGAGGTGGTGGATACCATTCGTCTTGATGCCCTGAAAGACCGCTTGCACCACTTGGTGGAGAAACGTTTTCGCGGAGAATTGGGAAAATGCAGGACGTGCGGCGCGTGCAAGTGAAAAGTAAAAGGTCTGTTATTTAGATGAATGCGAATAACTATGGGCATTTATATTAAATCCGCATCATTCGTTCGTGTGGTGTACAAATAAAAAATATTTGAAATGAAGTTTGTAGGTTCTGTCCTTTTATTACCTTTGTGGCTTTAAAATGAAAAACTGAAGATAAAAAGTAATAGTATATGAACAATTTTAATGCTATGAAGAACACATTCTTTTGGGGCTTGTTTTCGTGTGCTCTTCTTTCAAATGTTTCGTGTGTAAACAAGGTTGAGGATGAAGTTTCTGAAAGTGATGTTCCTATTACATTCAGCGTCAAAACAAAGAAAGTAGTGACTAAAGTCGACAACAATTCTTTTGAAGTGGGAGATAAAGTCGGTTTGTATGCTATGTTATCGGGGGAAACTATCGAGGGGCAGCGTTATATAAACAATCTCGCTTTGACGTGTACTGAAAATAGCCAGCTTATCCCGGAACGAGTAGTGTTTTATCCCGAAGGCGATGCCACGCTTGACTTTGTAAGTTACTATCCTTATCAACAGAATACTGTAGATGAGGGAAGCAAGATTTTGCACATTGACGTGAAAACGGATCAAGATGGCCATTCTGCCTTTTCACAAAGCGATTTCATGGTTGCTGTCGTTTCTAAGGTGGAGAGTTCTCCGGAACCTGTTGAGTTAGTGTACGAGCATCAGTTAACGAAGTTGGATTTAAGTTTGCAACCTATGCAGGGTGAGGATGTAAAAGATATGCTAGAGGCAAATCCGCGTATTGTTGCCGTCGGTTTCCAAACAGAAGCAGATTTCGACCTGCAGGAACATACCTTCAGTAACGGGAAAAATGTGAAAGACATTGTGGTAGGCGGCACATGGGAAGTAAGTGACGGTAAACTCACCGGTAAGGAGATTATTGTTATTCCACAAGAAATCAATAACGGGCAGAAATTCCAAATAGAATGGAACGGGCGCATTTACGATTGCCCTCTGCCGACTATGGATCGTTTGGAGGTAAATACACAGTATAGCATTGTAGTAAATGCTACCCAAAGTGCGACTCACACGTTGGAAGGCATTGTGGCCAGCATTAAAGACTGGCCTAGTGAGATTGTACAAGAAACTACTGAAAATGAGGATGGGATTACTAGTGTACATCTTTCAGTACTAAGTTTTGAAAAGTCGAACATCTATCAGGTGCATTTAGGTGGGAGACCCGTTGCTGAAATCTGCAAAGAATACCTTATCTCGCCGGCATTGACAGCTACCGCCATAACTGTTTATCCAACTGATGAAAAAGGAAAAGCAGATTTGACTCAAGGTACTGTGCTGCAAATTCTTGATAACGGTGGAAACATTAACGGTGGTTCTATTGCGTGGAACAAAGAAGACAATTCGTTTGAATACGTCAAAGGAACACTTCCCGCAATAGAAGAAATATACTTCGATGCCGATGGTAAAGTATGTATTGAACAGCCGGAACAACCGGCAACGGTAAATGTTGTAAACTACATGATACGCGACACGAGGGATGGGCTTCAAGAATACCCTGTTGTCAAAATTGGCACGCAATATTGGATGCGGAGGAACTTGCGTGCGACCAAGTATCAGGACGGTACAAAGATAGTACAGCAGGATACGTTGAAAGGAGAGCCTGGATATTTTTATGTAGAACATTATGACCTTTACTTCTACAATGGAGAAGCTTTAATGCAGAATGAAATCAGCCCTGAAGGATGGGAAATCCCGTCATTGGATGACTGGGACATATTGGACAAATACATAGGTGGAGATGTTTCCTTGTTGAAAGCAGGAGACTGGAAACTTTTAACAGAAGAAGAAAACGCAAAGGTTGCAGATGCTAACAACTTATGTATGTTCTATCTTTATCCTTCAGGTCAATGGAGTTCAAATGGAGGACATATCAATGCTCATAAAGCAATCGGATTATGGAGTTGGGACACGGAAAATGGAAAGATTCCTGATAATACCAAATTCTTTACGGGAAACTCAAACAAGATGCTCGAAGCATCAGTAGTAGTTACCGATTGTGACTTCTACAAAGGCCTTGCCATACGTTGCATTAAGAAAGAATAGACTGTAGAAGAAGCATTTCTCATTTCTTTTCCCTATCTTTGCCCACATCCATGCGTCCTGCATAAAAAGGGCGAACAACGAAGAAGAAATGAGAGTAATAGACTTGATAAACAGCAATGCCAAAACAGCCTTCTCATTCGAGATACTGCCCCCGATAAAGGGTACGGGCATCGACAAGTTGTACCAAACTATAGATGTCTTGCGGGAGTTTGACCCGAAATACATCAACATAACTACTCATCGTAGCGAATATGTGTACAAGGAGCTGGGCAATGGCTTGTTCCAGCGTAATCGTCTGCGTCGTCGTCCGGGTACTGTGGCTGTGGCTGCTGCAATACAGAACAAATACGACATTACCGTGGTGCCGCACATCTTGTGTAGCGGTTTCACACCCGAAGATACGGAATATGTGCTGCTCGATTTGCAGTTTCTTGGTATTACCGATCTGCTTGTGTTGCGCGGAGATAAGGCCAAGCATGAGTCCATTTTTGTCCCCGAGCCGGGAGGTTATGCTCATGCCATTGAGTTGCAGGAGCAGATAAACCGTTTCAACCAAGGTATTTTCATAGACGGGTCTGAGATGACTGTCACCAAAACTCCATTCTCATATGGTGTGGCCTGCTATCCGGAGAAGCATGAAGAAGCACCCAATATGGAAAGTGACCTTTATTGGCTGAAGAAGAAAGTGGAAGCCGGGGCAGAATATGCTGTTACACAACTTTTCTATGATAATGCCAAATACTTTGCTTTCGTGGAGCAGGCACGAAAAAATGGCATTACCGTCCCCATTATACCGGGCATTAAGCCGTTTAAAAAACTGGCCCAGCTTAATATGTTGCCCAAGACTTTCAAGGTAGATATTCCGGAAACGCTGGCTCATGAAGTACTGCAATGCAAGGACGATGCCGCAGTACAACAAGTGGGCATAGAATGGTGCGTGCAGCAATGCCGTGAGTTGATAGCGCATGGCGTGCCAAGCATACACTTCTACTCCGTAGGTGCGGCAGACAGCATCCGGGAAGTGGCTAAGCAAATTTACTGAGTTTTTGCAAAGTAGGAAGGTATGTTGCGGGACTAAGTTCTTTCATCAGACAGAAAACCATTAACAAGAAGTTACGAACGTGTTTTCATTCCAAGACGTCATAGGGCAAGAGGAAGCAAAAGAGAAACTTTTGTTGGAGGTGCATGAAGATCGTATTCCTCATGCGCAATTGTTTTGTGGTCCGGCTGGGAGTGGAAAGCTGTCTTTGGCATTGGCTTATGCCCGCTACATTTGTTGCACTAATCGTACGGATAAGGATGCTTGCGGTGTTTGTCCTTCGTGTGTGAAGTGGGATAAATTGGTTCATCCCGATGTCCATTTTATGTTTCCTATCATAAAAAGTGCCAAGGCAAAGAAGGAGGTGTGCGATGACTATATCGCCGCGTGGCGGCAATTGCTTGTCGGCGGTACCTATTTCGACTTGAGCCATTGGATGAACGAGATGGGGGCTGAAAACGGACAGCCTATTATTTATGCCAAGGAGAGCGATGAAATAGCCCGTAAACTTAGCCTGAAATCCAGCGAAGGAGGTTATAAAATCACTCTCATCTGGTTACCGGAGAAAATGCACGAAACTTGTGCCAATAAGTTGTTGAAGCTACTGGAAGAGCCCCCTGCAAAGACGTTGTTCCTGTTGGTTTCCGAAGCCCCGGAGATGTTGCTTCCTACGATTGTGAGCCGTACACAACGATTTAACGTGCCGCGTATAACCGAGGCGGACATCAGTCAGGCTCTGCAGCAACGTTATGGGATACAAGAGCAGGAAAGCAATGCCATTGCCCATATGTCCAACGGTAATTTCATCAAAGCCCTTGAGGCTATCCACCTGAACGAGGACAAGAAACAGTTTTTCGACATGTTCGTCAACCTCATGCGGATGGCATACCAGCGCAGGGTGCGCAACATGAAGGAATGGAGCGAACAAGCGGCCGACATGGGACGCGAAAAGCAAAAGAATTTTCTGGAATACTGCCAGCGCATGACACGCGAGAACTTCATATATAACCTGCATCGCCCGGAGATGAACTACATGACACCGCAAGAGCAGGGCTTCGCTACACGTTTTGCTCCGTTTGTCAACGAGCGGAATGTGGCAGGTATCATGCACGAGCTTTCGGAGGCACAAATACACATAGAGCAGAACGTCAATGCGCGCATGGTGTTTTTCGACTTCGCGTTGAAAATGATAGTGCTGCTGAAACCTGTGTCGTGACAGCAAGAAAAGAGACAGGGAAATGCTGATAATGAAGAAATAACCAACATCACATATAGACAAGAAATGAAAAACGAAAATATGCAACAAGGCGAAAGCCTACAACCGGCAACAGCAGTCCATACACAGGACTTCCAGTCGTTCAAGCTGCATAATGGCGGCGGTAGCCTGTGCCATAACAGCTGTGGCCGGCAGGACAAGCAACTGAACACATATGACTGGCTGGCCGATGTGCCTGCCAATGCGGCCGAATGCGATTTGGTTGAGGTGCAGTTCAAGAATACACGTAAAGGATACTACCGTAACAGCAACAAGATTCCATTGGAAAAGGGAGACATTGTGGCCGTGGAAGCTACTCCGGGACATGACATTGGTGTGGTGACGTTGACGGGACGCCTTGTGCCGCTGCAAATCAAGAAGGCCAATATCAAGTCGGAGGCGGACATCAAGCGCATATACCGTAAGGCCAAGCCGGTGGACATGGAGAAATACCGCGAAGCCAAGGCGCGTGAGCACGACACCATGATACGCTCCCGCCAGATAGCGCAACGGCTCAATCTCAACATGAAGATAGGCGATGTGGAGTACCAGGGGGATGGAAACAAGGCCATCTTCTACTACATAGCCGACGAACGTGTGGATTTCCGCCAGCTTATCAAGGTACTAGCGGAGGTGTTCCGTGTACGTATTGAGATGAAGCAGATAGGGGCCAGGCAGGAAGCCGGGCGCATAGGGGGTATTGGCCCGTGCGGGCGCGAATTGTGTTGCGCCACGTGGATGACCTCGTTCGTGTCTGTGGCGACAAGTGCCGCACGCTATCAGGACATCTCCTTGAACCCGCAGAAACTGGCGGGTCAATGCGCCAAACTGAAATGTTGTCTCAACTACGAGGTGGACTGTTATGTGGAAGCCCAGAAACGCCTTCCTTCCAAGGAAGTGACGCTGGAAACCAAGGATGCCACTTTCTACCTGTTCAAGACGGACATCCTGAATAATATGCTGACATATTCCACGGACAAGTCGGTTCCCGCCAACTTGGCCACGATCACCGGGCGGAGGGCTTTCGAGATTATTGGCATGAACCGTCGTGGTGTGAAGCCGGACAGTCTGCTGCCCGATGCACGCTCTGAGGAACAAAAGCGCCCCTTGGACTTGCTGGAGCAGGACAGCCTGACGCGTTTCGACCGTAACCGTAAGGGCAAAGACGGTGAGGGACGCTCCGGCCGGCGAAAGAAGAAGTCGGGCAAGAACAAGGCGCAAAACGGCGGACAGCCCCAGCCGCAGCAGCAAGCCCAACAACCCAAACAGCCGCAACAGGGCAAACCCAAGGAACAGCCTAAGGAGCAATCAAAGCCAAAGGATGCGCAGCCTAAAAAGAAAGGTCAGGGAAAGCCCAAGAACCGGCCGTCCAAGCAGGCAGACCAATCCAAGCAAACCAACCCCGCGCAGGATAAGCGTCCGGCGGAAAACCAACCGGGTAATGACAAGCCGGCCAAAGATTGACGGCATACGTGCCTTGTTTATGACTGTAGTGGTGTCGGCAAGCGTGCTTTGTGCTTGCGGGCACCATGCGGTTTGTCATGTGTATCGTGCCTTGCCCGATGAGGGCTGGCAAAAGCAGGACACGCTGATGTTTCCCATCGCTTTGCCCGATTCGCAAACCACCTGCCGTCTCTATGTGGAGGTGCGCAACCATGCCGCTTATCCTTATCGCGACCTCCGTCTGGGCCTTGCCGTTTACCGTCCGGATTCTACGCTCCTTTCCTCCGACACGTTGTGCCTCATGCTGGCCGACGAGCAGGGCGCATGGCTCGGCACAGGTCTCAATTCACTTTATCAGACAGAGTTTCCCGCCGGGACGTTGCCCGTCGACCGTGCGGGAACGTACCGCATCGGCATAGCCCATGCCTTTCCACAACCTGTGTTGCAAGGCATTGCAGACATCGGAATCAGGGTGGAACGATAGAAAGGGGGGCTTTTACTTCTTATTCAGCAACCCTTCTTCCATACGTTTCAATGTTTCTTCCTTGATATTTTGTTGGTGTCGTACAACCATGTCATAATCGCTTTCGCCGTCACCGCTTTTGCTCATTACTACTAATAGTTCTAGTGACATCAAGAAAAGGAATAGGCAAACATAAAATACTGCGGCTACCTTATTGTTCAAAATGATATGGAATAGGGCTTCCAATTCTTGTAAAAATCCGATGGGGGCAGCTTCGAATTCTGCACGGACTATTTCTTCTGTTTTCAACTTTTTGTTCTGTAGTTCTGTGCGATTCACTTCCGCCCTTTTAATGATGCTGTCATTTGCGGTAGCTTGGGCTATTAGCGGGCTTTCTATGATATGGTTTTCGGTAACGACCTCTGTTACATATCGAGGCGTACCGTCCGGATTGTCTCCTACGTACCTCTTTTGCGAGGAGTATGTTGTATATTTGCTTGCCGGGTTTTGAGCTATTTCTTCGCGTAATGCTTGGTTGGCTTTGTTGAGAGAGTCTATCTCTATTTTCAGTCCATGCAGTTGTGCATCAATTTGTTGATTCCGTTTCGGCACTTCTGCATTGATTTGCTCTGTCAATATCTCCTTCATCTTGAACTCTATGTCGTTCTTGAAGATTATTTGGTCGAAGATGGTGGAACCCAGCACAGCCATTAAGACGGCCATTATGAAGCGGGCTACTCCAGTCCATCCCAGCTTTCCGGTCAGGATGATATATCGTTCCACGCACACAATGATGACTATGAATGTTAAACTCATGGCCAATTTCCCAGCAAGATTCTCCATGCCCACATAACGTTCGGCGAAACAATATCCAATGGTTCCCCAGAGGATGGAAAGAATCACTATGGCCGATATGTACTTCCGTAGTGTACGACGGCTGGCTTCTCCACATTCTTTCAGCAGTTCTGAGTTCCAGCCTATAAGGAAACAGGCTATCCGAGCCCATATTCCTACTTTGTTGTAGTTAATCTCCATTGTTGTTCAGCATTGAGTTCGACTTGGCAACCATTCCTTTTTTGAATCCTCGTTCGTAGCTCATCACCATCCGCATCATCTCCTCATCCCCCCTTTCCAAGCTCATTTTCATTTCTTCTATCCTTTTGACGTGGTTTTCCAGTTGTTTTTGCCGCGTCTCCAATCTTTTCATTTGCAGCGGCAGACCTTGGCTTTGCATGGTTTCTATCGTTACGGCCAGTTCCTGTAGGTCTCCTTGATAGCGTAGGCTTACTTGCTGGAACAGTACTTTCAGCTTGTTAACGATCAGTTTCTTTCCTGACTCTTTGTAAGACGGATCCATGTTTACCATGGCATCGTCAAAGCCCTTTTGTTCGAAATCCCGGTTGATGTATCCGTAAATTACGTCTATTGGAAAACCTGTGCCGTAATTTATCCAATAGCTTTTCGTTTCGGCATCTTTCTGATCGATTTGCGGGCTTCGGCTGTTTGTAGGATTTTCTTCCGTAAAGTTTTGCACCTGGCTTTCTACCGCTTCTTGCGACAACGCCGTTTCTGGCGATGCCGCTTTTGAATTGAACAAAGTATCAAACATTCCCATAATTGTTATTTATGATATAAAATTGGTATGTATCCAAGAAGTATGGCGGTTGCCATGTCGGTGAGGATGGAATGGGTGGGAACACAAACATTGTGACGCGAGCATAAATCCTCCGGAAAGGGTGACTTTCGTGCTCCTTCTACCGGACTGGATGGCTTGCGGTGTGATGCAAGACATCGTGGGATGAAACGTTACCGGCAGTAGTGATGTCCATGTGTCAACAGTTCCTATAAGCATATCCTGTCATGTTATGGACATATCAGCGATAGGCTACCTTGGAGCAAAAACACGAGGACGCATGAAAAAGGCGTGAAGATGTTCTTGTTCACAGTAGAGGTATCGCCAAACACCTGTATCATATAACAAGCTCTCCCACGCCGTACGGACGCAGTTGCCTTTTTAGCTATATGATACTCTCGGTGTGGAAATTTGGCGATTTTCTACTGTGAGGTTTAAAAGCTAACGCGCAATGATATGTCTATTTTTCAGTCTTTCTGTTTTTTCCTTCTGTTTATAAAACAAATGTTGTAACTATATATTGCCACAAATATAGGTGTTTAATTCTTTTGTTCCAAGCATTTGCTGTATAAAAAGTCAGGAAAGTGAGAGTGCCGCGCTTGGTTGGGTTTGTATTGCTACGGGAGGAAACGGGAGTGTCGTATGGGGGAGGCTATGGGGAGGCGTGTTGTTCGCATAAGAACAAGCGTACGTAGCGTGGTTGGAGGGTTATGTAGCAGGAGTTTGGAAACTAGAGGAGTGGCGTACAGTCCCCTCCTCGTTCATTGCCCCTGCCTGCGGTCGTGCCGCCACAACTGCCAGCTGTTGAACAGGTTTTGCCAGATGGAGTAGAAGGCCAGGAACACGGAGGCCAGCGGGTTGAGGTAAGTATTCGCCATCCAGATGCCCACGGCGGTGTTCTTTTGTCCCAGCAGTTGCCCACCCGCCACGCGGTCGCCATGGCGCGAACCAATCCATTTGCCCAGACCGAAGTGCACGGCGCACACCACGGTCGACGCGATGCCCAGCATCAGGATGCTGTGGCCGTTACCCTCGCCGTGCTTGAAGATGAAGTGGATGGTCTGTCCCAGCGTGAGTAGCAGGGCCAACGCCCACAGGTAGAACGCCCAGTTCTTATAACGCGCCAGCGCAGCATTGGCACGTGGGACAACCCGTTGCATGGCCAATGCCACGAAGAAAGGCAGGGCGATGACGGGGCTTATCTTGCGGAATATCATCAGGAACGACTCGCCGAACGACAAGTCTTGGTTGGTACCGATGAAGGAGAAGTAGAGCGGGGCGACGAATGCCACCAGCAAGTTGCCCGTGATGGTGTAGGACGTGGTGGTGTTGCGGTTGGCCCCCAGCATGGCGGCTACCACCACCACGGACGAAGCAACCGGGCAAAGCACGCCCGCCAGTACGCCCTCGGCTATGATTTCGTCTCCGGACACGGCCAGCGCAATGCTGTATCCACCTATGCTGCCCACGGCTTGGAACAGCATTACCCACAGGTGCATCCGCGTGAAGCGCAGGCGGCGCAAGTCCACCGCCGCGAAGTTCAGCAGCAGGATAATGAAAATGAGATATGGAACAATCACCGTCCACGCTTGGCACCAACGGTGCAGCAACAGCCCTAATACGATGGCCGTGGGCAGGACGAAACTACGGATGCGCGACATGGGCCACGGAGTTTAGAACATCTTCCTCACCCGTTCGATTCCGGCCGCCAGCACGTCCACTTCCTCCTTCGTGTTATACAGTCCGAACGAGGCGCGCACCGTGCCTTCGATGCCCAGGCGCGTCATGAGCGGTTGTGCGCAGTGGTGGCCCGTACGCACGGCAATGCCCAGGCGGTCGAGCAGCGTGCCCATGTCGAAGTGGTGGATGTCGCCCACCAGGAAGGAGACGACCCCGCCCCGCACAGATGCCTCGCCGAAGACGTGCATACCGGGAATTTCCTTCAGGCGGCGCAGGGCATATTGCGTCAGCTCGTGCTCGTAGGCGGCGATGTGGTCCATGCCGAGGGCCGCCACATAGTCCAACGCCTTGGCCAGGCCCGTGGTACCGATGTAGTCGGGTGTGCCGGCCTCGAACTTGAAGGGTAGCTCGTTGAACGTGGTCTTCTCGAAGCTGACGTGCTGAATCATTTCGCCGCCGCCCTGATAGGGTGGCAGCTTGTCCAGCCACCTTTCCTTGCCGTAGAGCACACCCACTCCCGTGGGACCGTAGACCTTATGCCCGGAAAACACGTAGAAGTCGGCATCCAGCGCCTGCACGTCCACCGCCATGTGGGGAATGCTCTGCGCGCCGTCCACCAGCACGGGCACGCCGTGGGCGTGGGCTGTACGAATCATGTCCGCCACAGGGTTGATGGTGCCCAGCACGTTGCTCACGTGGGCTATGCTGACAAGTTTTGTCCGTGGGGAAAACAGCTTTTCGTATTCGTCCAGGCACAGTTCGCCCTCGTCGGTCATGGGTATGACGCGCAGGACGATGCCCCTCTGCATGGCCTGCAACTGCCACGGCACGATGTTGCTGTGGTGCTCCATGACGGAGACGATGACCTCGTCGCCCTCCTCCATCTGCGATTGGGCGAAGGTTGCGGCCAGCAGGTTGATGCTTTCCGTGGTGCCGCGCGTGAAGACTATCTCGTTCGTGCTGCGCGCGTTGATGAAACGGCGCACGGTCTCGCGGCTGGCCTCGTGCAGTTCCGTGGCCTGTTGCGAAAGGAAATGCACACCGCGGTGCACGTTGGCGTTGGTGTTATAATACTCGTTGGTAATGGCCTCCACCACGCAGCGGGGCTTTTGGGTGGTGGCGCCGTTGTCCAGGTAGACCAGCGGCTTGCCATACACGGTGCGGTCCAGGATGGGAAAGTCGGCGCGTATCTGATTGATGTCGTACATAGTCATAGCATCTTACTATCGGGTGGCAAAGATACGGCCTTTTATCCAATAATGCATATCCTTTCCCCGCCTTTCCTGTCCGGATACCGCTATTTGCCCCTGCGCAAACCGTCCGCAGGGCATGGCCCGCCGCCGTGAAAAGCATCGGCTGTTTTTTCGGGCAAGATGCCCGGGCACATCGAAAAATGCAAGGCGGAAAAGGGGTGTATATGAGGCGTTTGTCCGCAACGCGTTGCGAGCGTGCTCCGAACGTGTTGCGGGCGTGCTTCCAACATGTTGCGTGCGCGCTCCGTACATGTACGGAGCAAATGGCGTAAACGGAGGCATTGTCTTGCTGCGGCGCACGGGAAAAGAGGCGGGCGGCGTGGCGTGGAAGAACTGCCCTGTTGCCGGGTGGTGTGGAATGGAAAAAGGCCCGGATGCCTTTTGCAGGCAGCCCGGGCCTTGATATGTTTTGTGGGGATTCCGCCCCCTTAGTCTATGGCTATTTCGTCTATGAAGAGGTAGGGTGCCGTGCCTTCGCCGTCATGTCCTTTGGGCAGGACGGGAGTGCGCTTCACCGTCACCTTGACGTAGTGTGCCTTTACGGGGTTGAAGCTGACCTCGTAGGTCTCGATGCCGGACTTGGCAATGTCGGTTTCGGCAGGGTAGTCCTTGGAAGCCACCTCGGTGTACGTCTTCCCGTCCTCGGACACGGCCACCTTGAGCCCGGTGCTGCCCATGATCCATGCGCTCATGTCCACTATGGCGTTCGTGGATACTTTGCTGATTTCGGCAGGCTCTATCTCGATGATGGCCTCCACGTCGCCGCCCACAAAGCCGAGCCACTCGCCGTTGGCGTAACTGTTACGACCGCGCATCCCGTCAACCAGCGTGGGCGCTCCGTCGAAGGCGTACTTGGACGAGGGTTGCCTTCCGGTGAGTTGTATGGGGCGCAGGGTGGCTTTGTTGAGGAAGAAGTCCTTGGCCAGCGTGTGGCTTCGCCCTTCGGGCCGTATGGCCACGGCGCGCAGTTGCGATGTGTTGTCGATGGCCACGCCCGGTTCCGCGTATTTCTGCGATTGCTCGTTGGGTTCCGTCCCGTCCAGCGTGTAGTAAATCGGGGCATTGTCTATGGTGCCGAGCTGAGCTGTGATCTTTCCGGTCTCGGGGTCTGCCTTGAAGGTGGCCTTGATGTCCAGAATGTGTTTGGCGTAGTTCAGCCCGTCCCTTTCATAGAATGCCATGAGGCGCGGCAGGCGTTGGGTGAAGTCTTCGTAGTCCTTCTTGTCAGGCAGCGTCCATTGCACCTCGCTCAAGGCGGCCATGCGTGGCAGCACCATGTATTCCACATGTTCGGTGGTGGCAATGTATTCCGTCCACAGGTTGGCTTGTGCACCCAGGATGTGCTTCTGCTCTTCCGGGGTCAGTTCGGCAGGCACGGGTTCGAGGCTGTATACCTTTCCCACGGGCACGTAACCGCCTATGCCGAGAGGTTCGTTGTTCACATCGGCGGTTTGGTAATAGTCGAAGTAGGCATAGCTGGTGGGTACCATGATGACGTCGTGCCCCAACTTGGCTGCCTTGATGCCGCCTTCCATTCCGCGCCATGACATGACGGTGGCGTTGGGAGCCACGTCGCCGTCCAGTATTTCGTCCCAACCGATGATTTTGCGTCCCCGTTCGTTGAGGAACTTCTCTATGCGCGTCATGCAGTAGCTTTGCAAGCGGTCTTCGGCGCTATGGTGCTGGTCGGCCTTCAGCCCTTCGCTCTTGATGCGGGCCTGGCATTTGGGGCAGACTTCCCAGCGGTCGCGGGGCGATTCGTCGCCGCCGATGTGCACATATTCGGAGGGGAATATCTCGATGATTTCAGCCATCACGTCTTCCAGGAACTGCATGGTCTGTTCGTTGCCCACGCAGAGCACGTCCTCGAAGATACCCCATCGGGGTGATACTTCATACGGGCCGCCGGTGCATCCCAGTTCGGGGTAAGCGGCGAGCGCGGCGAGCATGTGTCCGGGCAGGTCTACTTCGGGAATCACCGTGATGTAGCGTTGCTTGGCGTACTCAACAATCTCCTTGGCCTGCTCTTTGGTATAGAAACCGCCATAGGGCGTGTTGTCGTATTCCTGGGTGTTGCGGCCGATTACGGTGCATTTGCGTTGCGAGCCCACTTCCGTCAGCTTGGGATATTTGTCTATCTCGATGCGCCATCCCTGGTCGTCTGTCAGGTGCCAGTGGAAGGTATTCATGTTGTGCAGCGCCAACAGGTCGATATACTCCTTCACGAACTCCACGGGGAAGAAGTGGCGTGCCACGTCGAGGTGCATGCCACGGTAGGCAAAGCGGGGCGCATCCTCTATATGGCCGGCGGGCAGCACGATGTTCCATGCGTCGGTGGTAGCCGGGATGGACTTGCGCAGGGTCTGTATGCCGTAGAACACGCCGTTCTCCGTCTGTCCCTCCACGCTCACCTGTCCGGCGGTGATGTCGATGGTGTAACCTTCGCGGTTCCCGATGGCCGGGTTGAGTTTCAATACGATGGCCTGTCCTTCGGGTTTCGCGCCTTCTTCGTACGCCTTGGCAGACAGGTTGAAGCCGGCGGCTTCCTTCACGTATTCTGCCAGGAACTCGGCATTACGCTTCAGCAGGTCGTTGCCTTCGGGGTAGGCGATGACGGTGCTTCTTGTCAGGTAGAAAGGTTCTGCTTCTGTCAACGATACCTCTTGGGGGAGAGGGATGACATGGTAGTCGGCTTCAACTTTTGTTCCGCCGCACGAGCTGCAAGCTATGGCTGTGATGCCGGCCAGCAGCATGTGGTTCAGTCTTCTCATGATAGTTTAAATGGGTTAAGTGAATAATTTGATTGGACGGGCGTTGCGCGCCCTTCCTGTTACGGGTGTCAAATGTAAGGAATTTCCGTGGAATAATAGTGGGAAACGGTGGATTAATGTCTGTCTGGCGGTAATTTTGTACATGGGATGGGGAGCGGACATTCGTGCCTTTTCCCCGCTCTTTTTACCCCTTTTGTCCGCAACACGTTCGGAGCGTGCTCGCAACGTGTTGGAAGCGCGGCCGCAACGCGTTGCGAGTAAACGCGCAACATGTCGCGGGCAAACGCCCTTTATATGGGGGTAAATCTTATGGATTGTTCCCGCTGTATTGCTTGAGGTAATTGACCGGTGCCAGTCCGAATCGTTTTTTGAATGCCTGCGAGAAGTGTGAACGGTTTTTGAAGCCCACCATGTAGCCCACTTCCTGTGCCGATGCCCCGTTTTCGAGCAGCAGGCTCTTGGCCTTGTCCAAGCGGTGTTCCATGATCCATCGTTGGGGCGGGAGGGGGCTTATCTTGGCAAAGTCGCGCTTGAAGGTGGCCAAGCTCCGCCCTGTGTACGAGGCAAACTCCTCCAGCGGCATGTCTTCCGTGTAGTTACGTTCCATGAAGTCAAGCAAGTCAACCTTCCACGCCTCGTTGAAGTCGAACAGCGTGGGGTAGAAGCGGTCGTCTATGGCGAGCAAACACATGATGGTCTCTTGCACTTTCAGCCGGAGCCACTCGTCGGAGGGAGTTTCCGTACTGTCCGTATAGGGCAGGAACGAACTGAACAGGCTTTTCAGGGCGATGGTTTGGGGCAATATGTTCGCCGTCCGGCCTATGGAAGGCACATGGTGCAGCCGTTTGCAGACGGAAGCCACGCGGTTGTAGTATTCTTTCAGTTCTTTGCGCGGCAGGCTGAAGTTGATACCCCGGTAGGGCTCGCCGCCGAGCGGCATTTTGGTCACGTTGACCGAACAGTCGCGGCGGACAAACACGTAGTTGCCAGCCGCGACTTCAGTCGTCGTTTCCTTGTCCTCTATCACCAGTTTTCCCGTACGTACGAAGATGATGGAGTGCGCGGGCATGCGATGTTCCCAATGCAAATCGTGGGGAATGCGGCAACTCAGCAAGATGCCGCCGTAGTTGGTCAACTCTTCTATCTGTCCGTTCATAGGCTTTCTTCTTTCATTTCCCACGTTTCATTTTGAGGAATATTTCGGGCATGGCCGACGGGTTCATGGGCTGCATGTCTACCAGGTCGAGCGACTTCACCATGTGCAGCGTGCCTTGTTTGTAGGTCTGGAAATGCTTTGTTCCGATATGATGTTTATACGCTTCCTGGCTGGCATAGATTTCCAGAATGCGTATCTGGCAAGAGTCGCGTTGCTGCACCATGGGGAAGATGGCTATTACGCCCGGTTCCTCGCGCACGGACGTGGCCCCCACTTCAAGGGCCATGGACAGGTACTGGTTTATGTATTCGGGGTAGACTTCTATCTCTGAGATGCGCACTAACATGCCTTGGGAGGTATTGGCGGCGCTGTCTGGTACATTTATCCCGGCTTCCGGAAGGGCGTTCCGCTCCTCGTCCACCGTTCTTCCGGACGGCTGCACGGCAAACAGCCGGGCTGCATTCTGCCACAAGAACATCTCTTTGTAGGGAGCCAGTTGTTTGTCTGCCGAAAGTTCCTTTTCCAATTGCCGCAACTTCCCGGTCAGCACGTCCGTAGGCTGGTATGGGTAATCCGAACCGTAGAGTATGTGTTCGGGCGAGGTGATGGCAAGCATGGCCCGTATGGTCGAGGGCGAGGCCGCTCCCGCCAAGTCGTAGTAAAGTTGCGACAGGTTGGCCTCGAAGTCTATTTCGCCCATCATCCCTTTGGCCTGCAAGGCGGGTGCCAACGCCTTTATACGGGGCAGGGCCTGTGGCAGGAACGAGCCGCAATGGGGCACGACGACCTTCAGGCCGGGGTAGCGTGCAGGTATGTTGCGTGCCAACATATTGATCAGGGCGCGGGTGGTCTCTGCCGGGTACTCGTATGCAGCGAGCGGGACGGCAGCCATCAGCTCGTCGTTCACGGGGACGGGCTTGTGCGGGTGCAGGACGACGACGGCTTCCCGCTTGTCCAGCACTTCCATCAGCGGGTCCAGTTCTTTGTCGCCAAGGTACTGGCCACGGCTGTTGGTGGCCAGCTTCACGCCGTCCGCTCCCAGCGTGTCGAGGGCGTAGATGGCTTCGGCAATGGCTGCCTCCACATCCGGAAGGGGCAGCGCGGCGCAGAACAGGAACCTGCCGGGATGGGCGGCTTTCAGTCCGGCGCAATACTCGTTGTAGCGCCGTATGGTTTCCCGGCACTCCTGATTGTCGCCGAAGTAGGGCTGCGGGGCGGGCATAGTAAGCACGGAACAACCTATGCCTGCGCTGTCCATGAAGGCCAAGTGCGACTCCGCGTTCCACGCGGGGAGCGGGAATCCTTCGTCCAGCGCAGCATCGTGCTTCTCCAGGACTTCCGTGTGGCAGGGCAATACGTTGTGGCAATGCACGTCGATGATGTTCTGTGCTGCCGCCTGGGCTGTGATGAATGCGGATAGTGCCATATATGAAATGGTTTTCTTACAGATGTGCTTCATGTTTCAATTCTTTATAAGCCCGTCGCGAAAAGCCTTGCCGGGCATGATACGCTTTATGACGACGGCCGGAGTGGGATATAGTGCCAATGCTGGACCTATGTTCTTTTTCATAATCCAATTTGTTTGGTTTAACACATGGGATGCTCCCACGAACCTTTCGTGTTTACATCCGTTTCTTTCGATATCTTGTCCAGCTGGGCAACCTCTTCGTCCGCCAGTTGGAGCGAGGCGGCTCTTGCCGCGTCTTCCACATGTTGCAGTTTGGTCACGCCTATGATGGGCAGCGTCTGTTTGGCTATGGCCCATGCTATGGCAGTTTGTGCCATGGTGGCCTCGTGCCGTTCTGCCGTTTCGCGCAATGCGGTGAGCAACTTGTCCATACGCGGCAACAGGCTGTTGTATGTCTCGCCGCGCGAACTGCCTTGGGGCATGGGGTGTTTCGCGTCATACTTTCCGGACAATGCCCCTTGCTCCAGCACCATGTAAGCGAAGAATGTCATGTCGTGCTCCTGGCAATAATCCATGATGCCTGCGTCTTCGGACGAACGGTAGACGAGGCTGTAGTGGTTCTGTACTGCCGAGATGTGGAAGCCTTCGGCGGACAGGATTTCTTCCGCGCGCTTCAGTTCCGCAAGGTTGTGGTTCGATACGCCCACGCTCTTTACTTTGCCTTTTTGCAATAGGGGGATGAGGCCGGGCGTCCAACGCTCCA
This sequence comes from uncultured Bacteroides sp., assembly GCA_944320295.1. Lineage (GTDB taxonomy): Bacteria > Bacteroidota > Bacteroidia > Bacteroidales > Bacteroidaceae > Bacteroides. The sequence goes on from CALUGY010000100.1 coordinate 17,483, forward strand.
CATCGGCGGGATTGTGAATCCAGTAGATGTCGATGTAGTCCGTGCCGAACCGCTTCAGGCTGGCGTCCAGCATGTCTTCCACCGCATGGGGGCTGTCCGTTGCGATTTGCGGGGTAAACTTGGTGGAGAGCAGCACCTGCCGTCGCGGGCTTTGTTTCACGAAGCTGCCCAATATGTCTTCCGAGGCCCCCATGCCATACACGGTGGCCGTGTCCCAAAGGTTCAACCCGTGTTTCATTGCCGCATCGTATACCGGCTTCAAGTCTTCGGCGGAAAGATGGTTTCCGAACACCTGGTCGCCTCCCGCAGCCCCTGTGCCCCACGACCATGTGCCGAGGGCGATTTTTGGATAATCTTCTTTGTTTGTCATCATGTTATGAATCGGTTTGTTTTTCAACCACAAAGATAGGGCCGCAGAATGAAAGTCGCGTTGTTTTACGGCTCAATTTACGTTTTTATGCAGCTCAATGTGCACTACTTTCTTGCAAATGCAGGTAAATAGTGGTGTGGCATTCCACCAGGTTGTTGTACGGAAAAAAGATAAATTTCTGTCTTTAAGGCGTTTTCATCTTGTTTTCAGCGCGTTTGTCCGCAACACGTTCGGAGCGTGCTCGCAACGTGTTGGAAGCGCGGCCGCAACGCGTTGCGAGTAAACGCGCAACATGTCGCGAGCAAACGCCTTGAATGTCGGGTGGAAATCCGCATTCCGATGTATGTTTTCTTGCGAAGTTTTGTACCGTTTTTTTTCGGGGCCGTGCATTATTCGTTCACGCTCCCGCAATGCGGGCACGTGCCTTTGCGGACAAGGGGGGCATTGCAATACCCGCAGCGGTAGTGTGCGGATTGGAGCGAGGCGTGCAACCGGCGGATGAAAATCCACACGAACAGGGCAAAACAGAGGTAGCCCACGTAGAACTGCGTGGCGAAGATGAAGAAGAAGTAGCAGAAGCAGCAGCACGCGGCCAGTCCCAGCAGATAGCTTGCGGCGGAAAAGAACGTGAGCCGGCGGAAGACGACATCGCATGCGGCCAGCAACACAATCAGCATGGCCCATAAACCGGCAAGGAACAGTGACACCGGGAAGGGTACCTTGAGGGGCGACAGCGTGGGGTTGTAGTAGTAATGTTCCCATGCCGCGGGCGCGAACATCTGGATGCTTTCGTATGTCATGGCGCAGAACGCGGTGAGGAGGCACAGCAGTAGCGGGTAAACGCTGTTTATGTCGTTGAAGTACACCAGCAACAGCCGCTTGCGGCGTGAAGCGCGCACGAACCATGCCACCATGAACAAGGCGAGCAGGGCAATGGCGTAGAACACATGGGCGCGGCTGAACAGATGGATGGCTTGTGAAATGCTGTCGGCGGGCACGAAGGCACGTTTCAGCTCGGCCTCGCGCAGCCAGCCTTGGCCCTCTTGCGAGTGGGCCAGCTTCACCCACACGGAGTCTGTCTCGTCGCCCGGGTGGATGGCGAATTCAGCTACCACCACGCGGTCGCCTTTGTAGAGCCGGAAGTAGCTGGCCTTTACGGGCAGCAGGGCCAAGTCTGCCGAGTCGGCCTGCAATATGAAGTTTGTCCCCCACGTGTAGTGTCGTAGCTCCAGATAAGACAGCGAGTCGCGCGTGCGCTTGCCCATCGGGCTTTCCTTTCCTGTGGGCGTGCTATGTGTACAGGAAGTGCACAGCAGGCACAGTACGGCCGTCACGGCAAGGACGGAGAGTGCGGTAAGCGACAGGCGGGACAACTTCTTCATGGGCATCGTCAAGGTTCGGCTTTCAGTTCCATGCGGCAGTTTTTGCAGTCGAACGACAGTCGGAAACGTTTTCCGTCCGTCCCCGTCAGATAGTAAGGCTCACGGTAAGGGGAGCGTTTGCCTTGATGCGAGGGACACCAGCCCATACTGTAGCGCAGGCAGTACTTGCACGACATGAGCGTGGCATCGGGCACGGGACGTGCTTCGTATGCGGGGGCGATGGATTGCACGCCGTGTCGGCGGTAGAACGCTTCGGCCTTGCGGTTCATCACGTTGCCCCGGTAGGTAAGTTCCGTGTCCGGATAAGGGTGCGACGTGTGCCGCCACGCGTGCACTTCGCGGCGGTAACCTATGCGGCGCACGGCCAAGAGCCGGTCCACCGCAAGCCTGCGCCAGTCGGCCAGCAGGGACGAGGGGATGAACCACCCGGCGCACTCG
>CALUGY010000101.1 GCA_944320295.1 uncultured Bacteroides sp.
AGCAAGATGTTGATGGGCAGCACCGTGGAGTGCCCGGGGCGTTGTTCGTGATGTACGTGGCGGGCTTCTCCATCAACGTGCTCACCATGCTGGCCGTGGTGCTGGCCGTGGGCTTGGTGGTGGACGATGCCATCGTGATGACGGAGAACATCTACGTGCGCATAGAACAGGGCATGCCGCCCTTGCAGGCAGGCATCGAGGGGTCGAAGGAAATCTTCTTCGCCGTCATCTCTACGACGATTACGCTGGTGGCCGTATTCTTCCCCATCGTGTTCATGGAGGGAACGACGGGCCGCCTGTTCCGCGAGTTCAGCTTTGTCATCTCCGGCTCCATCCTCATCTCGGCCTTCGCCGCGCTGACGTTCACGCCCATGCTGGCCACCAAGTTGTTGAAGCAGGAGAAAAAGAAGAACTGGTTTTATCGCGTCACCGAGCCTTTCTTCGACGGGATGAACCGTTACTATAGCCGTTCGCTGGCCGCCTTCCTGAAGCGGCGGTGGATTGCGTTGGTATTCACCCTCTGCACGTTCGGCCTCATTATCTACCTGTGGGGAGCGATTCCCGCCGAGATGGCCCCGCTGGAAGACCGTTCACAAATCACCATCAATACCACCGGTGCCGAGGGCGTGAGCTACGAGTACATACGCGACTACACGGAGCGCATCAACGACGTGGTGGACTCCATCATCCCCGACGCCGAAGCTGTCACCGCCCGCGTATACAGCGGAAGCGGCAACCTGCGCATCACGCTGAAGGATTTGAAGGACCGCGACTACTCGCAGATGGACGTGGCCGAGCAGCTGTCCAAAGCCGTGCAGAAGGAGACCAAGGCGCGTGCCTTCGTGCAGCAGCAGTCGTCGTTCGGCGGGCGGCGTAGCAGCATGCCGGTGCAATATGTATTGCAAGCTACCAACATAGAAAAGCTGCAAGAAGTGTTGCCCAAGTTCATGGAACGCGTCTACGAGAACCCCACCCTCCAGATGGCCGACGTAGACCTGAAGTTCAGCGACCCGGAGGCCCGCATCAACATCAACCGCGACAAGGCCGGGGCCATGGGCGTCAGCACGCAGAACATTGCCCAGACCTTGCAATACGGCTTGAGCGGGCAACGCATGGGTTACTTCTACATGAACGGCAAGCAATACGAGATTCTGGGCGAAATAAACCGCCAGCAACGCAACAAACCGTCTGACCTCGTGGGCCTCTACATCCGCAGCGACAACGGCGACATGGTACAGCTGGACAACCTGGTGGAGATAGTCTACGGCACGGCACCGCCCAAGCTCTACCGTTACAACCGCTTCGTGTCCGCCACCGTGTCCACGGGCTTGGCCGAAGGCAAGACCATCGGGCAAGGGCTTGAGGAGATGGACAAGATAGCCGCCGATGTGCTGGACGACACGTTCCGCACAGCCCTTTCCGGCGACTCGAAAGACTACAGCGAAAGCGCGTCGAGCCTGATGTTCGCCTTTATCCTGGCCATCGTGCTGATATACCTCATATTGGCCGCACAGTTCGAGAGCTTCAAGGACCCGCTCGTCATCATGCTCACCTTGCCGCTGGCCATTGCGGGCGCGCTGGTGTTCATGCACTTCGGCGACATCACGATGAACATCTTCAGCCAGATAGGCATCATCATGCTCATCGGGCTGGTGGCCAAGAACGGCATCCTCATCGTGGAGTTTGCCAACCATAAGCAAGAGCACGGCGAGGACAAGATGCAGGCCGTGCAAGACGCTGCCCTGCAACGCCTGCGCCCCATCTTGATGACCAGCGCGGCCACCGTGCTGGGCCTCATCCCCCTGGCCTTCGCCTCCGGAGAAGGCGCCAACCAGCGCATTGCCATGGGTACGGCCGTGGTGGGGGGCATGATTGTGTCCACCATACTCACCATGTACATCGTGCCCGCCATGTACAGTTACATATCCACTAACCGAAGCAAAGTAAGGAAAGTATGAGAATACGTGCCATTTTACTGACAGCCATAGCCTGCACCGCCATCGCCACGCAGGCACAACCGCCCATCTACAACCTGAAGTCGTGCCTGGAAGAAGGGTTGCTCAACAACTACTCCCTGCGCATAGCCCGCAACGATGAAGAGGCAAGCCGCAACAACGCCACGCTGGCCAACGCAGGCGCATTGCCCACATTGGACTTGGCTGCCGGATACAGCGGCAACCTCGGCACCACGGAAACCGAACTGCGCGCCACGGGTGAAACCACCAAAGAGAAAGGAGCTTTCGACCAGACCCTCGACGCGGGCCTCAACTTGGAATGGACGATATTCGACGGCTTCAACATCACCGCCGAGTACCAGCAGCTCAAGGAACTGAAACGACAGGGCGAAACCAACACGCGCATCGCCATAGAAGACCTCGTGGCCAACATAGCCGCCGAATACTACAACTACGTGCAGCAGAAGATACGCCTGAAAAACTTCCACTACGCCATGTCGCTCTCGCGCGAACGGGTGCGTATTGCCGAGGCACGCATGACCGTGGGCAACGCCTCCGGACTGGACTACCTGCAAGCACGCGTGGACTTCAACGCCGACAGCGCGCAGTACATCAAGCAACAGGAAGCCCTGCACACCTCGCGCATCGAGCTGAACGAACTGATGGCCAAAGAAGACGTGGACGAGTTCTTCATCATACGCGACAGCGTCATCAACATAGACCACATACTGGACTTCGACGACCTGTGGCGGAGCACCCTGCAAGTGAACGCCTCGCTGCTTTACGCCATGCAGAACCAGACCATCGCCCGGCTGGACTACAAGAAGGTGTGCTCTCGCGACTACCCCTACCTGCGCCTGAACGGCGGATACGGATACACGCTCAACAAGTATGAAATGGGTGCCACCAGCCGCCGCGACAATCTGGGGTTGAACTTCGGCGTCACCCTGGGTTTCAAGCTGTTCGACGGCAACCGCCGTCGCGAACGCCGCAACGCCAGCCTGGCCGTGGAAAACGCCCGTCTGGAACGCGAACAACTGGAGCAAACCCTGCGCGCCGACCTGAGCAACCTGTGGCAAGCCTACCGCAACAACCTGGAGCTGCTGAAGCTAGAACGCCAGAACCTCATCGTGGCCAAGGACAACTACGACATCTCGCGCGACCGCTACCTGCTGGGTGACTTGGCCGGCATTGAAATGCGCGAGGCACAGAAGAACCTGCTCGACGCCGAGGAGCGTATCCTCTCCGCCGAGTACGACACCAAGATGTGCGAAATCTCCCTGCTGCAAATCAGCGGCAAGGTCATGGCCTACTTCGAATAAGGGAACCTGTTGCGAACGCGGGCGGAACGCGTCGCGGGCACGAGCGGGACACGTTGCGGGTAGAGGCCGGACATATCTGCACCCGCACGACGACATGTGCCGGATACCCTCCCGCACATAGCCCGGCAAATCAGAGACGTCCGGAAGCAACCACAGACGGAAACGTCAAGACATATCCATTAACAAGATAGACAGGAGAGAGATGGGCAGATAGTCGCGCAGGCGCAAGCGCAGCATGCGTACGGCCTGCCCTATACGGTAGTTCACCGTCTGCGGCGACACGCCCAGCCGGTCGGCAATCTCGCGGTGGCTGAAGTGTTTGAAGCGGTGCATCACAAAAGCCTCACGCAAGGGAGCCGGCAACTCGTCGATGGCCTCGCGTATACGGCGGCTCAAGTCGTAAAGCTGTATAGGGTCGGTGTCCTGCACGGCCTCAAGAGTGCGCAGGTAGTAAGCGGTGTCGGTCCGCAACTTGGCCTCGTTCTTTGCCAGCAAGTTCAGGCAACGGTGGTGCACCGCGCGCAGCAGGTAGTGACGTAGCGAACGCTCCAGGCAAATAAAATCCTTGTTCTCCCATAGCCACAGGAATACGTCCGACACGATTTCCTCGGCGTCTTCCTGGGCAACGAGATAATTCCCATAAGTACAGAGCAAGGGATAGTATCGGCGAAAAAGTGCATCGAAAGCACCTTGGTCTCCGTCCTGCAAGGCGCGGAACAGCGAGAGGTCGTCGGTATATAAAGTCTGCTTCATGAAGTGCCTCCGGATATTTTTCCCATCACAAATTTATGCTTTTTTGGAAATAAATGTTCTTTTTTTCGCCTGAAAGCAAAAAAAATCCCCTTTCCGTTTAGTAACCGCCCCCTTCTGCCTTGTCTTTAATATGTAAGGAAAAGAACTTAAAAAGACCCTAAAAGGACAATGGAAACAGAAAACATGGAAGAAGATTTGTTGCTGCGTTATGCCGACGGCCTTACCGACGAGGCGGAAACCACCCGTGTGGAAGAGTGGCTGGCGGCCTCGGACGAACACCGGGCCTTGTTGCGGCGCGTGCAGCAGTTGCTACTGGCGGCCGATGTGGCGGCCAACCCCGCGCGGCTACGGGTGGAAGAGGCTTTGCGCGCCGTGCACGGGCGAATGAAGCGGAGATTATGGAAACGGATTGGCCGCGTGGTACAACGGGTGGCCGCCGTGCTGTTCCTTCCGGCATTAGGAGCCGCCCTGTGGCTCTACGCCGGACTGATGCATGACGACGGGCGCATGTGGGAGGCACGTACCAGCCCGGGGATGAACGCCACGGTGGTCTTGCCGGACAGCAGCGTGGTGGTGCTCAACTCATCCTCCGTCCTGCGCTACCCGGAACGGTTCCGGGGCGACACACGCCAGGTGAGCTTGAGCGGCGAAGCCTACTTCTCCGTGCAGCATGACCCAGACCGGCGCTTCATTGTCCAGACTCCCCATCAAGGACAGGTGGAAGTGCATGGGACAGAATTCAACGTGGATGCCTACCCCGAGGAAGACTTCGTACGGACCACGCTGGTGACGGGAAAAGTAGACTTCCTGTATGCCCACTCCGAAGGATGCAAACGCCTGTCCCTGCAACCGGGCGAACGCCTGACGTATGACACGAAGCAGGGCAAAACGGAACTAAAGCAGGTAAATGTGGAAGTGGAAACCGCCTGGAAAGACGGAAAACTGACCTTCAGGAAGACACCCTTCGAAGAAATACTCTGGATGCTGAGCAAACGTTACAACATACACTTCATATTAAAAAACGATGCCCTGAAGCAACATACATTCACCGGCGAGTTTAAGGGCCAGCAACTGCCCCGCGTGCTCGAGCAGTTCAGCCTCTCGTCGGACATACACTTCCGGTGGGTGGAGAATACGGACGAGAAAGAAGAGAAACAAACCATAGAAGTTTATTGATAACCTTTTTTTAATAAAGTAACGCCATGAAAGAAGAAGAATACTAATACCCGGAAAAAGACATGCGGAAAGGATGTTACCGCACCCTCCCCGCATGCACAAAATCGCTACCGTCTGTTTGCCGACAGACGGGGAAACTTTGTTATTAACTAAAATCATTGCAAAATTATGGAAAAACGACGTAACGTCTTACTGACGAGTTTGAAATCTATCTTAATGAATGTTAGTACTAAAATACCACTAACCATGAAATGTACGTTATTTATACTATTTGCGTTCGTCGGGCTTGCTTTTGCCGACAACGGATATGCCCAAAAGACGGAACTCAACATCTCGATGGAGAACCAAAGCATAGAGGAAGTCTTGAACGAGATAGAGAAGAACACGGGCTTCTCCTTTTTCTACAACGACAATGCCATAGACACGGAACGCCGGGTATCGGTCAGCGTAGAGAAAGGCCACATCCAGGAAGTGCTGGACCAAGTGTTTGCCGGCACCTCCATCGGATACAAAGTGACAGGGAAAAACATAGTCCTTTACAATAAAAAGACGGAAAATGCCGACAATGTCCTGGAGCAACAACAGCAACGGAAAACGCTACGCGGACAGGTGCAGGATGCTTCGGGAATGGGTATCATCGGAGCCAGCGTGCAGGTGAAAGGCACCTCCAAGGGCGTGATAACAGACATGGACGGCAACTTCCAGCTGGATAACATATCCGATGCCGACGTACTGGTCATCAGCTACGTGGGCTTCCACCCCGAAGAGGTGAATGTTGCCGGGAAAGACTTCTTGAAAGTGGTGCTGAAAGAAGACATGGAATTGCTGGACGAGGTGGTCATCGTGGGATACGGCATCCAGAAGAAGAGCGACATCACCGGTTCGGTAGCCTCCCTCAAAGGAGATGTTTTGTCCAAACAGCCGGTGGGCGATGTGGGAACAGCCATGCAAGGACGCATCCCCGGCGTGAGCATCACCTCGCAGTCCGGTTCGCCGGGGTCTACTCCCACCATACGCGTGCGAGGCATTGGCACGGTAAACGACTCAGAGCCCCTCTACGTGGTAGACGGCATGCCGGTGAGCAACATCTCCTACCTCAACCCCAATGATATTTCGTCCGTCGAGGTGCTGAAGGACGCTTCCGCCTCTGCCATCTACGGTTCGCGTGGAGCCAACGGAGTCATCCTCATCACTACGAAAGAAGGTACTGCGGGAAAGACCACCGTCAACTTCAATGCTTACTGGGGAGCGCAGACCGCCATCAACAACCTGGACTTGATGAGCGGCCCCGAATGGTATGACTTCCAGATGAAAGTGAACGAGACACGCTCTTCTCCCATCGACCTTTCGAAGGTGGACCGCAACACATCGACCGACTGGATAGATGCCATCACCCGCACGGCCCTCGTCCAAAACTATTACATAGACCTGAGCGGCGGCTCCGAGAACATCACATATACGGCCAGCGCCGGCTATCTGGGACAAGAAGGTACCATCAAGGGAACCGACTATGAGCGCCTGTCGCTGCGCTTGAACGCCAAAAACAAGATAAACGACACATTCACCATCGGTACCAACCTGTCCACGTCACTATCCACCCGCCACACGGTGCTCGAAAGCGACGAAGCCTACTCCGTCATGAGCACGGCCCTAAGAATGGAACCGGTGGTACCGGTATACAAAGCCGACGGAAGCTATGGCTATTCGCAATATGCCGACATTTACAACCCTGTGGCTACCATCGACTACTCCAACACGAAACGTAAGAACCTCGACTTGGTGGGCTCCATATACGGTATCGTGAACTTCACCAAGCACTTGAGTTTCAAGACCAGCTTCGGTGTGGATATCCGCCGCATAGACGACTATGACTTCGTGCCGAAATACGAAGTGAGCCCCTCGCAGAAAACGGCTGAAAGTACCGTGACACGCGGTGCCACCAACTACATGAACTGGGTGTGGGAAAACACGCTGACCTACGAGCAAATATTCAACCAGAAGCACGACTTCAAGGCCATGATAGGCTACACGATGGAAAGCACGCGCAACGAGGCCTTCACAGCCAGCAAGAACGGCGTGCCCGAAGGATCGGAGAACTTGTGGTACATCGATGCCGCCCAGACGGCCAACTCGGACAAGGCCACCGGCAGCGCATGGGAGTCGTCCATGATTTCCTACCTGGCCCGCGTGAACTATGGTTACGACGACCGCTACCTGGCCACGGCCAGCATCCGCGTGGATGGTTCGTCACGTTTCGGCAAGAACAACCGTTACGCCACCTTCCCCTCGTTCTCGTTGGCTTGGAAGATTTCCAACGAACGCTTCTTCCGTAACCTGAACGCCGACTGGATAGACCTGTTGAAGCTGCGTGGCGGCTGGGGACAGATAGGCAACCAGAACATTGGCAACTACCTGTACCAAAACGTCATGAGCCAACACTTGCAATACCAATACCTATATGGCAAGCCCGAAGAAGTGTACCAAGGCGTGACCGTGACCTCGCTCGGCAACCCGGAAATCAAATGGGAAACCACGGAATCGACCAACATCGGTATCGACATCGCATTGTTCCAGTCGCTGACCTTGACGGCGGACTGGTACTCCAAAACGACCAAAGACATGTTGCTGACCGAACCCATACCGTCCCACTTGGGCTTCGAGAGCGGGCCGGTGACCAACGTGGGTAGCGTGCGCAACCGGGGCTTCGAGTTCTCGGCACAATGGCAAAAGCAACTCAACAAAGACTGGCACCTCTCCATAGGCGGTAACATCGCCACCGTGGACAACGAAGTGCTCAGCTTGGGGACGGGTAGCGCGCTGACGGGCGGCACAGTTTACAACCGGGGCAGCGCCACGCGCACATACGTGGGCTCCAGCATCGGCGAATTCTGGGGCTACAAGACCGGCGGGCTCATTCAGACCGAGGAGCAACTGGCCGAGGTGCAGCAACGCCAGCCGGGAGCAGGACTGGGAGACTTCATCTTCATGGACCTGAACGGATATGCCGAGGACGGAAAGACGCTGACCGGCAAGCCCGACGGCAAGCTGGACGACGCGGACAAGACATCCATCGGAAGCCCCATACCCGACTTTACATATGGTTTGAACCTGTCGGTGGCGTATAAGAACTTCGACCTTGCCGTGTTCTTCGAAGGCGTGCATGGCAACGAGATTTTCAACGCCAACCGCACCTACACGTTCGCCAGCAACAGCACGTTCCAAAAGAACCGCGCCATGCTGAATGCCTGGACGCCCGAAAACCGTGACACCAACATCCCGCGCATCAACGGCGACGACAACAACGACAACATGCGTCTGTCAGACTTCTACGTGGAAGACGGCTCGTATTTCCGGCTGAAAAACCTGCAAGTGGGTTACACCTTCCCCAAGCAGTTCACCCAGCGGCTCAAAATACAGCACATGCGCCTCTACTTCAGCGCACAAAACCTCTTCACGATAACGGACTACACGGGTGCCGACCCCGAAATAGGCCAGCTCTCCGCCACGGACTACCTGAGCCGGGGCTTCGACTATGGTACCTATCCGCAGGCACGTACCTTTACCGGCGGCATCAACATCACATTCTAAGTTAACACTTAAAACCAACAGCATATGAAATCATTGAACAAGATATTCATCGGGGCCATGGGGCTCCTGACATTGGCCAGCTGCGAAAGCTTCCTGGACAAGTCGGCCTTGGGCCAACTGACGACGGACGAGTTTTTCAAGACGGAAAGCGACGCCATAGCCGCAGTAGTAGGCGCCACTACCATCTATAAGGACTACCGCTATACGCGCAGCATCTGGTCGCTGGCCGACATCACCACGGACGATGCCACCACCAGCGGCAGCGACAACGACGTGGCAGCGGCACGCCGCATGGAAAACCTGGACTTCCATGCCGACTACGGGCGCATCAACGACCGCTGGATCACTTGCTTCCGAGCCATCAACCGCTCGCTGCAAGCCATTGACGGCATCTCGCAGATGGACCCGTCGCTCTTCAGCCGCTACACCAAGGAGCAGCTGATAGGCGAGGCCTACTTCACGAAAGCCTACTTCTACTTCGAGGCCGTGCGCACCTGGGGCGACCTGCCCATCTACACCAACACGCCCACGCTGGACGACAAGAGCAAGACGCGCCAGCCCAAGGCCGACGTGTATGCCTTGATAGAAGAAGACCTGCTGGCCGCAGCCGGCATGTTGCCGCGCAAGGCGCAACTGGCCACGAACGACTTGGGACGCGCTACCTCGGACGCCGCCTGGGCTTTGCTCTCGAAAGTATATCTCTATCAGGAAAAATACAAGGAGGCCAAGCAAGTCATCGAGGAGAACCTGCTGCCCCTGGTGCCGGCAGAATACGACTTGATGGAGAACTTCGAAGACATCTTCTCCATGGCTAACGAACATTGCAAGGAGAGCATCTTCGAGATAAACTTCCGCCACAAATCGGACGACACGGGTCTCACCACCACCGGCAACTATAGCGCCTACGCCCAAGGACCGCGCCCCTTTGCTGGCTACGGAGGCAACCAGCCCCTGCAACTGCTGGCCGATGCCTTCGAGCCCGGCGACGACCGTAAGGAAGGCACCCTGCTGACCCTGGCCGAACTGGAGGCATGGGAAACGCCGGAAGACTTTGCCAGCCTGGAGTTCGACCACACGGGTTACTACAACCAGAAAGTCTACATCAAGCCCGAAGAGCGCATCGGCACGGAGGACATTTTCACCATGCCCAACAACCTGCGCATCCTTCGCCTCTCCGAAGTCTACCTCATCTACGCCGAAGCCTGCTGCAAGCTGGGCTACGATGAACTGGCACGCGAGTACATGAACAAGGTGCGCCGCCGCGCCGGACTGGAAGACAACACCACGGCCACGGGCGATGCCCTTTTCGACGCCATCATCGACGAAAACCGCTTCGAGTTCGCCATGGAAGGCCACCGCTGGTTCGACCTCATACGTACCGGCAAGGCCGAGGAGGTGTTCAACTCGCCCGAATTCAAGGCCGCCAAGCCCAATGCCGTTTACAAGCCGGGCATCAACGACCTGTTCCCCATCCCGCAAAGCGAGATAGACAACAGCCAAGGCAACATCGTGCAAAATCCGATGTAAGCAAGGCTCTTTCATAATGACGGCAGAGGGGGTAATGTCAAGGCATTACCCCCTCTTTCTATGCGAAAAACTCCGTACCTGTTCCGTTGCCGGACGCGACATGTTGCGCCCGTGAGCCGTACATGTGGCAAGCCAAGGCGGAACATGTTACCTCCAATCATCTGTGGGTTCTTACCGGTCAGGAGTTTTCAAGACAACAAAAAAACGCAGGGAATGTTGGCATTTTTCCTGCACATTCCCTATCTTTGCGGATGTAGGGAGAGCGCTCCCTCCACAACAACATGTTAGAAAGATATTAAGAAGCGTTATGCTTATCTTGTAACTTGGAAACCTGGTAAATTTGAAATTAACAAGGGTTTTACACATACAATTTATTTATAATCAGTATTCTAATATTTTCCACCCCCCTGATTAAGAAACAACACAGAAACAAAACAATCAATTAAAGCAAATTCAAACCTTTTCCATTTTCATTAGGTTTCATTCCCTTCACTTGTTTGCACAAGGAGTCCATGCTTTACTGTGAGCAGTTATTCTCTCTACTCCAAGAGACATTTATTGATAAACATACTTGCAGCCAAAAAAGAAAAACTCCCGATCTCTCTTCAGTCTGTGCTTCCTTTTTATTGGCAACCAAAACCGCTTTTACCGTAATAGCCATAGGCATACTGTCAAGCAAATATGCCTATCTAAATATAGTTTACTTTGGTTTAGCTTATATATAGAGCTAATAGACTAAAGTAAACTGAATTTAT
>CALUGY010000102.1 GCA_944320295.1 uncultured Bacteroides sp.
AGAAGTTCATCCCCCAAGGCAGGGCGATGGCCGGATACGTGTTACCCGTCGACAAGCTGAACTTGGACAGCGTTCCCATCAGGGGATTCACATAGTCCACAGGCTGCATCTTCCCGCCGGCGTTCAAATTCAACGCACCTAACGATAACAATATAAGAAGTAAAAAACTCTTCGTTTTCATTTCATACAAAAGACTTCAATCCATTCATTCCACATCCGTCGCAGGCGAAACAGCATTACTGTTTATCTCCCACGGCATTTTTCATATTCCCCTGTTTCTTTGCCAACCGCGGAGCCTCCACGAATGTTCCCTCTGCGAGCACCGACTGCACCACGTTGCCATTATCTATATTGTCCAACAGGATTTCCAGGGCTTTCTGCACCAAGATGTCCATAGGTTGCCGTATATACGAGACCGGAATGCTGCAAAAATCGAACACCGGGCTACCGTCAAAGCCTACCATGCCGATTTTCTTCGGAAGGGCGATCCCCGTTTCGGTCAAAGCATACAGGCAAGACAAGGAAATCATGTTGGTGGCGAACAAAAAGGCATCCGTTCCGTTTTCAAGCGCCTTTACCATCAAGCGGTTGGTAGCCTTGTCCGGCAGGTCGCGTCGAAGGAACACCACGTTTGCCGCAGCTTTCTTACCGGCATCCTCCATGGCCTGCTTGTAGCCACGGATACGCTCCTTCATATGGATAAGGTTTATTTCGTAAGCCACAAGGACAGGCATGGCATAGCCTGCATCCAACAAATATTTCGTTGCCACGTAAGAGGCCTCGTAATTATTGAGCGCCACGTAGCTGACCTTTATATCGGGGAAATAGCGGTCGAACAACACCACGGGAAAGTTGTTCTCTACCAACGAAGCCACGTACTCCTCCGAGTTTTCGCAAGGCACGATAATCAGGCCGTCCACACCGCGATAAACAAGGCTGTCCACCACATGGGTCATTTTCGTGGCATCCTCATCCGAGCTGCCGAACAACACCGTATATCCGCGTTTCCCCGCCTCATCCTCCAACATGCGTCCCAATTGGGCAAAAAACGGGTTGGAGATGTCCGACACCACCAGTCCTATCGTTTTGCTCTTACCGCTACGCAGGCTCTTGGCCGCGAGGTTCGGGCGATAGTTCATCTTCTTGGCCGCTTCCTTTATTTTCCGGGCCGTATCTTCTCCCACACGAAATTCGTCGCCCTTTCCATTAAGGACGAACGAAACCAACGCAGTCGAGACCCCGACCGCCCCGGCAATATCTTTCAACAAGACCTTTTTAGGTGATGCCATATAAACTATAACGTTTTTGCAGTTGTACAAAAAACATGGCAGCTCCAGCTTACATCCACTAAATGCGAGCTTTCAAACGCTACCGACCGCAAATATAAACAGAAAAAACAAATCTTCAAACAAATTTGCTAATTCGTTATAACAAAATTTTTCCACAACGGAGAAAGACGGGAGAAAAACAGGGCATAAGTCATTGTAACAGAAAGGACATATCTCCCTTTTACCCGCGACACGTCGCGCATCTGCTCGCGACACGTTCCGCATACGGACGCAACACGTCCGAAGCACGGCCGCGACATGTCCGGAGCAAACGGTGGAAAAGCAGGAGGCAGGACGGGCATTCAAGAACGTTTCCGGGCAAAGAAGTCTTTCATCAGCGCGGCACACTCGTCGGCCAGCACGCCACAGTCAACCTGCGTTTTGGGATGCAGGGCTTGAGGGGCAAAACGGCGGTACCCGCGTTTCTCGTCGGGCGCACCGAAAACCACGCGCTTCAGTTGAGCCCAACCTATGGCACCCGCGCACATCACGCATGGCTCCACCGTGACGTAAAGCGTGCATTCGGTCAGGTATTTCCCGCCGAGGGTGGAAGCCGCAGAGGTAATGGCCTGCATCTCGGCATGTGCCGTGACATCGGTCAATGCCTCGGTCAAGTTGTGGGCACGGGCAATGATGCGCCCGCCGCACTCCACCACCGCACCTACGGGCACCTCGCCCCGCTCACCCGCCTTTGCGGCCTCTTGCAAGGCTTGCTTCATAAAATAGGAGTCGTCCATCATAAAGATTTTCGGGATGTTTTATGTTCGAAAGGAATAAGAGTGTGACATGAGACATGGCAGATACCCGCACCTTGCCCCACACATTATATAATGTATAAGGACAAGTCCGGCAAGCGGCACATTCCGGCCCGAAGGCATACGGGAACGAGTGCTCAGCGGCGCATGTCGTGTTCGGCAAAGAGCGTAGGATAGTCTTCCTGCAACTTGCGGTGGATGAAAGTCAGCACCGTCTCGCGGAACCAACGCGATTTGTTCGTTATCTTGTACTTTTCCAGATAACGGTCCACAAAGCGCATTTCTTCCTCGCTCATCAGGCACACCATACGCCGGCTGCGTTTCGGTGTCTGGGGCGTAGCCCTCGAACAGGTTTTGTCTCGTTTTCTCATATCACTTGCAAAAATAAGCTTCCTCCTGCAAAACAGAAACGAAAAAAGCGTATTTTTGCACGAAAAACATCGGCAAATGGCAACGCACAACGCTTTAGGGACGGCCGGCGAACAAGCCGCCGCAGAATACTTGGAGCACGAGGGCTACGAAATATGCCACCGCAACTGGCGGAAAAACCATCTGGAACTGGACATCGTGGCCCGGAAAGACGGCCTGCTGGTGGTGGCGGAAGTAAAGACGCGCACCGACAACCTCTACATGGAACCGCAAGAAGCCGTGGACGGACGCAAGATTCGACGCATCGTCACGGCGGCCGATGCCTACATCAAACACTTCCAGATAGATGCACCCGTACGCTTCGACATCATCAGCGTAACGGGCAAGCCGGGTGCCTTCCGTGTGGAACACATACCCGGAGCCTTCTACCCGCCCTTGTTCTGACATTCTCCATCTGTTGCACAAAACATCCTGACACTATGGATATAGAAACCGCACGCGAATATTGCCTAAGCAAGAAGGCCGCCGACGAAGGTCTGCCTTTCGGCGACGATTTCCTCGTGTTCAAGGTGATGGGCAAGATGTTCGCCGCCCTACCGCTCGACGACCCGCGCCTCATTTTCCTGAAATGCGAACCGGAACATGCCATTGCCCTGCGCGAACGTTACGCGGCCGTGGAACCGGCCTGGCACTTCAACAAGAAACATTGGAACCAGGTATGGTTCGACCGCGATGCCGACGACCGCCTCATCCGCAGCCTCATCGACCACTCGTACGACGAGGTATTAAAGAAATTCACCCGCAAAATGCGCAACGAATATGACGCACTCGACTGACCTTTTCCGTTTCCCCCTGATAAGTCTGGACGAGACAGACTCCACCAACCGCTACCTGACACAGTACTGCAACGAGCACCCCGCCGAAACCTGCGACTTCACTACCGTCGTTGCCGACTTCCAGACGGCGGGAAAAGGACAGCGGGGCAACTCGTGGGAGTCCGAAAAGGGTAAGAACCTCATGTTCAGCATAGCGATGTTCCCTGCGTTCATCGAGGCAAAGAACCAGTTCGTGCTGTCGGAAATCGTCTCCCTCGCCGTAAAAGAGGAACTGGACACCTACACGGACGGCATCTCCATTAAGTGGCCCAACGACATCTATTGGAACGAAAAGAAGATTTGCGGCATCTTGATAGAACATGAGCTTGAAGGCCGCTGCCTGTCGCGCAGCATTGCCGGCATAGGCCTCAACGTCAACCAGGAAGTGTTCCGCAGCAACGCGCCCAACCCTGTGTCGCTCCGCCAAATCACCGGACGCGAACACGACCGGGCTACCTTGCTGCAAGGTATCTTGACGCGACTGCACCGCTACTACACCCAATTGCAACAGGAAGGCAATTCCAACACGGTGGACATGCGCTACCATCAATCCCTGTTCCGACGCGAAGGCTACCACCCCTACCAAGACAACGATGGCCGCTTCATGGCCCGGTTGCTACGCGTGGAACCGGACGGCCGTCTCGTGCTGGAAGACGAGGGCGGACGCGAACGTTCCTACCTGTTCAAACAAGTGCAACACATACTCTAAGCCCGCAATCCCGAAAGCATGAACACGCAGTCCGCCATCGACCGCCAGATACTCCGCATAGCCCTGCCCTCCATTGTGAGCAACATCACCGTGCCCTTGCTGGGACTGGCGGACACGGCCATAGCCGGTCATCTGGGCAGTCCGGTCTACATCGGAGCCATAGCCGTGGGCGGCATGATGTTCAACATCATCTACTGGATATTCGGTTTCCTGCGCATGGGAACCAGCGGCATGACCTCACAAGCCTATGGCCGGGGCGACATGGCGGAAGCTTACCGCCTGCTGGCACGTTCCGTTATGCTGGGTATGGGCATCGCGCTCGGCCTCATCGCCCTGCAAGTACCGCTGCGCGAAGGAGCCTTCCTCATCGTGCGGCCCACGGCCGAAGTAGAGGCGCAGGCCACGGCCTACTTCCACATCTGTATCTGGGGAGCCCCAGCCATGCTGGGCCTGTATGGTTTGACCGGCTGGTACATCGGTATGCAAAACTCGCGCACGCCCATGCTGGTAGCCATCGCACAAAACGTGGTGAACATCGCCGCCAGTCTGACGCTGGTCTACGCGTGTGGCATGAAGGTGGAAGGAGTGGCCTTGGGCACGCTCATCGCCCAATGGGCAGGATTCCTCGCCGCCCTTGCCCTGTGGGTGCGGCGCTACGGGGATTTGCGGCAGTACCGCCTGCGGGGACTATGGCAACGCGCAGCCATGTCACGCTTCTTCGGTGTGAACCGCGACATCTTCTTGCGCACGCTTTGCCTGGTGGCAGTAACGCTGTTTTTCACGGCAGCCGGGGCAGCACAAGGCGACATTATCCTGGCGGTGAACGCGCTGCTCATGCAGCTGTTCACACTCTATTCCTACATCATGGACGGCTTTGCCTACGCGGGCGAGGCATTGGCCGGACGGCACATCGGAGCGGGCAACGGACAGATGCTGCGCCTCACCGTAAAGCGACTCTTTGCCTGGGGAGGTGGCATGGCGGTTCTCTTCACATTGGCCTACGCCATAGGAGGAGAAGGGTTCCTGCACCTGCTGACCGACAACAGAGAGGTGGTACAAGCCGCCGCTGATTATTTCCCATGGGCCTTGGCCATCCCTGCGGCTGGCATGGCAGCCTTTGTGTGGGACGGCGTGTTCATAGGCGCAACAGCCACGCGGGGCATGCTCGCGGCCATGGCAACCGCCGCCGTCTGTTTCTTCGGCCTGTACTACGGACTGCGCGGAGCCATGGGGAATCACGCCCTGTGGCTCGCCTTCATCGCCTACCTGGCCATACGGGGAATCGTGCAAAGCCTCATGGCCATTCCCCGGTTACGCGGCAAATAAGGGAGAGAAGGCATGTTTTTAACATGGCGGCCTTGCACGAAGCATGACGAAAGCCTTACCTTTGCGGCCGCAAAATCCTTTGGAAAGGATTTCCACCCCATAAAACAAACCACGAAACGATGAAAGAACTCGACCTTACGCAAGGAAACGTGTCACGCGTACTGCTGCAATTCGCCATGCCGTTCCTGTTGGCGAACGTGCTCCAGGCCCTCTACGGAGGGGTGGACCTCTTTGTCGTGGGGCAATATGACGATGCCGCCTCGGTGGCCGGAGTTGCCATAGGCAGCCAGGTGATGCACGCGGTGACGAGCCTCATACTGGGTCTCACCACCGGCGCGACGGTGTGCCTGGCCATCGCCGTGGGTGCGAAAGACGACCGCAAAGCGGCGGCAACCATCGGCACGGCTGTCTGCCTGTTCACGGTGCTGGGTGTGGCGCTCACGCTGGCATTGACAGGACTTCACTCCCATATAGCCGACTGGATGAACACGCCACCCGAAGCGATGACCGACACGCTCCACTACCTGCTTATCTGTTCGGCGGGAATTCCCTTCATCATGGGCTACAACGTGGTGTGCGGCATACTCCGCGGACTGGGTGATTCGCGCACGCCGCTCTACCTCGTGGGCCTGGCCTGCATCATCAACATCGTGCTCGACTTCCTTTTAGTGGGCGGGCTGCACATGCGGGCCGCAGGGGCGGCCATCGCCACCGTCGTGTCGCAGGGACTCAGCTTTGCCGCCGCCTTGTGGTTCTTATGCCGCAAGGGTTTCCGTTTTGCCTTCACACGAAAAGACATACGGCTCGACCGCTTCCTTTCGCGCAAGATGTTCGAACTGGGCGCACCCATTGCCTTGCAGGATGTGTTGGTCAGCACATCGTTCCTCATCATAACCGTCATCGTCAACCAGATGGGCGTAATAGCCTCCGCGGCACTCGGCATCGTGGAGAAAGTCATCGTCTTCGCCATGCTGCCACCCGTGGCCATCTCGTCCGCAGTAGCCACCATGACGGCACAAAACTACGGAGCAGGACTGACGGAACGCATGAACCGCTGCCTGCGTGCGGGTATCGGCATGGCGTTGGTGTTCGGGGCGGCCGTGTGCCTGTACTCCCAGTTCCTACCCGGCACGCTGACGGGCATCTTCACCCACGACGAAGCAGTAATAGCCATGGGCAACGACTATCTGCGCGGCTACAGCACGGACTGCATCCTGGTGAGCTTCGTGTTTTGCATCAACTCTTGGTTCAGCGGGCAGGGAAACTCATGGTTCCCCATGTTGCACAGCATGGTGGCCACGTTCTTGTTCCGCATCCCGTTGTCGTACCTCTTCTCGCGCCTCATGCCCGACTCGCTGGTGCTCATGGGCTTCGCACCGCCGCTATCCACGTTGGTATCATTGATGATATGCCTGTGGTACATCCGTCGGACAAGGAGGCGGAAGGCGATGCTCGCCGCAAGCTGACGGACAAGCCAGACAGAGATTTTCCGGTAGAAAAGACAGGCCGTTTCCCGCATTCTTCGTACTTTTGGCAGGAATAAACGGATATCCTGCCACATGACACATCGCGCTCATACGCCACCCACCGCCACAGCAACGGCTGAAAGCACGGAGATACACATCAAAAACATGGTGTGCGACCGGTGCATCGCGGCGGTACGCAACTGTTTCGAGGCGCAAGGCCTGCACCCGCTGGACGTGGAGCTGGGACTTGTGCGGCTGACCTCGCCCATAGACGACGAAACACGGCAACACCTGCGCGGCAAACTGGAGGAACTGGGCTTCGCCCTGCTCGACACGCCGAACCAACGCCTTGCGGGACAAATAAAAGACACCATCGTACAACTGGTGCATTATTCCGGAGAATGCCCCCGCACCAACCTCTCCGAATATCTGTCCGCACGCCTGGGGCGCGACTACAGCACGCTAAGTAAAGTGTTCTCCGAAACGGCGGGCATCACCATCGAAAAGTATGCCATCCTGCAAAAGACAGAACGCGCCAAGGAACTGCTGGCCTACGGCGAACTGACGCTGAACGAAATTGCCGACCGGCTCGGTTACTCCAGCGCGGCCTACCTCAGCGCACAGTTCAAAAGCGTGACGGGCATGACACCCGGCGACTTCAGGAAACGGGGCGCACAGACGCGCAAGCCGTTGGACAAGGTATAAGGGAAATCTTGTAAATCTTATCCATAATTCCATAACGCGGGCAAGCCGTCTGCGCCCTACCTTTGCCCTTGATAAACACAACGCGTTGCGCCCGCAAGCGGAACATGCTGGAAGCACGGACGGAACACGTTGCGCCCGCGCTCCCGACGCGTTGCGAACAAAAGCCTGAAAAGACATGACGGACAAGACAGAAAATACCCAAAAGATATTCCCCGTGCTGGGGATGAGTTGCGCCGCCTGTGCAGCCCGTGTGGACAAGACGCTGAACCACCAAGAAGGTGTGCTCCGCGCCGCCGTGAACTATGCAGCAGCCACCGTGGCCGTGGAATACGACCCCAGGCGGACATCACCCGAAGTCCTGCGGAAAGCCGTGCAAGAGGCTGGCTACGACCTGCTGACCGACACGGGCGCCGAGGCGGAAGACCTGGCCGAAAAGGCACGCCGCCGCCGATACCGTAGTCTGAAACAACGTACCGTATGGGCTGCCGTGCTGTCCGTGCCGGTGGCCGTCATCGGCATGTTCTTCATGCACATGCCTTACGCAGACTACATCATGTGGGTGCTATCCACTCCGGTAGTGTTCTGGTTAGGGCGCGGGTTCTTCATCAACGCATGGAAACAACTGCGCCACGGCACCGCCAACATGGACACGCTCGTGGCCAACAGCACCGGCATAGCCTACCTGTTCAGCGTGTTCAATCTGTTCTTCCCCGAATTCTGGCTGTCGCGCGGATTGGAGCCACATGTCTACTTCGAAGCGGCAAGCGTCATCATAGCCTTCATCCTCTTAGGAAGATT
This sequence comes from uncultured Bacteroides sp., assembly GCA_944320295.1. Taxonomy (GTDB): domain Bacteria; phylum Bacteroidota; class Bacteroidia; order Bacteroidales; family Bacteroidaceae; genus Bacteroides. The sequence continues at coordinate 8,332 of CALUGY010000102.1, forward strand.
GCTGGAGGAACGCGCCAAAGGAAACACCTCGCAGGCCATCAAGAAACTCATGGGGCTGCAACCCAAAATGGTGACGGTGCTTGAAGAACCAAGCGTGGAAGATGGAGCATCATGTTCCGCACAAAACGGAGACTCTGTCCCCTCACAGGGAACGCCGCTGTGCCACAATTCTTCATTTTTCATCCTTCATCCTTCATCAAAACGGATTGAGGATGTCCGTCCCGGCAACATCGTCTTGGTGAAACCCGGCGAGCGTGTGGCCGTGGACGGCACGGTACTGGAAGGCTCGTCTTACGTGGACGAAAGCATGTTGAGCGGCGAGCCGGTACCCGTGGCCAAAGACGAAGGAAAGAAGGTCTATGCAGGCACCATCAACCAGAAAGGCACCTTCTGCTTCCGCGCCGACCGCGTGGGCACAGACACGCTGCTGGCCAAGATAATCCGCTTGGTGCAGGACGCGCAAGGCTCCAAAGCCCCCGTGCAGAAGCTGGTGGACAAGATTGCCGCCGTGTTTGTCCCCGTCATCATGGGCATCGCGCTGCTGACCTTCGTGCTATGGACGGTGTTAGGCGGCGACGAGGGCTTCACCCACGGATTGCTGGCTGCTGTCACGGTACTCATCATAGCCTGCCCCTGTGCCCTGGGACTGGCCACGCCCACGGCCATCATGGTGGGCATAGGCAAAGGCGCGGAGTGCGGCATCCTCATCAAAGACGCGGAGAGCCTGGAGATGGCACGCCGGGTGGATACCGTGGTGTTGGACAAGACCGGTACCGTGACCGAAGGCCGCCCCGTGGTGAGCCGCATGGTGTGGGACGGGCAGGAAGACACACGTCTGTCCGACATACTCTTCAGCTTGGAACAGGCATCGGAACACCCGCTGGCCGGAGCCGTGGTGCAATATCTCTCGGACAAGGCGCAGGCCGTGCCCGTCACCTCGTTCCAGAGCCTTACAGGCTGCGGCGTGAAAGGCACATGTGGAGATAAGACTTACTATGCGGGCAACCGCAAGTTGCTGGAAGGCAAGTACGTCTCCCCCACCCTGCAACAAGAGGCCGACCGCCTGGAGGCCGAGGCCCACACCGTGATATGGCTGGCCGACGAAAGCCGTGCATTGGCCTTGGCCGCCATAAGCGACCGCGTGAAACCCACCTCCGCACAAGCCATCGCCCGCTTGCGGAAAGAAGGCATCGAGGTATATTTGCTGACGGGCGACAACGAGGCCACCGCCCGCGAAGTGGCACGTCAAGCCGGCATCGCCCACTTCCGTGCCGGGGTACTGCCGCAAGACAAAGCCGGATTCATAAAGAGCCTGCAAGCCCAAGGCCGCACGGTGCTCATGGCCGGTGACGGCATCAACGACAGCGCCGCCTTGGCACAGGCCGACCTGGGCGTGGCCATGGGACAAGGCAGCGACATCGCCATGAACGTGGCAGGCATGACACTCATCTCGTCCGACCTGAACAAGTTGCCCGAAGCCCTGCGCCTGTCGCGACTGACCGTACGCACCATCCGCCAGAACCTGTTCTGGGCATTCATATACAACATGATAGGCGTGCCCGTAGCCGCCGGAGTGCTTTACCCGTTGTGGGGATTCCTACTGAACCCCATGATAGCGGGTGCGGCCATGGCCTTCAGCAGCGTGAGCGTGGTGACGAACAGCCTGCGGCTGAGAAGAAAGAAACTGGCAGCCCCCTCAACTCCCCCCGAAGGGGAGCTTGCATATACCATAACAGGTAACTCAAACCTCCCTACAGAAGAGATTGATGGGACTCCTAATCACATAAAAGAAAAGACAATGAAGAAAGAACTGAAAGTAAGCGGCATGATGTGCAACCATTGCCGCATGCACGTGGAGAAAGCATTGAACAAGTTGGAAGGCGTCAACGCCACCGTAACCCTCGACCCGCCCGTAGCCACGGTGACGTTCAGCGGAAAGGAATATACGCTGGAGGAACTGCAACGGCAAGTGACGGAAGAAGCGGGGAATTATGGGTTGAGCGAATAAACGCTGGTATAATGTCGCCCAACCCGCTTTTCCTCTGCGGGTGATGTCCTCATCACGGACAAGGCCAGCGGCGACCGCCACGTCTATTCCTTCGCCGCCCGCCGCTGGCGCAAACAGCCTCCGCTGATACTAGAAGAACGTCTTCGAGAAGCTACACGCGGAAAACATTACTGAGGCCGTGGGCATCGCGGCCAATCTGGGGCTGATTTAGGAAGGCATTGCCGAGGGTGACCCTCGACTCTCTCCAGGGTGACCCTCGACATGCTTTAGGGTGACCCTCGACATGCTTTAGGGTGACCCTCGACACCCTCCAGGGTCACCCTCGGCAAAACGGCCTCAGAAGCGGGCCTTGGCATCCTGTCCGGCACCCGTGCCTTTATATTTGCTTTTGTTGAACTTGTAGCGCACGGTGAGGCTGAGGACCACATTGACGTAGGACAAGGGTTGGTTCTGTTCGTCCACCAGCCGTCCGTTGATGGTTTGCGCCTGCATCCCCATCGGGAGGAGGCAGTAGAGGAGGAAGAATAACTTTCGCAGGTGCATATCGCTTATCACTTTGTTTCCCGCCGCAACGAGCAGTCCATCCCCTCCTTCTGGCTAAAGTGCATCCTGACGGACGGCAACGAATCGTCGCGCCAGCAAAGCCTCTCGCCGGACGACGTGCTGCAAGGCTCCACCCGCCTCATCAAGATATTCTGCTGCTCCGACCGCGAAAGTGCTTACCAACGCTGCACCATGGAGTATGGCGTACCTGCCGACAAGGCTCGCGCGGAAATATCCCGCGTCAATCGCAACCGCATAGCCCACTACGAGTACTACACCGGCGAACGGTGGGGCGACCCGCACCGTTACGACCTGATGCTTAACACCGGAAGCATTGGTCTGGAGACGGCCTGCGGCCTCGCGGCAGAACTTTATCACAAAGCCGCAAGCACAAATCAAAGATAATCATCCTGCCGCCAGTCAGTCGAAGGCAGGGACGGGCAGGTGCATGCCCGCCATCACCAGGCCGTTCTCCCCGGCATAACGGAGGAAGTGCCGGCGTACCCGGGCAGCGGCTTCCTTGTCCATGTCATACGTGGCGCAGACTTCCGGACGAACCTGCTGGAGGGCCGCACCGTGCATCAGGTCGCCCAACACCAACAGCTTGCCGACTTGGAATACAGTATGGCCGGGTGTATGCCCCACGGCGTCCATGGCCACCACCCCGCCCGGCAGCGTGTCGCCGAAGTGGAAGAGGTGCAGGCGGTCGCGGTAAGCATCCATGGCTGCGGCTTGCTGGCGGTTGGCCTTGTCCGCCATCCAGAAGTCATACTCAGGTTGCGACACATAGACCTCGGCATTGGGGAAGACAGCCGTACCATCGGCCGCCAGCATTCCGCCGATGTGGTCGCCGTGCATGTGGGTCAGGTAGATGTACTTCACGTCCGCCGGCACCACTCCGAAGGTTTGCAGGCCGGAAAGCAGGCGGCTGTCCGCAGCGCCCAGCCCGGTGTCGAACAAGATGCCCGCGCCGTCCGTCTTGACATAGAAGACGCTGACCGAGGAGGGCACGCCGCCCGCCAGGCCGAGGCTGTCCATCAGCGCGTCGGAGGCATCGGGAAAGAGGGTGCGTGGCATCAGCCGTTCGGCCGCGTTGTCGCGAATCCACATGGCCTGCACGTCGCCCACCTGCACGGCCAGCGTGTACAGGCTGTCGCCGCCAATGGCCTGCACGGCCGCCTTCGTTTCACTACTTCCAATCGTTTGTTTCTTGGCGTTTCCACCGCAGGAGGCCATCGCAAGGGCGACTGTCCCGCACAACAGATAAGTCTTGATGTTCATCGTTTTTCATTGGTTGGTTATGGTCACAAAGATAGCGAATTGTACGGAAACGAGCACACGACTACATCATCTCGGCGGATGTCCGCCTCAATCCCCTTCTTCCAGGGCGAACACCGCTTCCACCGGCTTTCCGAACGTGCGGGCTATCTTCAAGGCCAGCACGGCGGAGGGCACGTATTTCTTCGTCTCTATGGCATTGATGGTCTGACGGCTCACGCCCACGGCCTCGGCCAGCTGTTGCTGGGTCATGCGCGCTATGGCACGCTCCACACGCAGATTATTCGTCATGGCCGGCCTCCTTTCTCACGCGGCATACCCTCCAGCGGAAGCGCAGGATAAACACAACGGGCAGCGTGAACACATTGCAGAACAGGAAGCGCAGATAAGCCCCGTCGTAAAGCACCATCGTGCCCACGGCGAGCAGCGCGCACCACACGTACACCGCCCACTCCCAGGCCCCGGCGCGCAGGGAGGCCGTGTATTCGTCCTCGTCGCGTTCGCGTGAGAACGACACGAGCAGCAGGGCCACGGCCAAGCCCGCCACGCACGCCTCGTCCAGCCAATGCCCCGTAGCATCGTAGTCCGACATCAGCACATACATGCCCGCAATCGCACAGGGCATAAACAAAGCCCAACCCGCAGCTTGCCACACCGCAGGAAGCAGCCAGGCCCGTGTACTAACCTGAATCCGTCCCAGCCTCAACAGCCACAACTGCACGTGGAAGACGAGCACGAAGGCTGCCAGCACCGTGAACTGGTTGTATACGGCAAACTCCAGGTAGTCCAAATCGTAAAACGCCAGCGTGCCCGCCACCAGCGCGGCATATTCCAACAGCACCGCCAGCGTCAGCGACCTGAGACGCAAGGCGGCCACACACTCGTCCTCATCACGGCGGCGCGCAAAACCCACCAACAACAGTCCCAGCGCAAAGCCCAAAGTACATACCTCGCCCTGCCCGCCGAACGCAGGACCGAAATCGTACAGATAGCCCAGTCCCAACACCAACGAAGGAACCAGCAACACCCAGCCCCACAACCGGAAGCTGGACGGAAACAGATAATCTCTCTTCATAACTTGGTAATCTTTAATGTTACACGTCGCAAAAGTAAAGTATACTTTACATACCAACAAGGAAAGCCTCCTAAAAGTAAAGCACACTTTACATGATTTAACAGAAAACCGCCAACACGGGTACCCGCGACAGCCTGCGTCCGCGCCCGCAACGCATTGCGAGCACGCTCCGTACACGTTGCGCATACGGACGAAACATGTCGCGCTCCTCAAGGAGAGATATTCCGGAAAACGCTATATTTGCAACCAAATAAAACAAACAGCCATATTGATATGAAACACATTCTCCTCATCCTTTGCCTCATAGTCTGCCAGACGAGCCTACGGACACAATCCCCGCGCATCGACTCCCTGCGCCAATGCGTGGAAGAAAAGGGCATGCCCGCCAAGGAATACCTCTTCAAATGCTTCGAGACGGCAGACATCGTGGTGCTGGGCGAACGCGACCACCGCGACTCCGTGCAGTACGACTTCATACTCGACGTGCTGGCCGACCCGCGCTTCGCCCGCGAGATAGGCTATGTGTACACCGAGGTGGGTTCGCAAAACATGACCCCGGCTGTCAACCGCCTGCTGCAAGGCAACTACCCCACGGAAGCCGCCTTCATGGACAGCCTCTACGCCTACTACCCCAACGAGGTATTCTACCCCCTGTGGGAAAAATACAACCGGGTGAAGTTCCTGCGTGGCATCTATCGCATCAACCGCTCATCCCGCCAGAAGATAACCTTGGGCTTGAGCGACGCCCGCTTCTCCTGGGACGACATCCACACGCCTGAAGACTACCGAACGTTCTGGACTTCGCCCGCCGCAAGGTACCGCGACAGCACCATGTGCGCCCACATTGCGGAGATGTATGCCCGGCAAACGCCCCGAATGGGCAAACGCAAGGCGCTGGTCATCACCAACCAGCCCCATGCCGTCAACGGGGAAATAACCGATGCCAAACGGCCCTACCACACCCAAGGGCGATGGATGAAGCGCACCTTCGGCGAGGAACGCGTCAAGATAGTCATGCTCAACTGGTTTGACTACACCCTGTTCGACTTCCAGAACTTCAGCAACTGCCCCCTGACCGACGACGGCAACTGGGACGCGGCGTTCGAGTTGATGGACTGCCAGCCCTTCGGCATCGACCTGCCGGGCACGCCCTATGGCGAGACGCCCTTCCTGGGGGAGTGGACCGAGGGAAAGCGTTGGCAGGACGTGGCCGACGGACTGATATACGACGCCCCCGTGTACGACCACATGGCCGCCTGGGGCATAGAAGGGATAGTGACCGACGACTTCAAGCCGGAACTGCTGCGCCGCTGCCACTTGTACGACAAGGCACTCCGCCCCGAAGGCACACTAACCACGGAGCAGGACCTATACCAGGAGTACGACACCCTGCGTACATATCCCGCAATCTTCAAAAGCCGCGAAGAAGTGCGGCAGCTTATCCGCGAAAAGCTGGAATAACCCGCCGGGGCGCTTCCTCATCTCGCAGGGAAAGCGTATCTTTGCCAACCGACAAATACACCAAATAATATTTTTATGGCAACTCCGTACAAACGCATCCTCCTCAAGCTCAGCGGCGAGAGCCTGAAGGGAGACCAGCCGGGCATCTTCGACGACCAGCGGCTGGTGCAATACGCCGAACAGATTAAGGAAATAC
>CALUGY010000103.1 GCA_944320295.1 uncultured Bacteroides sp.
CAGCTGGCGGGGCAGGGCAACGGGCACAACCGCCTCTTCATCGTGCAATACAAGGGCAAGATCATCGGGGGGAGCGCGTGCATCTACTCCGACGACTGCGCCTACCTGTGGTTTTCCGGGGGGATGCGCAAGACGTACCGCCAGCAGTATCCGGGCGTGCTGGCCGTGTGGAAGGCGCTGGAGGACGCCCGCGAGCGGGGATACCGCCACCTGGAGTTCATGGACGTGGGCCTGCCCTTCCGCCGCCACGGCTACCGGGAGTTCGTGCTGCGCTTCGGCGGCGACCAAATCAGCACGCGCCGCTGGTTCCGCTTCCGCTGGCGGTGGCTCAACAAGGTTTGCTTCTTCTTTTACGGATAGGCCGCCGGGGGGGGCGGAAGAGGCGGGCGCGGGTGAAAAATCGGCGGCCGGCGGCGGTGCGCGGATGCGGGAATATTCGTACCTTTGCGCCCGGTCCGGCGGGGAGCCGGGCCGGTTAGACTCATAAGACATGGATACTTCGAAGCAAAACAAACTGAAGGGCGTGGCCTACGGGCTGCTGACGTCGGTCACGTTCGGCCTCATCCCGCTGTTCACCCTGCCGCTGATGCACCGGGGGCTGGCGTCGGACAGCATCCTTTTCTACCGTTTTTCGGCGGCGACCGTGGCCCTGGGCTGCATGATGCTGGCCAAGGGCGAGACGTTCCGCGTGGCGTGGCGCGACGTGCCGCTGCTGGTGCTCATGGCGTTGTTCTACACCGCGTCGTCCATGTTCCTGCTCTACGGCTACGAGGTGATGGGCGCGGGCGTGGCCACGACGCTGCACTTCACCTACCCCATCTTCACCACCGTGCTGCTGGCCGTGCTGTTCCGCGAGCGCGCCTCGTGGGTCACGTGGCTGGCCATCGTGCTGGCCGTGGGGGGCGTGGCGCGGTTGTCGCTGCAGGGCACGGAGCTGAAGCTCGACGCGTGGGGCGTGATTGTCGTGCTGCTGTCGGCCGTGGGCTACGCGAGCTACATCGTGTCCGTCAACAAGTCGCGGCTCAGGGAGATGCACAGCCGCAAGCTGGCGTTCTACGTGTTCCTGTTCACCGCGCTGACGTTCACCGTGAAGACGGGGGCGCAGCAGAGCCTGCAGCCGCTGCCCGACTGGGGGAGCGCGGGGCTGGTGGTGCTGCTGGCGGTGATGCCCACGGTCATCTCGAACATCACGCTGCTGCTGGCCGTGCGCCACATAGGGGGCACGCTGACCTCCATCTTGGGCGCCATGGAGCCGGTGACGGCGGTGGCCATCGGCGCGCTGGTGTTCGGCGAGGCGTTCACGGCCACCGAGGCGGCGGGCATCGTGCTGATTCTCACCGCCGTGGTGCTGGTCATCCTGGGCAGCCGCATACGCGAGGGCATCGGCACGGTGATGAAGCGCATCCGGCCCCGGCACGCGTGAGCTACTGCCCCGGCAGGGAAAGTTGTCCCCATGGGCGGAGAAAGTTGTCTCCCCCGTGGGGAAAAATTTTGCGGATACGGGGGAAAGTTGTAATTTTACGCTTGAACTATGTAGTCCAAGGCTTGAACTATATGGTTCAACACTTGAATTATATAGTCCAAGGCTTGAACTATAACTTATACAAGGGGGCAGACAAGTCTTTCCCGGCAGGAAGACAAGTTTTCCCCCGCAGAGAAATAACTTTATACAAGCATCTATGGCAAGCTATGAAATGCAGGAATCGAACCTGCCCAACGATGAGGGGAAACGCATCCTCTACCCGCGCATGAGGCTGACGGGACAGATTGACCTGAACGAGCTGGCGCGGCGCGCGGGGCAGTACAGCACGTTTGCGCCCGCCGAGATAAAGGGCGTGGTACAGTCGCTCTTGGAGCACATGGCCGACTGCATGGCGGCCGGATATTCGGTGAAGATAGACGGGCTGGGCATCTTTACCCGCGCGCTGGGGTTGCGCAAGGGTTTCGAGCGGGAGACCGGGGAGAAAGGCGACACGCGGCGCAACGCCACGGCCATCCACGTGCGGGGCATCAACTTCCGCGCCGACCAGAAGCTGGTGGGGCTGACGGACAGGAACTGCCAGCTGGAACGCTCGCGGAAGAAGTTCCGGCGGTCGTCGCAAAAGTACACGCCCGAGGAGCGGCTCGCCCTGGCGCGGCAGTACCTCTCCACCCACCCGTACATGACGGTGGGCGAATATGGCGCACTGACGGGACTACTGCATGCCTCCGCCGTGCGCGAGCTGCGGCGCTGGGCCGCGCAGGAGGATTCGGGCATCGGCCGCGAGGGGCGCGGCACGCACCGGATGTATGTGTTGAAGAAATAAGCCTACTCCTCAACCGGCATGGCCAGCACCTCTTGCAGCACGGCGAGGGCCTGCTCCACCGACGCCACGTCTTTGACAATCATGGAGCGGCGGCCCGACTGCTCGCGCAGGTCGCAGCGGCGGGGGTACTGCATCATGTAGCCGATGAACTTGCCGAAGGCGGGGCTCTGGTAGTAGGGGCTGTCGGGGTCGCTGACGAAGTAGAGCGTCATCCTGCCCGCCTTGAGCACGGCGCGCTCCACGCCCAGGCGGGCGGCCATGCGGCGCAGGGGCACCAGGCGCAGCAGCTCCTCGGCCTGCGGCGGCAGGGGGCCGAAGCGGTCCACCAGGCGCGAGCGGAAGGCGTCCACGTCCTTGTCGAGCGACAGGCCGTCCAGCTCGCGGTAGAGGAGCATGCGCTCGCTGCTGCCCGTCACGTAGTCGGGGGGCAGGAACATCTCCAGGTCGCTCTCCACCTGGCACTCGGTGACGTACTGCTGGCCGAGGACGTCGCCTCCCGTGGCGGCCGTGGCGGCGGACTGCTCGCGGTAGAGGTCGGCAAACTCGTCCTTCTTCAGCTCGGCCACGGCCTCGGAGAGGATGCGCTGGTAGGTCTCGTATCCCAGGTCGGCGATGAAACCGCTCTGCTCGGCGCCGAGCATGTTGCCCGCCCCGCGTATGTCCAGGTCTTGCATGGCGATGTGTATGCCGCTGCCCAGGTCGCTGAAGCTCTCGATGGCCTGCAGTCGGCGGCGCGCCTCCTGGGAGAGCAGGGCCGGCGGCGGGGCGAGCAGGTAGCAGAAGGCCTTGCGGTTGCTGCGGCCCACGCGTCCGCGCATCTGGTGCAGGTCGCTCAGGCCGAAGTTCTGCGCCTGGTTGATGATGATGGTGTTGGCGTTGGGTATGTCTATGCCGCTCTCGATGATGGTGGTGGAGAGCAGCACGTCGTAGTCGTATGCCACGAAGTCGAGCACCACCTGCTCCAGCTGGGCCGGCTCCATCTGGCCGTGCCCCACGGCCACGCGGCATCCGGGCACGTGGGCCTCTATCATGGCTTTCAGCTCCTCCAGCCCGGCAATGCGGTTGCTCACGAAGAACACCTGCCCGCCCCGGCTCATCTCGAAGTTGATGGCGTCGGCAATGACGTCCTCGTTGAAGGTGTGCACCTCGGTCTGTATGGGGTAACGGTTGGGCGGCGGGGTCTGTATGACGCTCAGGTCGCGTGCCCCCATGAGCGAGAACTGCAAGGTGCGGGGGATGGGCGTGGCGGTGAGCGTGAGCGTGTCCACGTTGACGCGCATCTGCCGCAGCTTCTCCTTGACGGAGACACCGAACTTCTGCTCCTCGTCCACGATGAGCAGGCCCAGGTCTTTGAAGCGCACGTCCTTGCCCAGTATGCGGTGCGTGCCGATGAGTATGTTGACGTCGCCCTCGGCCAGGCCCTTGATGATGGTGCGCGCCTGGGCGGCGGTGCGGGCACGGCTCAGGTATTCCACGCGGCAAGGCATGCCCTTGAGCCGCTCGCGGAAGGTCTGGAAGTGCTGGTAGGCCAGCACGGTGGTGGGGACGAGCACGGCCACCTGCTTGTTGTCCGCCACGGCCTTGAAGGCGGCGCGTATGGCCACCTCGGTCTTGCCGAAGCCCACGTCGCCGCACACCAGGCGGTCCATGGGGCGGGGGCTCTCCATGTCGGCCTTCACCTCGGCCGTGGCCTTGCTCTGGTCGGGCGTGTCTTCGTAGAGGAAGGAGGCTTCCAGCTCGTGTTGCAGGAAGCTGTCGGGGCTGAAGGCGAACCCTTTCTCCTCGCGGCGGCGGGCGTAGAGCTTGATGAGGTCGCGAGCAATGTCCTTTATCTTCTTCTTCGTGCGGTCTTTCAGCTTCTCCCACGCCCCGGAGCCGAGCTTGTTGAGGCGCGGCGTCTCGCCTTCCTTCCCCTTGTACTTCGACACCTTGTGCAGGGAGTGGATGGAGACGAACACCACGTCGTCGTTCTGGTAGACCAGCTTCATCACCTCCTGCGTGGTGTTGTTGCCGCCGGGTATGCGCACCAGCCCGGCAAAGCGCCCCACCCCGTGGTCGGCGTGCACCACGTAGTCGCCGGGGGTGAACTGGTTGAGCTCCTTGAGGGAGAGGGCCACCTTGCCGCTGCGCGCCTTCTCGCTGCGGAGGCTGTATTTGTGGAAGCGGTCGAACAGCTGGTGGTCGGTGAAGATGCAGAGGCGCAGCGTGTCGTCGGAGAAGCCGGCGTGCAGGGTGTGCTCCACGGGGGTGAAGGCCACGTTGTCCCCCCGGTCGGCAAAGATGTCGCGCAGGCGGTCGGTCTGCTTCTTGCTGTCGCTACATATATATAATGTATATCCGTCGGCCATGTACCGCGCGAAAGCCTGCGCCACGAGGTCGAAATTCTTGTGGAAGATGGGCTGCGCCGACGTGCTGAAGTCCAGGCGGGCGTCGGGCGTGCCGGTGGCGTGCTCGCCGAACTCCATGCGCTGGAAGTCGAGCGCACGGCGCATGAACTCGTCCCCCTCCAGCAATTTGCCGTCGAGCGAGAGCGTTTCCCCCTGCTCCTCGGCCGCGTAGGCCATGACGGCCTGCGGGGTGAGCGACTCGTCGTGCACTTGCTGTATGCGTTCCTTGAGCCATAGCACGTTGTGCACCACCAGCAGGGTGTCCGGCTGCAGGAAGTCGAGGAAGGGCACCATGCCGCCGGCATCCCCATGCGCAAGGGCGTCGCCCAGGTCGGGCACGATGACCACCTCGTCGCGCTGTCCCTTGGAGAGCTGCGTCTCCACCTCGAACACGCGGAGGCTCTCCACCTCGTCGCCGAAGAAGTCCACGCGGATGGGATACTCCGACGCGAAGGAGAACACATCGACGATGCTGCCGCGCACGGCATATTGCCCCGGCTCGTACACATAGTCCGTACGCTGGAATCCGTAGCTGTTCAGCACGTCGGTCACGAACTGCATGTCCACCCGCTCGCCCTGGTGCAGCTTGAGGGTCTTCTCGCTCAGTTCCTTGCCCGACACCACCTTCTCGGCCAGCGCGTCGGGATAGGTGACGATGCACAACGGGCTGCCGCCCTTTTGCAAGCGTCCCAACACCTCGGTGCGGAGAATCTCGTTGGCCGCGTCCTTCTGCCCGTACTTGATGGCGCGGCGGAAGGAGGAGGGGAAGAAGAGCACGTCGTCCTCGCCCAGCACCTGCACCAGGTCGTGGTAGAAATAGCCTGCCTCCTCCAAGTCTTGCAGGACACACACACAGCCGCGGCCCGTCCGTGCGGGCAGCAGCGACGTGAAGAGAGGGGCGGACGAGCCCCGGAGCCCCCCGCAATATATATGGCGCAATGAAGAGTCGCCAAGCAAACGGCACATGGCGTCCACGTTGGGATGAGCCGCGTATGCCTGCTGCAAATCTTTGATGGTCATCGTAATGGTTTTGGGCGCAAAAGTAGTAAATAACGCGGGTACGGACTAAGGAAAGGCGGCATATTTTTGCTGCACGGGCGCGACATGTCGCGCGTTTGCTTCCAACACGTTGCGACCGTGCTCCGTACATGTTGCGACCGCGCCCGGAACATGTACGGAGCAAACGGCCTATAAGGACACAGGCAAACGGCTGAATGTCACGTAAAAACGAGGCGGACGCGTCCTTATTCCCCTGAAGCGCGCCCCTATTCCCCGAAAGGCCGGCCGCCCTGCCCCGCGTGAAATATATAGGCGGATTCCGTTGGAAATGGGCATAAAATCCGTACATTTGCTACACGAATACCAAAGCTGCACATCCATGAGCCAGACAATAGAAAAGACGCTTGTCATCATACCGACGTACAACGAGCGGGAAAACATAGAGAACATCACGCGCACGGTGCTGGCGCTCAGCCCGGGGCTGCACATCCTCATCATAGACGACGGCTCGCCCGACGGCACGGCCGACATCGTACGCACGCTACAGTCCGAGTTTCCCAACCGCCTGTTCTTGCTGGAGCGGAGCGGCAAGCTGGGACTGGGAACGGCCTACATCACGGGCTTCAAATGGGCATTGGAGCGCGACTACGAGTTTGTGTTCGAGATGGATGCCGACTTCAGCCACAACCCTGCCGACGTGCCCCGCCTGTACGAGGCTTGTGCCAGCCAGGGAGCCGACGTGGCCATCGGCTCGCGCTACGTCACGGGCGTCAACGTGGTAAACTGGCCCATGGGGCGGGTGCTCATGTCCTACTTCGCATCCAAGTACGTCAAGCTCATTACCGGCCTGCCTATCCATGACACCACGGCCGGATTCGTATGCTACCGGCGGCAGGTGCTGGAAAACATCCACCTGGACAAGATACACTTCAAGGGGTACGCATTCCAAATAGAGATGAAGTTTACGGCCTACAAGCTGGGCTACAAGGTGACCGAGGTGCCCGTAATATTCATCAACCGCAAGCTCGGCACGTCGAAAATGAACAGCAGCATCTTCGGCGAAGCGGTGTTCGGGGTCATCAAGCTGAAGTGGGACAGCCTGTTCCGGAAATACAAACGCTAACCAATACACCATCCAGCCACATGAGACATACGCTGATACACAATGCACTCATCGTCAACGAGGGGCGGAGCTTGCACGGCTCCATACTCATTACCGACGGCCGCATAGCCCAAGTCATCCCCAAAGGAGAGACACGCCCCCTGCCGGACTGCGACGCCATAGATGCCGGAGGCTGCTGCCTGCTGCCCGGCGTGATAGACGACCATGTGCACTTCCGTGACCCCGGCCTGACCCAAAAGGCCGACATCCTGACGGAGAGCCGTGCCGCCGCCGCCGGTGGCGTGACTTCCATCATGGACATGCCCAACTGCAAGCCGGCCACCACCACCCTCGACGCCCTTGAGGCCAAGCTGGAGCTGCTGAATGAGAAGTGCATCGTGAACCACTCGTGCTACTACGGGGCCACGAACGACAATTACCGCGACTTCCCCAAGCTCGACCGGCACCGCGTGTGCGGCATCAAGCTGTTCATGGGTTCAAGCACCGGCAACATGCTTGTGGATAACACCGACAGCCTGCGCCGCATATTCGAAGGAACCGACCTGCTTATAGCCGCCCATTGCGAAGACCAGCACATCATAAGCCGCAACATAGAGCAGTACCTGACGGCACATCCCGGAGCTGACGACGCACCGGTGGAGCTCCATGCCGACATCCGCTCTGCGGAAGCATGCCTTTCCTCCTCACAGGCCGCCGTGCGACTGGCCAAGGACTCCGGGGCAAGGCTGCACATCCTGCACGTATCCACCGCCGCCGAACTTCCGCTCTTTACCGAAGCATTGCCTGTGGAGCAGAAACGCATCACGGCAGAAGCTTGCGTGGCGCACCTGCTATATACCCGCGACAGCTACCAACGGTTGGGGACACGCATCAAGTGCAACCCGTCCGTCAAAGAAACCTCCGACCGCGAAGCCTTACGGGCTGCCGTAAACAGCGGCCGGATAGACGTCATTGCCACCGACCATGCCCCACATCTGCTTTCCGACAAAGAAGGCGGAGCACTCAAAGCGGCTTCTGGCATGCCGATGATACAATTCTCCCTGCCCGCCATGCTTGACCTGGCCGACCGGGGAGTATTCACCATAGAAACGCTCGTTGAGAAGATGTGCCATGCCCCGGCCCGTATCTACCGCATCGAGAAGCGGGGCTTTATCCGGCCGGGATATATGGCCGATCTCGTGCTGGTGCGTCCCCGCAGCCCGTGGACGCTGACAAAAGACATGATACAAAGCAAGTGCGGCTGGAGCCCGCTGGAAGGGCACCGATTCGGCTGGAAGGTGGAAAAGACATTTGTCAACGGCCGACTGGTTTACGAGGACGGCCAGGTAAACGATTCGTTCCGCGGCGAAGAACTGCGTTTCAACCCTTGACTTCACGCCGATGCCTGTCATAAGCTATCACGTTGCCGACATCGTTCCTTACATCGACTGGACGTACTTCTTCCACGCATGGAAGTTCCAGCCCCGTTTTGCAGGCATAGCCCATGCTGGCAAACTGCCGGATGAAGTTGCCGCATGGATAGCCGCCTTCCCCGCCGAAGAACAAGCCAAAGCCACAGAAGCCGCCCGGCTTTTCGAAGAAGCCTGTCTCGCTCTGAAGCAAATGGATAGAAAGGTGGAAGCGCGGTGCCTTTACAAGCTCTGCAAAGCCAACTCGCACGGTGACGACATTGTAGTGGAAGACGGCACGGTAATCCCTTGCCTTCGCCAGCAAACCCCACAAATAGACGCTGGTTACAGCCTATGCTTGAGCGACTTCATACGTCCCATGTCCTCCGGCATAGGCGACACCGTCGGTCTGTTCGCCTCCTCAGTCAACGCCATGCAAACGGAAAGGCAAGAGGATGGCCGTGACAAGGATGTCTACAGCAGCCTCTTGGCACAAACGTTATGCGACCGCCTGGTAGAGGCAGCGACAGAAAAATTGCATGAATACATCAGGAAAGAAGTTTGGGGATATGCTCACGACGAATCGCTTACCATGCAGGACATGCTTACCGGGAAATTCCAAGGCATCAGGCCGGCTGTCGGCTATCCGTCCTTGCCCGACCAATCCATTGTCTTCATCATCGACCGATTATTAGGGATGCAGCAGATAGGCATCTCTCTTACAGAAAACGGAGCCATGCAGCCGCACTCCTCCGTTTGCGGGCTGATGCTGGCACATCCGGCTTCCCGGTACTTCCACATAGGCCCCATCGGCGAGGACCAACTGAAAGACTATGCCGGACGGCGGGGCCTTCCTTTACAGGAGATACGCAAATTCCTGTCAGCCTCAATAATTCAGGCGTAAGCCGGCTTGCAGCGTGAAGGTGCAAGGGTTCTCTTTACGGTACGTCTCCACATCCGAGCCATCGTCGAAGAAATAAGACACACCTGGTTCGATGTAGAGTCCTATGCGTCTGCTCAAATCATATTGCAAACCGACGGCCGACATGACCGAGAACTGCAATGGGTCGACAACAGTCTTCTCGCCGCCGGTCCTACCAAAGACACATTTTTCCATAGCCCCTCCGGCCGAGACATATAAAGTAAACGAATTGCGGTCAAAGAAGTCCCAATTGGCCCGCAAAGGTATGCCGAGATAATGCAACTTCTGTGTGGCTTTCTCCCAATTATCGACGAACTGAATGTCCGAAACCAAATACGTATAAGTCAGACCAGTCTCCAAGGAGAATCCTTTGGGCAGGCTCTTACGTACAGAGAATCCGAAGCTCAACGGCAAACGATGGTCGATAGAAGCCGCCTTGCGGGCCTTGCTCTGCAAGAAAGGTATCCCGTCCCTGTAAACCAGCTTTTGCCCTTCCGGGATAGATACCAAGCCGGTGGAAGTGGCAAGCACATCGAGCCGTGAATAACTGTATCCCGGACTGTTTTGTTGTATATGGTAACCATCATTGCCGTCCAATGCGCTGTTCATGCCACCAGCATTCCCCACGGACAAGCTAATGCCCCATCCTTTGTTTTTCTTCTCCGGCTTGTCAGCCATGGCAAGTAGAGACTCAGGATTGTCCAATACAGCTTTACGCTTTTGTTTGGTTTCGGAAGTTTTTCCACGCGGTGTCATATTTGTGGCAGAATCCACAGGTTGCCGGCCCTCACCAGTTTCTTCAATGTCTATGTATTCTTCGGCAATAGTAAAGGAACCATCACCAGCCGGTTTGCCGGTTCCCCCCGTGGCCTTGCCATCAAGCTCCGTGGATGAGAGGAGTTCCTGTCCGGAAGGCATTCCACGAAATGCGCCATTCACGCCGGAAGGCCGGTTAGGCAATGACAACAATGAGGCCTCTCCGACCGCCTGCCTCAAGTCCGCCTCCAAAGGGCTATCTAAAAACCATAGGCTTATGCCCGATATGGCGACCAACAAGGCTGCAGCTGCCGCTACCGACCATCGCCGGAAAGGCACCAACCTACGCGATTCAGAGGCTGATGCTTCGCTTGGCAAAGGCAACTCTTTCTCCAAACGTTCCCAACCGGAAGACGGCAAAGGTTCCGAACAGTCTTTCAGACGTTGCCTCATATGTTCCAACCAAAGTTCATCCTTCATATAATTTGTCTCCCTTCATTATCTGTTTTCTTTCATCCAGGCACGTATTTTCCCGGCCAACGATGCCTTGGCGCGTGTCAACTGCGATGCCGATGACTTTTCATTGATTCCTAACAAAGAAGCTATCTCCTTGTGCGACTTCCCTTCAATCACAAACAAGTTGAACACCGTGCGATAGCCGGCCGGAAGCTCGCCCACAAAACGCATCAGGACATCCATCGGGATGGCATCCACATCCGACGGCAAGGGTTCTTCGTATGTTTCAGGCACATTGTCGAGCGGTGCGGACTGGGACAGCACGTCGTTTTTCCGCAAATGTTGCAACGCGATATTCACCATGACCCGCTCCATCCACGCCCGCAGGGAACCCTCGCCGCGCCATGTAAACTTATCAAACGAATCGAAGAGCTTAAGGAAACCGTCGTGCACCAAGTCTTCCGCCGTGTCCCTGTCGCCCACATAGCGAAGGCACAGGGCAAGCATGCGTCCCGCGTAGCGTTCATACAGTAGCTTATAAGCAAGCCTGTCTTTTTGCTTACAGCGTTCTGCCAGTTCCTCTTCTTCCATTCTTTCTCCCAACACGTGTTTACCTTTAAATGCAGCGACGGCAAAAATACTGCATCAAGACAAGAAGGGTTTTGCACTTTCAAATCTTTAACATTACGGCCGGTGCAATCCCCCGCCATACAACGGAAGCGCGGGGCGCACACATCGGCCGTACAGGCCATGCAATCTGCTATAATACACTAAAAATAGACAATACAGCCCAATTATCGGGCACAGGGTGGCTGCGTTCTGGATTAAAAGAGTACCTTTGAGGCCGGAAATCAACATATTGCCGAAAATGAAAGGAAAGAACATCTTATTGGGCATCATGGGAATGACGATTCCCGCCTGCACGTTTGCCCAAGAAACCGAAACGCTGGTGAAATACGGAGATATGGACAGCTGGGTGACCCGGAGCATAGAAGAATCGGGCATCATCGGCGGGAACACAAAAACACTTTACGAAGTCGGTCCTGACACAAGCATCACAGGAAACAAAGTATACACGAACCTCGGAGGCTCGCCCTGGGGCTCGTCGAACATCATGGCACGCGTGGCGGGCATCACCAAGACAAACACCTCGGTCTATAAAGAACCGCGCGGAGACGGCTATTGCGCCCGTCTGGAAACGCACATCGAGGGCGTGAAAGTGCTCGGCCTCATCAACATACACGTGCTGGCAGCAGGCTCGCTGTTCCTGGGCGACATGCAGGAACCCATCACCAGCCCCAAGGGAGGCGACAAGTACCTGAACTGCGGGATTCCCTTCGACAAAAGGCCGAAAGCCATACGGTTTGATTACAAGGTGAAGGCATCACCCGACACGGAACGCGTGCGCATGACGGGCTTCGGAAGGAAAGGCCGCGTGGAGGGCCGCGACTGCGCCACCGTGGTGTGCCTGCTGCAACGCCGCAGCGAGGATGCCGAAGGCAACATCACCGCACAACGGGTGGGGACGGCCGTGGTGCGCTATGACTCGAGCACCGACGACTGGCAGAACAATGCCACCTACGAGATACACTACGGGGACATCACGCAAGAGTCGTATTATTCGGCCGAAAGCATGAAACTGATGAACGACACTTACTACGCCCGCAACTCGAAAGGCGAAAGCAAGCCCATCGTGGAAACGGGATGGGCCAAAAAGGACGAGACACCCACGCACGTCGTCTTGCAATTCGCCTCCAGCCACGGCGGGGCATTCATCGGTTCGCCTGGCAACACGCTTTGGATAGACAACGTACGCTTCGTATACGAAGACTGACGCGATGCGCAGTTTCCACACAAAAAGCTTCCCTGACCATGCGGGGAAGCTTTTTTCATGCTGTGCCCGAACGGCAGAAACGCAGGAAAGCGACAAGAAACACCGTCCATTCCAACGCATCTGCAAACCGCTATAATACAGCCACATATAAAGCCAACCTTCCGAACATACACGGAGCGCGGACGGAACATGTCGGAAGCACGGGCGCAACACGTTCGGAGCAAACGCGCAACACGTTGCGCATTTCGACGGCATATATCCGCCCCAGACACGCATGAAAAAGGAAGAAAATGTCCGTTATATGTGCGAAAATTCCTACCTTTGCAGCATAACAATCTCTATTCAATCAAATATTCGCCTCATAATGAGAGAAAAAGAACCTTTCATGGTATTCTCGGGTACAAACTCGAAGTACCTGGCAGAGAAAATCTGCGCTAGCCTGAATTGCCCGTTGGGCAACATGAACATCACCCACTTTGCCGACGGCGAGTTCGCCGTGTCTTACGAAGAATCCATCCGTGGGGCACACGTGTTCTTGGTACAATCCACATTCCCGAACTCCGACAACCTGATGGAGCTTCTCCTGATGATCGATGCCGCCAAGCGTGCCTCGGCCAAGAGCATCGTGGCCGTCATCCCTTACTTCGGATGGGCACGCCAAGACCGCAAGGACAAGCCCCGCGTGTCTATCGGCGCCAAGCTCGTGGCCGACCTGCTATCGGTGGCCGGCATAGACCGGCTCATCACGATGGACCTGCATGCCGACCAGATTCAGGGCTTCTTCGACATCCCCGTAGACCACCTGTATGCCTCGGCCGTATTCCTGCCCTACATCGAGTCGCTCCAACTGGAAGACCTGGTCATCGCCACGCCCGACGTGGGTGGCTCCAAACGTGCCAGTACCTTCTCCAAATACCTCGGCGTGCCCTTGGTGCTCTGCAACAAGACGCGCGAGAAGGCCAACGTGGTCGCCACCATGCAAATCATCGGCGACGTAAAGGACAAGAACGTGGTTTTGGTGGATGACATTGTGGACACGGCCGGCACCATCACCAAGGCAGCCAATATCATGATGGAAGCCGGAGCCAAGTCAGTACGCGCCATTGCCAGCCATTGCGTGATGTCCGACCCCGCGTCGTTCCGCGTGCAGGAGTCGGCCCTGACGGAAATGGTATTCACGGACAGCATCCCCTACTCCAAGAAGTGCGCCAAGGTGAAGCAGCTCAGCATAGCCGACATGTTTGCCGAGACCATACGCCGTGTCATGCACAACGAGTCCATCAGCTCACAATACATTATTTAATATCCGGCAAGCACGGAACACATGTACAGGCGCGGGGACGGACATCCGTCACCCGCGCCTCTCTTTATACTGAAGGCTCAACGGCATGCATATACGGCATATCGCTTTTTTATGTTATCTTTGCAGCCTGAAACGATAACACATTCATACATTGGACTGGATAAACAGCTTATTCGTGGAGCATACGGCCCTGCAAGCGGTCGTGGTGCTTTCCATCATCTCCGCCATAGGGTTGGTGTTGGGCAAGATACGCTTCTTCGGCGTGTCGCTGGGTGTGACGTTTGTCTTCTTTGCCGGCATCCTGGCCGGACACCTGGGCCTCTCCATCGACCCGCAGATGCTCAACTATGCCGAGAGTTTCGGCCTCATCCTTTTTGTCTATGCGCTGGGACTGCAAGTGGGACCCGGTTTCTTCAACTCCTTCCACAGCGGGGGCGTAAAACTCAACATGCTGGCCATCGCTGTGGTGCTTGTAGGCACGGCCATGGCCATATCGGGCAGCTTCGCGCTCGACATTCCCCTGCCGGAGATGGTAGGCATATTGTGCGGGGCCACCACCAACACTCCCGCCCTGGGTGCCGCACAGCAAACGTTGAAGCAAATAGGTCTGGAGGCCAGTTCGCCTGCGCTGGGCTGTGCCGTGACTTATCCCTTGGGCGTGGTGGGAGTCATACTGGCCATCCTGCTACTCCGCAAGTTCCTGGCCAGGAAAGAGGACTTGGAAATGGCGGAACAAGAGAACATGAACAAGCCGTATATAGTGGCCTTTCAGGTGCACAACCCGGCCATCTTCGGCAAGAGCATCAAGGAGCTGGGTGTGCTCCACTACCCGAAATTCGTGATATCCCGCTTGTGGCGCGACGGGAAAGTCTCCATCCCCACTTCCGAGAAGATAATCCAGAAGGGCGACCGCCTGCTGGTCATCACGTCGGAGAAGGATGCCCCGGCGCTCACCGTGCTGTTCGGGGAGCAGGAGTATACCGACTGGAACAAGAAAGACATTGACTGGAACGCCATCGACAGCCAGCTCATTTCGCAGCGCATCGTAGTGACGCGCCCTGAACTGAACGGCAAGAAACTCGGCTCGCTCCACCTGCGCAACCACTACGGGGTGAACATCAGCCGCATCTACCGCAACGGGGTGCAACTGCTGGCCACCGCCGGACTGACCTTGCAGCTTGGCGACCGCCTGACCGTGGTCGGCGAAGCTCCGGCCGTACACAACGTGGAGAAGGTGCTGGGTAACGCCATCAAGAGCTTGAAAGAGCCGAACCTGGTGTCGGTCTTCATAGGCATCGTCCTGGGCTTGGCGCTGGGAGCCATACCCATCTCCTTGCCGGGCATCAGCGCGCCGGTGAAGTTGGGGCTGGCGGGCGGACCCATCATCGTGGGGATATTGATCGGTACGTTCGGGCCTCGGATGCACATGATAACCTATACCACGCGGAGTGCCAACCTCATGCTACGGGCTTTAGGCCTGGCGCTCTATCTGGCATGCCTCGGACTTGACGCGGGGGCGCACTTCTTCGAGACGGTGTTCCGCCCCGAGGGACTGCTGTGGATAGGCACAGGCTTCGTGCTGACAGTAGTGCCGGTACTGATAGTGGGTGCCGTGGCCTTCCGCTGGATGAAGGTGGACTTCGGCTCGATGGCGGGGATGTTATGCGGAAGCATGGCCAACCCCATGGCGCTGAACTATGCCAACGACACCATCCCCGGCGACAACCCGTCGGTATCCTACGCCACGGTATACCCGCTGAGCATGTTCGTGCGTGTCGTCATCGCGCAAGTGACCATCATGTGCCTGATGGGTTAACGCGGCGAGCCACCGCACACCTATATAATACAGAACCACAACCATACGCACACGTATCATGCAACAAGGCAGAATCACCATCATCACCGGTGCACCGGGAACGGGCAAGACCACGATAGCGGCCGCCATTGCACGCCTGTCACCTCTCGACAAGTCCGCGCACATGCACACGGACGACTTCTATCACTACTTGAGCAAGGGAGTCGTGCCGCCGCACCTGCCGGGAGCAGACGAACAGAACGCCGTTGTCGTAGAGGCCATCCGCGACGCGGCCATGCGCTATGCCTGCGGAGGATACGACGTGGTGGTGGACGGCATCATCGGACCGTGGTTTCTCGCACCGTGGATGGAGGCCGCGCGGCAGGGGTACGAGGTGCATTACCTCGTGCTGAGGGCTTCGAAGAACGAAACCTTGCGCCGCGCCACAAGCCGCGCCAAGCTGGGCCGCCAGACCAACTTGGAACTGGTGGAAGCCATGTGGGGCCAGTTTGCCGACCTGGGACCGTATGAGCCACACGTGGTGGACACCACGGAACTCACCATCGCACAGGCCACCGACCGGGTGATGCGCCGTATCGAAGCGGGCGACTGCCTGCTCAAGCCGTAAAGCAGTACACACTTAAACACATCATACTTATGGGCAATATCACATTGGAAAACATCACGGACGACTTACGCTACCTCCAGCTGTTATCTCACAGTTTCCCGACCGTGGCCGCCGCGAGCACAGAGATTATCAATCTCGAAGCCATCCTCAATTTGCCGAAAGGCACGGAACACTTCCTGACGGACATACACGGTGAATACGAAGCCTTCCAGCACGTGCTGAAGAACGCGTCGGGAGCGGTGAAACGCAAGGTAAACGAGATATTCGGCCAGACCCTGCGCGAGAGCGAGCAAAAGGAACTGTGCACGCTCATCTACTACCCGGAGGAGAAGCTGCGCCTGGTCAAGGCATGCGAGCGTGATATGGCCGACTGGTACCATACGACCCTCAACCAACTGGTCAAGGTCGGACAGAACGTTTCCTCCAAGTACACACGCTCGAAGGTACGCAAGTCCTTGCCGCAGGAGTTCTCGTACATCATCCAAGAGCTTCTGCATGAATCGAGCGTGGAACCAAACAAGCACGCCTACATCAATGTCATTATCGCGACCATCATCTCCACCGGCAGGGCGGACGACTTCATCGTGGCCATGTGTAACCTCATCCAGCGGCTCACCATCGACAGCCTCCACATTGTGGGAGACATCTTCGACCGCGGGCCGGGGGCGCATATTATCATGGACACACTATGTGACTACCATAACTTCGACATCCAATGGGGAAACCACGACATCCTCTGGATGGGTGCCGCATCGGGCAACGACGCATGCATAGCCAACGTGCTGCGCCTTTCCATGCGCTACGGCAACCTCGCCACGCTGGAAGACGGCTACGGCATCAACCTGCTGCCGCTGGCCACCTTCGCCATGGACACGTATGCCGACGACCCCTGCGCCTTGTTCGCCCCCAAGGTAGACTTGGCAGAGGCGAGCTACAACGAAAAGACCTTGCGCCTTATCGCGCAGATGTACAAGGCCGTGACCGTCATACAGCTGAAGCTGGAGGCAGCCATCATCGACCGCAGGCCCGAATTCCAGATGCTGGGGCGCAAGTTGTTGCACCTCATTGACCGGGAGCGCGGCCTCTTCGTCCGTGACGGGAGGGAGTACAAGATGCTGGACACCAGCTTCCCCACCGTCGACCCTGCCGACCCTTACCGCCTGACCGCCGAGGAGCGCGAGATTGTGGAGAAGATGCACGCCTCGTTCCTCAACAGCGAAAAGCTTCGCAAGCACATGCGTTGCCTCTACACCTATGGTGGAATGTACCTTGTGTGCAACGACAACCTACTCTTCCACGCATCCATACCGCTCAACGCCGATGGCACGTTCAAGCACGTCGTCATCGACGGAAAGGAATACTGGGGAAAGGGGCTGCTGCAAAAGGCCGACCAACTGGTGCGCGCCGCTTACTTCGGTGACGACGGAAGCCCGGAGAAGAACTTCGCCCTCGACTACATGTGGTATCTGTGGTGCGGACCGGACTCGCCCGCCTTTGACAAGGACAAGATGGCAACCTTCGAACGCTACTTTCTGGAAGACAAGGCCACGCACCGCGAAACAAAGGGCCATTACTACGCGCTGCGCGACCAGGTGGAGGTGTGCGACGGTATCCTCAGGGAGTTCGGCATCGACCCCGCGAAGCACGCGCACATCATCAACGGCCACGTGCCTGTCAAGACCCTCAAAGGGGAGAAACCCATCAAGGCCGGAGGCAAACTGCTCGTCATAGACGGCGGATTCTCCAAAGCCTACCAGCCGGAAACGGGCATCGCCGGATACACGCTGGTATTCCACTCGCACGGCCTGCAGTTGGTACAACACGAGCCGTTCCAAAGCCGGCAGAAGGCCATAGAAGAGGGGCAAGACATCAAGTCCACCACCTTCATCGTGGAGTTCAACTCACAGCGCATGATGGTCAAGGACACGGACAAGGGCGCGGAGCTACGCACGCAGATAGAAGACCTCAAGAAACTGCTCATCGCCTACCGCATGGGAGCGATAAAGGAAAGAAACTGAAAACGCTCACTATCAGCACGTTCAGTCCGAACATACAAACCGTTTGCTCGCAATGCGTTCCGCTTGCGCTCGCAACATGTCGCGGCCGCGCTCCCGACACGTTGCGAGCACGCTCCGTACATGTTCCGCTTCCGGACCATCTCCCCTGTATCTTTAAACAGCAGCTTGTCTTCCTTGATTTCCCCGCTCCATTCCGGGGCACCCGCCCATGTCCGCAAGCAACAGGGACAATAAAGTCATGAACGTCCTCACACGTCCGATGCATTTAAGTAAACAACAAGGTAAAAAGGCTTAATACTTGAACAATACGATTCCGCCCTCCACAATGGCACCCTCGTCATAGCCCGCATTGCGGCTGTAATAGCGGCTACCACCATAACCGCCCGTTACGAACAATCCCACGCAATCGGTCAAACGGTATTCCAGATTCACACGGGCCTGAAGGGCGTACAGGCGGGCGGGCAGGCCGTAATGCTTGTTCTTGAAACCCTCGATATGTTGGAATCCCAAATCGCCGCTGATGTGCAATGCCTTATAGAGAGGCAACTCCAAACCCGCACGGTAGAACCACGCGGCGGAAAACTTGTCGCTAAAATCGAAATAATGCGTGCCAAAGCCGAGGATGGTATAAAACAAATCGTTTTTGAAACGCGCGCCCACATTCAGTTTGGCCGTATTGCCACCGAACAACATCAACTGGACACGGGTCTGCGGGTTGGCATTGACCAGCCCCAGTTGGAAACCGTCGAGCCGTTCATTATAGTAGTTGAAAAGCCCTATCTGCAAGCCCTTCGCACGGATGGCCACATTGGCAGGGGCCAGTTGCACTCCCCGCGCCGTACCACCAGTCACATTGCCCAAGCCAGACAGCTGGATACCACACATGTCGCCCGCCACGATATTGCCCAAAGCAGACAGTTGCAGGCCGCTCATCCTGCCTCCAGCCACATTCAGTAGTGCCGAAACGGATGTTCCTTTGAAATTGCCGCCCGCTATGTTCGACAAGCCGCTCAGATAGATGCCTGCCGCATCCTCGCCTCCTATGTTTAACAATCCGCCCGCAAACAAGCCACGGCTACCATTCCCCACAATATTGGCCAAACCGCCCGCTACCACGCCACAGGCATCATTACCCACAATACCCACCAATCCGGCAAGCGACATGCCCGCCAACCCATCGCCGCAAACATTCGTGATACCCGCCAGTTGAACTCCGCGCATGCTCCCCCCCACCATATTCGACAGTCCGGACAATTGCAAGCCATTCGCATCTCGGCCCGTCACAGAGCCTATCACGTTCACGCCCAATCCATTCAAGCAGTTCTGGGCAGAGAATATGCCCACATTCAGGAAGGTAGAGCCTATGGTGTCCGTACGCTGGGTCGCGACATTCTTCCACAACGACAAATTGATTCCGGGCTTCCCCTTGGGATTTTCTTGTGCAAAAGCTACTGCCCCCATGCCAAACAAAAGGAGGGGGAATAAAGCTATTCTTCTTATTTTCATAATGAAAAAACCATCTAACCTGTACCTCGCATCCTGTTTTATCCTTTCGCCTCCTGGTACAGGAAGCGCTTGATGCTTTTCTTCGGGGTCTTTTCGAACTCTTCGGGGTAAACCTTCATCTTCTGCAGCTGGCTGTAAGCGGGCAGTTCGGCGTTGAGGGCCACACGGTTCTCCTCCATTACGCGCTCTATGTCCTCTATGGTGAGCCCGTGTGCGAAGGCATCGTCGAAGTCGGGATAGACCAAGCCCACGAGCCGCTCGTTCTGCTGCACCACGATGCTCTCGGCCACGTAGGGCATGTTGTTCAGCTTGTCCTCTATCTCCTCCGGGTAGATGTTCTGGCCGCTGGGACCGAGAAGCATATTCTTGCTCCGACCTTTAATGGTGACATTTCCCTCAGCATCCATCAAACCAAGGTCGCCGGTGTGTAGCCACCCGTCGGCATCAAGGGCCTGCGCCGTAGCCTCCGGGTTCTTGTAATAGCCAAGCATGACGTTCGCCCCGCGACACAGTATCTCGCCGGGGATGTTCTGCGGGTCGGGCGAATCCACCCTGACCTCCATGCGCACGACGGCCTTTCCACAGGAACCGGGCTTGAAGCGCGACCAGTCCTCATAACAGATAATAGGCCCGCACTCCGTCATGCCGTAACCCACAGTAAAGGGGAAGTCTATCCGCTTCAAGAATGCCTCCACCTCTTGGTTGAAGGCCGCGCCTCCCACTATCACTTCCAAAAACTCGCCGCCGAAAGCTTGTACCACCTGTTCGCGCACGGTGCTCCTTATCTTGTCGTTCACAAACGGCACCTTGAGCAGGAGCTTCATGGTGGGGGTTTCCAGCTTGGGCAATACATTCTTCTTTATGATTTTCTCTATGATGAGAGGGACAGCTATGACAATGCGCGGCTTCACCTCGGCAAAGGCCTGGAAGATGATCTTGGGGCTGGGCATGCGCGTCAGGTAGTATATGTGGCAACCGGCCGCGAACTCGTAGAGGAACTCGAAGGCCAGCCCGTACATATGCGCCATGGGTAGCATGGATACCACACGGTCTCCGCGTTGCAGGTGCAGCACGCCAAAAGCGAAGTCGGTGTTCGACCACAGGCTACGGTAAGGCAGCATCACACCCTTGGAGTAACTGGTGGTTCCCGAAGTGTAGTTGATGACAGCCAACTCTTCCGGTTGGTCTTCATGGTACTTGATGTGCTCCTTGCGGAAGTTCTTGGGGTACTTCTTACCGAACATCTCATTAAGGTGCTCCCGTGCGTAGTCCAGTTTCTCGGTTCTGGACACAATGATGCTGAAGTCCGTCATGAGCATGATTCCCTCCAGCAGGGGCATGGCGGCCTCGTTCAGGTTCTCCCACACCTGGTCGCCCACGAAAAGCAGCTTGGCCTCCGAGTGATTGACGATGTTGTGCACGTTGTCCGCCTTGAACTCATGCAAGATGGGCACGATGACCGCCCCATAGGTGAGCGTCGCCAAAAACGTCACCCCCCAATGGGAACTGTTGCGGCCGCAGACGGCTATCTTGTCACCTTTGCGTATGCCGCTCGCCTCGAAGATAATGTGGAGTTTCTCTATCTTGCGCGCCACGTCCTTGTATTGCAGCGTTGCGCCTTTGTAGTCTGTCAGGGCATCAAGATCCCAGTTATTCTTTATGCTCTCTGTTATATAGGAAATAAAACTTTGCCCCATAGCATTGCACATTCGTTAGTTTTTTGTGCAAATATAAGGCTTTATAGACAGAAAGCAAACTTTTGGCAATTATTTCAGCCGCAACAACGACATAACGTGCAAAAATGCGGTGCTCAGAAGCGCAAACGGCTGTCGCGCACGAAGTCCATGTCGTGACGCACCATGATGCGTACCAGTTCCTCGAAAGGTGTCTGGCGGGGATTCCAGCCCAGCAGGCTCTTGGCTTTGGTAGGGTCACCGAGCAGCTGGTCGACCTCGGCGGGACGGAAGTACTTGGGGTCTACCTCTATCAGCACGCGGCCGGTGCGCACGTCCACGCCTTGCTCGTCCACGCCCTGGCCATGCCACGAAAGCTCGATGCCTGCCTCGCGGAAGGCCAGCGTGGCGAACTCGCGCACGGAGTGCATCTCGCCCGTGGCAATCACGAAGTCTTCGGGCACGGCGTGCTGCAGGATGAGCCACATGCACTCCACGTAGTCGCGGGCATATCCCCAGTCGCGCCGGGCATCGAGGTTGCCCAGGTAGAGTTTGTCTTGCAGGCCCTGGGCTATGCGTGCGGCGGCCAACGGGGTTTTACGGGGGACGAGCGTCTCGGCCCAGCGCTCGCTCGCGTGGTGGAGGAGGATGCCGCGTGCGGCGAACA
>CALUGY010000104.1 GCA_944320295.1 uncultured Bacteroides sp.
AAAAGCCTCTTATAACTCTTCCTATTCTCAAGAAAAGAATCGTACTGCGGGTAGGCCGGCTTCTTTTATGCCTTATTTGGATGAGAATGGCAATGTCCTATATGAACGTAGCGGAGACTTCTGGAATCTGGGATATGGTGAAAGTTCTTGGGCCAACCGCGATTGGTATGCAGAGGCCAGTTTGAACTATAACCGGGAGTTCGGAGACCATAATGTCGGCGGCTTGCTCCTTTATAACCAGTCGAAAACATATTATCCGGGTTCTTATACTGCGATTCCTTATGGATATGTTGGCTTGGTTGCCCGTGCTACTTATGATTATAAGCATCGTTATATGATCGATGCCAATATGGGGTACAATGGTTCCGAGAATTTTGCGGAAGGTAAGCGTTTCGGCTTTTTCCCCTCTGTTTCTATTGGTTGGACTGCGTCTGAGGAAAAGTTCTGGAAACCTATAAAGTCTGTATTTTCGTATTTGAAAGTCCGGGCATCAATCGGAACAGTTGGTAGTGATAACTGCCAGGGACAACGCTTTTTGTATTTGCCTGCTGCTTGGTGGATATATAATGGTTATTACAACTCTCAGGGCGATTTCCAAGGTTATAATTTCGGTACAACAAATACTACATTCTTGAATGTGGCGCGTGAAGCATCTTCTTCTTCTCCCGATGTGACTTGGGAAACTGCGGTAAAATACAATCTGGGTTTCGATGCCAAGTTTTGGAATGATAAGATCAGTTTGAATGTAGACTTATTCAAGGAGAGGAGAAAGGACATCCTTATTACTAATCAAAATTTGCTTCAAGGCCCTACAGCTGTTCGTCCGGCTTATCTCAATTATGGCCGTGTGAACAATCACGGTTATGAAATCACTTTAAGCTATTCCGATCGTATTGGTAAGGATTTCTCTTTTACCATTACTCCTTCGGTTTCTTATGCCAAGAACGAGATTGTTGAGCAATTGGAGTTGAAGCGTAAAGATAAGTTAGTTGCCGCTGATAGTTATATTGGCAGACAACTTGGCTTGACAGAGGATGCTGTGGTGTCTCCTGATTGGACTTATTCTACCGGACATTCCATTGGGGCACGCCGTGGATATGTTTTCTTTGGCTTCTATGAGGAAGGAAAGACAGAAGAATTGTATCAACAGGCTTATGGTACGGGGATACCTACTCAGTTCGTTTCTGATTTGAAGAATGGAGATGCTGTTTATGTCGATTTGGATGGCGATGGGGTCATTACTGAAGAATATGATCAATTATATTCTGATATTACCGATTATCCGGAATACATATTCTCTTTGAATTTGGATCTGCGTTACAAGAACTTCGACTTTACCATGCTATGGACCGGTGCTACAAATGTAAACCGTATTTTGCAGGGACCGTATCGTCAGCCTTTTGGTGGAAGTTATACATCCTCTTTGATGCAATGGGTTGCAGACAATGCTTGGACAGAAGAGAATGCGGCAACTGCACGTCTTCCTCGTATTACGTTTACAAATGAAGCGCAGAATACTAAGGATTCTGAGCTTTGGTACCAAGATGCCAAATATCTTCGTTTGAAGAATGTGGAAATCGGATATAATTTCCAGAATATACCTTGGTTACCAAAAACTACCAATATACGCTTATATCTTAATGGAACCAATCTTTTGACTTTCACTCCTTTGAAGTCGAACGACCCTGAAAATACGGGTGGAGGAACCGGTTTCTGCTATCCAATGATGCGTGTCGTCAACTTAGGTTTAAAGGTTAACTTTTAAATAGTGATGTATCATGAAATATTTGAAATATGTAAGAAATATTGCATTGTTTGCCGGACTTTCTTTCTGTACGGCATGTGTCGATGAAATAAAATTCGGCAATGCTTTCTTGGAAAAGGCTCCGGGGGAAGATGTTACTGAAGATGACATTTTTTCCAAGAAAATATATACCGAGTATTTGCTGTGGCAATGCTATGAAGGATTGTATTCTCCATTTAAGACTGCATACGCTGGTAATGGACAAATGGAAGCATTATCGGATCTTATGCATTCAGAGCAGGGCTGGGATGCTTGGGGCAGGTTTTATTATCCGGGAACCTTGACAGCAGCCAATGCTGATGTCGGTTGGATGGTAGCCCGTTTTGCTTATATCACATCGGGAGGCATGCAGAATATGAGTAATACGGCTATGCGTTCTATTTGGGGATGCGTACGTGACTGTTGTTTATTGCTAGACAATATAGACCGTGTGCCGGATATGACCGATGAGGAGAAAGCCCGCTATTCTGCAGAAGCTAAGATTATTCTGGCAAGTAAATATTTGGATGGTATACGTCATTTCGGGGGAATCCCAGTTGTTGACCATGCTTATGATATTGATGAAACGTTAGAGAAAGGACGGAATACCATAGAAGAAACGGTGAATTTTGCAGTAGACTTGTTGGATGAAGCTATTGCAGAACCAAATCTTCCATGGAATATTCCTGATTCAGAACTGGCAACATGGGCCGGACGTATGACGAAGGCTTCGGCTATTGCCATAAAGGCTAAATTGTTGCATTATGCAGCAAGCCCAATTTTCAATAGCGATACTCCTTATTGTACGGAAGAGCCACAGGAAGCCGTTGCAAATAGAGAGGTTTGGTATGGAAATTATGATGTGCAGCGTTGGCAGGCTGTGGTGGATGCTTGTGAACAATTTTTTGATATGAATGCTGCCAATGGAAATTATTATCGTTTGGTAGAAGCTACGACACAAGACGAAGACGGCTATCGTGCTGCATTCCGTAAAGCTTACCGGTCTCGTGGGAATAAAGAAACGTTAGTGGAAGTCCATGATCGTTTGTATTTTAAGGATTGGGATAACGAACCCGGAGGTATGTGGCATAATGGCAATGTCGCTCCTACACTTGAGTGGATGGAGATGTTTCCATGGGCTGATGGGAAGAATTACGATGGACAAAAGTATTATGGACAGAGACCTGCGGAGAAAGATATTTTTGAAGGTCGTGATCCACGTTTGTATGAAACATTAGTTGTACAAAAACGAGATTTCAAATATCAATACTATGGGGAAGATAATCCTGTACAGTTGTGGGTAGGTGGAGAATTCAAAGTTTGTGGTGGTGATTGGAACTGTAAACCTTGGGGATTAGCTACCTATAAATATGTTTTGGATTTGGGTGAAGATGGTCAAGGTGGTCAAGGTACTATTGATGATGAGCCTTGCCAAGTGTCTTATTGCCGATTGGCTGAACTCTATTTGATTTATGCAGAGGCTTTAGCTGAAACGGGCGATAATATTAAGGCTTTGGAACAGGTAAATATTGTCCGTGCAAGGGTTGGTTTAGGCAAGATTGAAGAAATGAATCCGGAATTGAACCTTACGACAAATAAGGATAATCTGATTAAGGAAATCTTGCGTGAGAGGGCTTGTGAGTTAGGCTGGGAATATGAAACCCGTTTCCATGACATGAATCGCCGTTTGTTAATTGATGATTTCAAGAAACCGTTGCATGGCATTCGTATTTGGCGTTTGGATGATGCGGGAAACCGTATGGGGGTAGATACAGAGGGAAACGTTGTAAGTGCAGTATGGGATCCAAATAGTGGTGAACCCTTTCCTACAAAGTTTGAGTATGAAGCTTTTGATATAAATGAAAATACTGATTTTGGTACAGCTTATCCTCGTTTCGTTTGGGAGCATCCTGAAAACTGGTCTAATAAGTGGATATTGTCACCTCTGCCGCCGAGTGAGATTAATAAGAATTATGGCTTGACGCAGAATCCTGGTTGGTATTAATCTTTAATCTTAAAATTGTAAACAATGAACGAAAAACATAAATTTCTTAAGCAGGGGTTGGCTGTTGTGTTGATGACTTCTGCTTTGAATATGTATTCTCAGAGTTCTTTGATTGACTATAAAAATGGGACAGTCGATTTGGGTCTGGGAATAGAACAAAGCCAATTGCTGACTACAGCGGCTGTTCAGGTTATTAGCGGTGAAGAACTGCAAAAAACGGCTGCCATTTCGTTGAAAGAGGCTTTGTATGGTAAATTGTTAGGTCTTACTGTCTTGAAACCGGGAGGAGACCCTACTACTTATGGTTCGGGAGTTACGTTCAATATACGTGGTGTTCAAAGTACTTCAGAGAGTGGTGTCTTGATTTTGGTAGATGGCATAGAGCGTTCGATAGAGTATCTGAGTGTTAGTGAAGTGGAGTCCGTAAGTGTATTGAGGGATGCTGCCGCTGTAGCCCTTCTCGGTTATCAAGGTACGAATGGGGCGATTCTGATCAAGACTAAACGGGGAATTTCTACTGGTCATGAGGTATCGGTGTCTTATGATCATAAGTTTACGTTTAATCCGAGAGTTGCCGACTTCGTAGACGGTTATACTTATGCGAAAGCACTAAATGCTGCTCGTATGAATGACGGCTTGTCGCCTGCGTATAATGATTATGAATTGAATGCTTTCGCAACGGGTCGTGAACCTTATTATTATCCGAACGTGGATTGGAAAGATGAAGCATTTAAAGATTTGGGTGCAGAAGACCAATTGAATCTGACGTTGAGAGGAGGTAATGACAAGTTGCAATATTTTGCCATGTTGGATTATACGGATACGCGTGGTATTTTGGAAGGTACTGATCAAGGAGATTATACATCGCAGTTGAGGTCTTCCAAAGCGAATATTCGCACGAACATAGATGTAAAGCTAAGTTCAACTACCAAAATGAGGTTGAATGCGTTGGGTACGTTCATGGAAACCAAACGTCCTCATGGTGCGGATGCCAATGGTATTACTGATTTGATTTATAGGACACCGGCATCGGCTTTCCCGGTAATGAATGATCCAGAGGGAGAATTGGCTGGCATATGGGGCGGAAATACAACTTATACCACAGGCAATGTCGCCGCACAAATACAAGGTAGCGGTTTTTTGAAAACCCACGCACGTTCGTTTCAAGGCGATG
Organism: uncultured Bacteroides sp.; assembly: GCA_944320295.1. GTDB lineage: Bacteria > Bacteroidota > Bacteroidia > Bacteroidales > Bacteroidaceae > Bacteroides. The sequence goes on from CALUGY010000104.1 coordinate 4,963, forward strand.
TGTCTTTGGATCAAGATTTGGATTTCTGGTTGGAAGGATTAAGTGTCTCGGCCCGGGTTGGTTATAACAATTTCTCTGAAATTTATGAGGACAATGTATTGGGATTCATGTATGGCTATCAAAGACATACATTCGATGCTAATGGTAGGCCGAATGGATTGACGACTTATTCTGCTGGCGACCTTACCGATAATCTAGAGTTTAGCTATTGGACCAATCAGCATTCCCGTTCTTCTTATCTGTCGCTTTCTGCAGACTATCAAACTTCTTTCCGTGAAGATGATAATTTCTTGGCATCGTTGATCTGGCACCAGAAAAATACAACTTATTCCGGGCAGTATAATGTTTATAACCGCATGAATGTAATGGCTTATTTGCACTATGATTTGAAGCAGAAGTATATTGCAGATCTGGTATTGGCCATGAATGCTTCGAATCGTTCGTATCCGGAAAAATGGGCCTTCTCGCCGACATTGTCTTTGGGCTATATTTTTGCAAATAACGATAATGCATCGTTGCTGAACTTTGGCAAATTGCGTTTTTCTGCCGGTATCCAACATACGGACTATGTACCTATTCAAGGTATCTGGCTGGAAAGTTATGTAGGAACAGGTGATTACATTATGGGGCCGGGTAACGGAGCCACGGAATGGGGTTCTTTCTATGGTTATATCCCTACCCCTCATTTCAATTTGGAGACTGCTTATAAATTCAATCTCGGTACGGATTTACGTTTGTTCAAGTCCCTTGATTTCAATGTAGATTTGTATTATCAATTGCGTGATGACATTCTCCTGTCAGAAGATGGTTTGAATTCAAGTGTTCTAGGTAGGCCTTCGTCATACATCAACTGGGGACGTGTAGCCAGCTATGGCGTGGAAGTTGGAATGAACTGGGTGAAGCAAGTGAATAAGGACCTTGCACTAAATTTGGGCGGTAACTTTACATGGGGACGCAATGAACAATTGCGTAATATCGAGAACATTGCCTATGATTATCTGACAGCTATCGGTGGACGTGTCAACCAGGCATGGGGCCTTGAAGTGGAAGGTATCTTCGAAAGCGAGGCAGAAATTGAAAGCTCGCCCCGTCAGAATTTCGAAAATTGCAAACCGGGTGATTTCAAGTATAAAGATCAGAATGGTGATAACGTAATCGATGAGAACGATGTGGTGAAGATGGGATATGACACGAGCATTCCTGAATTGAACTTCTCATTTAACCTCGGGTTGAAGTATAAGAATTTCGGCGTTAATGCCACCTTCCAAGGTGCTGCACACTATACGGCATACTTAGGGACAACGGGTGTTTGGGTGCCGATGGTAGATGGAGCAAACCTTTCGGAAGAATACTATAACAACTGCTGGGGTGTGAGCGATAATCCTATCTATCCTCGTCTGACTACCCGTACGAACAACAATAACTATCGTGCAAACGATGTGTGGTATAAAAACCTGAATTTCTTTAAGCTCAGGAACTGTGAAGTATATTACTATTTGCCGGAAAAATGGATCTCGAAGGTCAACATGTCGACGTGCAAGCTTTTTGTCAAGGGAGAGAACCTAATGACATTGTCTAATCTGGATGTAATGGATCCGGAAAATATAGGTACTTACTTCCCGACATTGATGGGAGTGAACGTAGGCGTTTCTGTCAAGTTTTAACCGATAAAATGAATAATCTATGAAACTAATAAGAAATATTTTTCTCGCGGCTTCTCTGTCTGTTTGTGCCATGAGTTGTGTTGACTTGGACTACTCTGAAGTCACTACTGATGACGAAGAATGGATGTACAATAGCCCGATGTATGGTATCGTGAAGTTGGTGAACAGCGTGTATGCACGCGTTCCCAACGGTTTCGATAAAAACTATGAGGGAGGTCAAGGCGCGACTTTGGCAGCAGCTTCAGACGAAGCAGAGTGTTCTTTGTCATATTCGTCTGTCCATCGTTTCTTTAATGGTGCTTGGGGACCGAACAATCCCTTCTCGTTTACATGGGACAATTCGTATAAGGCCATAGCTGAGGCCAACAATTACCATGAGAAACGAGATAAGGTGAGTCTTGAAGGTTATGAAAATAACTCCGATTATGAAGCGATGAGGACTCAATTTGAGCTGTTTGAATACGAAGTGCGCTTTTTGAGGGCTTATTTCTATTTCGAACTGGTCCGTGCTTATGGCGATGTGCCTTTCACGTTAAAGACTTTGAGTCCGGAAGAAGCGAACCAGATGCCTCAGACTTCGGCTATAACCATCATGGATTGGATCGTGGAAGAGATGGATGCCATTGCCGAATATCTGCCTATCACCTATACGACGGAGTTGAATACGGATGTCGGCCGTGCCACGCGTGCGATGTGCTTGGCTCTTAAGGCCCGTACGTTGCTTTACAAAGCATCGCCCTTGTTCAATACGGAGAATAATAAGGAATGGTGGCTGGATGCAGCCAGAGCCAATCATGAACTGCTTGTCCGTGCAGCGGAGTGGGGCATTTCGCTTGATGTGTATTCGCTCAACTGGGGGCCGGTAAATGGTGACGGTATCGAAGCTATTTGGGTGACGAAGCAGGGCTTGATAAACTCGTGGGAATACTATAATTACCCTGTCGGCATAGAAAATGGCGGCGGCGGCATGTGCCCCACGCAGACTTTGGTAGACTGTTATGAATACAATGACGGCACGGGCGAAACGTTTGGAGATCGTTATCCGGATGCCGTTATCAACATCACGCAGGAAGACCCTTACGCCAACCTGGATCCGCGCTTCGGGATGACGGTTGTCAAGAACGGGGATATGTGGCCGAACTACAATACGGTTCCTATCGAAACGTTCGAGGGCGGACTGAATGCTCCTCCTTTGCAGAACGCAACGCCTACGGGCTATTATCTGAAGAAGTACTGCGACCCCAATGTGAATATCACCACGAACTATGCCAATACTTCAATGCACGCGTGGAACATCATGCGTCTGAGCGAGTTTTACTTGAACTATGCCGAGGCGATGTTCCAATATTATGGCGATGCCGATGTGGCGGGTGAATTTACCATGACGGCCAACGATGCCATCAATGCCCTGCGCGACCGTGCCGATGTGCAGATGCCCCATTGGAGCGGTTCCGACAACTGGTGGGAGCGTTATAAACGGGAACGCATGGTAGAGCTGGCGTTCGAAGACCATCGCTTCTGGGATGTGAGAAGATGGAAGTGCGGCGATGAGTTTGATGTAATCAATGTTGCAACATTGCAACGGGATGCAAATGGCGACATCATATTGACACGGGGCCAAAAGACTTTGGGATGGGAGGATAAATACTATCGTTTCCCGATTCCGTTCAGCGAGTTGAATAAGAATAAAAATCTGGTACAGAATCCCGGTTGGGAAAATAATATAGAATGAGCGATATGAAACACAGAATATTTAATGTGGCTGTCCTGTTGGCAGCCGGACTGTTTTGGGTGGCTTGTTCCGAGGATGAAACGGCATCGGAAAGCAGGCTTTCGGTATCGGACTTCTATCCGGCTGTTGTGATGGAGGGAATAGAGGTCACAGTAACGGGAACGGGTATGTCGGATATGACGGAAGTGGTCTTTCCTGGCGGAGTGGCCGCAACGGACGTAACGATTGTAGACGAGCGGACGCTGACTGCCATTGTGCCTGCGGGCATTGCCGATGTGGAAGAACCGCTTACCTTGCGGGATGCTGATGATGTGGTACAAAGCCGCCAGATGATGCGGAAAGCACAACCCGTTTTTAAAGCTTACCAGTTTACTGCAGCAGAAGGTGCGATGATGGGTACCAATATGACCATTCAAGGGAGTGACCTGTTGCTGGCTGAGGAACTCGTGTTTACGCTGGAAGACGAAAGTCTCACGATGGGGTCTTTGGACTTTACCCGCAAATCGAATACCGACATCAAGTTCATGGTTCCGGAAGATGCGCCTATGGGCGAAGGAGTGCATGTCAAGTTGGTTTTTGAGAATGGGACGGAGTTGGCTTTACCCGACTTGGAGATTATCAATGGCAACATTCCTGACGACTACAGAGAACCCGTTTCGAGAAGGGCCATCATGTTGAACGACTTCGAGATGCATGATGATGATTATTACCATGATCCTGCCGCTTGCATTTACAATACGTGGTGGAATCCTGCAGATGCCAATGGGGAATGTGCCGGTATCATCAAGACAGACGAGTGGGATGGCAATAGCTACATGTACTATCAAAGGAACTTGGCTGGTTGGACTTTGTCTTGTGCTTGTTATGACCATGGAACCGTTGAAAGCATAGAGAATTACGTAATCAAGCTTGACGTGAAGATGGATGAAGGTACCGTTTGGGATGGTCTGATGAAGGGCCTGCAAGCTGTCATCGGTGACCATTGGTGCTGGATTGGTGATAATTATTTCCCGGAGATTTACGGCGCTTGGTTTACGGTGACTTGGAACTTGCCGGCGGACTTTACGGGGGATTATGAGATAGGATTGAAACCCAACGGTTTCTACGGCACTACCATGGTTGCCGGAGTTGGTATTGACAACTTCCGTCTTGAACCTAAAGAATAGTGTGAATACCTAAATAAGCGTTATTCTATTTTGTCCTTTATGAGCCGGGGTGCAAGGCACTTTTGTGAGTACTTTACATTCCGGCTCGTATAGTGATATTGAGAATATGGTGGCAATAAACTCCGTGTGTGTTGCGCTTGCGCTCCGTACATGTTCCGTCCATGGGCGCAACACGTTCCGTGTAATGGGCGTGTATGTGGCTCTTTTCAAGGCATATTAGCGCGGGAAAGAACGGAGTGGTGAGCCTGCAATCCGCAATGGGGACGATGGCATTGTTGCCAAGGCTTGTAATAGAATGTTTGATAAGTGTTGAAAATGAATATGTAATTAATGAAGTATGAAACCAATATTAAGAAAAATACGCCCCATAACGCTACTATGCATCCTCTGCCTTGTGGTGGTGATAAGTAGTGCTTGTTCCTCTGCCTCTGCCAGAGGGAGCATAGAAAGTGTCAAGGCCAAGGCCGTAGACAAGGGTATGACCGACGAAACAGCCGCGATGCTCGACAAGATGTTTCAGCTAAAGGCCAAAGGCACTATGATTGGCCAGCATGACGGTGTGTGGATGGAGGAGCGGAAGCCGATGGCCAGCTATCTCTCCGAGTTGTGCGGGCGGTTCCCGGCTGTGGCCAGCTATGACTTCATGTTCATCACGAACGTCAACAATACGGAAGGCTCCTGGTTCAGGGAAAGGGAGCATGAGATACGCGGACGCATCATCGCAGCCCACAGGGCGGGGCTGATGATAACGATGTGCTGGCATTATAACGATCCCTACACGCAGAAAACCTTCTATGTGAGCGAGCTGGAGAATGAGGAGCTGAAGTGGAAATCCTTCAAATCCATTTTGCCGGGAGGTGAAAATCACGAACGTTACAAGAAGGACCTGCGGAAGGTGGCCGAGTTCTCGCAGAGCCTGCTGGATGACAACGGCAAGCTGATTCCTTTCATCTTCCGCCCGTTCCATGAGTTTGACGGGGACTGGTTCTGGTGGGGAGCCGCTTATAACGAACCGGAAGAGTTCAAGCAGCTGTGGCAGTTCACGGTGCGTTATTTGAGGGACGAACTGGGAGTGCACAACATGCTCTATGCCTTCTCGCCGGACATGAAGTTCGAATCGCGTGAGGACTACCTGTTGCGCTATCCGGGCGACGACTACGTGGACATCTTGGGCTTTGACGATTACGAGGACTTCAAATACGACGACGCACGGACAGATAAAGCCAGGGAACGGATACGAATAGTGGGAGAACTGGCCAAGGAAAAGGGAAAGCTCTGCGCCTTGACAGAAACGGGTTACTTCATCAGCAAGGAGAACCCCACGGATGTGGATGTCCGGCGGATGGCGAACATCCTGAAGGTGATATCGGACATGCACGAATACCTTTCTTACGCAGCCTTTTGGGGGAATGGCGGAGGCGTCTATTGCGTGCCTGTGAAGGATGAACCCGGCAGCGAAGAGTTCCGGAAATTCCTTGAACAACCCTTCATCATACTGAATGACAATAAATGAAACATAGAACAATGAGAAAGCAAGTATTGATTCTTTCCCTGCTATTGGGCACCACCACGCTGTGCGCCCAAGTGAACAAAGTCTCGGGGGACTATTTCGACATTGGCGAGTTCAAGGAAGTGCATAACCCGGCTTGGGGAGTGGACGACGATCCTTGGTGCATCAACGACCACACCTTCATTCACGACAAGAAGACGGGGCGGTGGCATGTCATCGGCATCACCCATTCCCGGAATATGAATTATATAGAGGATCCCGGCCTGAACCTGCTGCACATCTCGGCCGACAGCCTGTTGCAAACGCCTTGGGATATACATCCCCATGCCTTGACTGCATCCAAGGAATACAAGGAGTCGTTGTTGTGGGCCCCGCATTGCGTATACCACAAAGGCAAGTATTACCTGTACGCCTGCGCCGGCGGGCAGGAGGGGGCACATGTGCATGAGGCATACCAGATTAACCTGTACATCTCGAAAGACCTGAAAGAGTGGAAACGCTATGAGGGCAATCCCCTGTTCACGGACGGGTTCGATGCACGCGACCCCATGGTCATAAAAGACGGAAAGAGGTGGATTATGTACTACACGGCTAACGCCACCCCGGCGGGCGGAAATCATATCATTGCGGCCTATGTCAGCAAAGACCTGCTCCATTGGTCGGAGCGCACGGTGGTCTTCACCCATAGCAGGACAGGCACCTTTGGCGGCCCTACCGAATCACCCTTCGTGGTGCGTCGTGGTGACCGCTACTATATGTTCCTGTGTGACGGTGGCCATACCGATGTCTACATGAGCAATAATCCCTTACACTTTGAGGAGGACGACCTCATAGCCGAGATTTATGATTGCCGGGCCTCGGAGTTGATAAGGGACAAGGACGGCACGTATTATATCAGTAGTGCCGGTTGGTTCAACGGCACTTATGGGCTAAAGATCGCTCCATTTATTTGGAAAGATGGACTGAACCGTGAGTCCACCAGTTTGAATCCGTAAAAAATGGGGAATAGGGTTAGATAATAGATTTGCGAAGCAAAGTAACCTTTATGTCTCATATGATAAGCAAAAAGGGTGCAACTTATGAGTTGCACCCTTTTGCTTATTTACTTGTTATGTGTTTACTTCTCGGAATCACTTGACCTCCTCAAAGTCTGCATCCTGCACATTGTCGCCTTGTTTTGTATTTTCGTTTCCTGCGTTTTGACCAGGATTCGGACCGGCTTGTGCACCACCTTGTGCACCGCTCTGTGCATACATCTCGGCACTTGCGGCTTGGAAAGCGGCGTTCAGTTCGGCCATGGCACTATCGATGGCAGCTAAGTCTTGAGCCTTGTGGGCATCTTTCAACTTCTGCAAGGCTGCTTCGATAGGAGCTTTCTTGTCGGCAGGGAGCTTGTCGCCTAATTCCTTCAATTGGTTTTCCGTGGTGAAAATCATCGAGTCGGCTTGGTTCAGCTTGTCGATGCGCTCTTTCTCTTTCTTGTCGGCCTCGGCATTGGCTTCTGCTTCTGCTTTCATGCGCTCGATTTCTTCTTTGCTCAGGCCGCTCGAAGCTTCGATACGGATGGCTTGTTCCTTGCCTGTGGCTTTATCCTTGGCAGATACCTTCAAGATGCCGTTGGCATCAATGTCGAACGTTACTTCGATTTGAGGAACGCCGCGGCGGGCCGGGGCAATGCCTGTCAAGTTGAACTGGCCGATGGACTTGTTCTGCGATGCCATCGGGCGTTCGCCTTGCAGCACGTGGATGGTGACTTCCGTCTGATTGTCTGCAGCCGTAGAGAACGTCTCGCTCTTCTTACACGGGATGGTGGTGTTGGCGTCAATCAGCTTTGTCATCACGCCACCCAGCGTTTCGATACCCATGGACAGCGGAGTGACATCCAGCAGAACCACACCCTTTATCTCGTCTGTCAAAACGGCACCTTGCACGGCAGCACCTACGGCAACCACTTCGTCGGGGTTCACGCCCTTTGAAGGTACTTTACCGAAGAAGTCTTCCACCAATTTCTGCACGGCAGGGATACGGGAAGAACCACCCACCAAGATGACCTCGTCTATGTCGGAGTTGCTCAGCCCGGCATCGCTCATGGCCTTCTTGCACGGCTCGAGGCAAGCTTGAATCAATCCGTGGGCCAACGCCTCGAATTTGGCACGTGTCAATGTCTTGACCAAGTGTTTGGGCACTCCGCCTACAGGCATGATGTACGGCAGGTTGATTTCCGTGGTCGTGGACGAAGACAGTTCTATCTTGGCCTTCTCGGCGGCCTCTTTCAGTCGCTGCATGGCCATGGGGTCTGCGGTCAAGTCTGCACCTTCGTCTTTCTTGAACTCTTCTACCAGCCAGTTGATGATTACTTGGTCGAAGTCGTCGCCGCCCAGGTGCGTGTCACCGTTCGTGGACAATACTTCGAATACGCCGCCACCGAACTCCAAGATGGAGATATCGAACGTGCCGCCGCCGAGGTCGAATACGGCGATCTTCATGTCTTTGTGCGACTTGTCTATACCGTAGGCCAAGGCTGCCGCCGTAGGTTCGTTCACGATACGTTTCACGTCCAGTCCGGCGATTTGACCGGCTTCTTTGGTGGCCTGACGCTGAGAGTCGGAGAAGTAAGCCGGTACGGTGATGACGGCTTCCGTTACTTCTTGACCCAGATAATCTTCTGCCGTCTTCTTCATCTTCTGAAGAATCATTGCCGAGATTTCTTGCGGGGTGTAGTGGCGTCCGTCGATATCCACACGCGGCATGTTGTTTTCATTCACCACCTTGTAAGGTACACGTGAAATCTCTTTTTGTACTTGCTCCCAGTTTTCGCCCATGAAACGCTTGATTGAGTAAATCGTACGTTGAGGGTTCGTGATGGCTTGACGCTTGGCGGGGTCACCGATTTTGCGTTCGCCGCCGTCTACGAAAGCCACGATGGACGGAGTTGTACGCTTTCCTTCACTATTGGCAATTACTACAGGTTCGTTGCCTTCAAATACTGCTACACATGAGTTTGTAGTTCCTAAGTCGATACCAATTATCTTTCCCATGATTGTTATTTTTATTTGTTGTTATTCTGATTTGACTGTGCCTGTTGTTGCGCAGGCACTTTCTTGAAAAACAAACGGCGTGCCATTATTGTGACATCACAAGAATCAGTTTGCTTGTGGCGGATAGTCTGACAATGTGGCAGTATTTTCTGTCTGATGTGAGCGGGTCGTAACATGGAAGTGCCTTATAATGACGTGGATTCTGTGGGATATGCCGGGGGTATATATTTCGTCCTAAAGCCCGATGTGTTCCGAGCATGAGCGCAACGTGTCGCGAGCGCGGACGCAACACGTTGCGTGTCCGGTCGCAACGCGTTGCGCGTATAAGCCTCAAATATATAGTGGCCGTACATGTGCACGAGGTATTGAGGCGGCATTACCTGTGCTTCGGTTTCATGTTGTATTAATGTGGAGGACTGTGCCGGGTTAATGTTTTGCCAGTAAGCTTTTAGAAGATGGAACGCGTTTTACTGGTACAAAATCCTTATCTTTATGCCGGTTTCGAATGATTTTATTTGAATAAAGGTGTGACTATGCGGCTTCTTTGACGACAAATAAAACGTAAGCTGTCCTATATCAAGGAGAAGTGTGATGATGGAGAATATTGAACAAGAGTTTATAGGCATGATACGTGAGAATGAACGTGTCATATATAAGGTTTGTTACCTGTACGCCACTCCAAGTGCGCCGCTGAACGATTTGTATCAGGAAGTGGTGCTGAACCTGTGGAAAGCTTTTGCAAAATTCCGTCACGAATGCAAGACTTCGACTTGGATATACCGCATAGCCCTCAACACGTGTATCAGTTTCATACGGAAGGAAAAGAACATACCTGAAATTGTGACCCTGACACGTGACATGGAGCGTTGTGAGGAAGATGATGAGACAGAGGCCATGCTGCGCCAGCTCTACCGGATGATAAACCGTTTGGGACAATTGGAAAAGTCCATCGTGTTGCTCTATCTGGAGGAGAAAAGCTACGAGGAAATTGCAGAAATCACCGGGTTGACCCGGACAAACGTGGCAACAAAGCTGAACCGCATCAAGGAGAAACTGAGAAAAATGAACAAGGAGGATTGAGATATGGAACTGGAGGAACTTAAGAAGTCGTGGAACGCTTTTGATAAACAGATAAGCCGGGCATCCCTGACAGACGAAAAACAGGTGGAGCGGTTGATAGCCGCCTATAAGGCCAAGGCCGGCAAGGACCTGGACCGTATAAAGAAGATACAGTATGTGTCTATCATTACAGGGGTTGCCCTCTTGGTGGTGCTTGTCGGCATATGGCTCTGCCTTCCGTCGTCCATGCCCTTGCGGCATATGTCTGGCAAGTTGGCAATCCTGTTGGGCTTTATTGCCATCAGCGTACTGGTCGGACTGTGGTGGGATTGGAAGACTTATCGTTGGAACAAGGCGACCCGCATAGACGAAATGAGTGTGGCCGAAGTGAATCGCCGCATGGTGACATTCAGCCGTTGGACCAGAAATGAAGTTATCGCCATTTCTGTGTGGGTGCTCATCTTCAATGCACTTGACTATTGGGTGATGGGCTACTACCTTGCGCCAGCCGCTTCGCAGGCCGTCATAGTAGGCGTATTCCTTGTGGTGGATGCAGCCATCATCTACTTGTTCTACAAAAAACTGATGTTTAAAAATATACGGCAAATCCGCAAAGACATGCAAGACCTGAAAGACTTATGCACCGAATAACATTGCTGCTCATCATAGCCCTGCTCATTCCCGACCTATATATCTACCTTATATATATAGTGCGGAAAACGAAGAGGCGGCTGTTTCGCCTGGCCTATTGGGCGCCTACCATCCTGCTGGTTGCGGTATACATCTATTTCGTCTATCTGACGGGAGGCAATGCGTTGGCTCACCACACACAAGGCATCGGGCGGCTGGCCATCGCCATCTTGCTGTTTGCCACGCCTAAGACCGCATTCATGCTTTGTTCGCTTGTCGGGGTTGTCGTGCATTTGTTGGTGCGTCGCTGCCCGCGCTGGCCGTTCACGGCATTTGGCGTGGCGGTGTCGCTCGTCTGTTTCGGCAATATAGCCTACGGGGCGTTTTGGGGCATTTCGCGCTTTGAGGTGAAGAAAGTGGAATATCGTTCGGACAAACTTCCCGATGGGTTCGACGGCTACCGTATCGTGCAGATATCCGACCTCCATATAGGCAGTTGGCAGAGCGACCCTGCTACGGTGGAACGCATGGTGGAGCTGGTGAACCGGCAGGGTGCTGACCTCATCGTCTTTACCGGCGATCTCGTGAATCAACGGAGTTGCGAACTGGATGCATTCACGGGCATCTTGTCGCGACTCCATGCTCCGGACGGGGTATACTCCGTGTTGGGCAACCACGATTACGGTTCTTACTATCGCTGGAACAGCCGGAAAGAGCAGATTGCCAATTTGGATCACCTTGTGCAGCAAGAGAAGGCTATGGGTTGGCGCTTGCTGAACAATGAGCACGACATCATCCGGCATCGGGGAGACAGCATTGCACTCATCGGGGTGGAGAACGACGGGGAGCCACCTTTTTCCCAGTTTGCCAATCTGCCTCGTGCCATGCAGGGGACGGAGGAGATGTTCCAAATATTGTTGAGCCACAATCCTACCCATTGGCGGCGTGAAGTATTGCCTGAAACAAGTATCCCTCTTATGTTGGCAGGGCATACACATGCCATGCAGGGTATATTGTTCGGACATTCTTTGGCAGAACTCATGTACCCGGAATGGAGAGGAATGTACTACGAGGGCGAACGGGCTTTATATGTCAATGTCGGCATAGGATATGTGGGCTTGCCGTTCCGCTTTGGGGCCTGGCCGGAAATAACTGTGCTGACTTTGCGCGGTTTGTAGCGAAAATCACTACATTTGTCCAAAATGTAATAATTATGGTTTATACAAAGAGATTTATTAGATTGGTCTTGTGCGTAGCGGTTGCTATGTCTTTGTCTTGTACGAATAAGGCAAAACAGGGTGATGCTTCGGATAAGGAGGTGCTGACGTACACCAATCCCTTACCCGTACAGTTTGGAGACCCCTATGTTTTGTTGGCATCGGACAGCGTGTATTATATGTATGGTACTGGCGGAGGGGCCAAAGATGGCTTTTGCGCCTATTCGTCGCCCGACTTGGTGAATTGGAAGTCCGAAGGTCAGGTGTTTCAAGGGAATACCCCGGATTCATGGGGTATAGCTAACTTTTGGGCACCGGAAGTGTACGAACGTGGAGGCAAGTATTACATGTTGTATAGTGCAGATTGGCGGGTGAACCCTACGAATGAACAGGAGAATTTCCGTATAGGCGTGGCTGTGGCCGATAAGCCGACAGGACCATTCAAAGACCTGTCGGACAAACCTTTGTTCGATCCCGGTTATCCGGTAATAGACGCCAATTTACTGACGGACGAAGACGGACGAACTTACCTCTATTATTCTCGTTGCTGCTATAAGCATCCCGTAGAGAGCGAGATAGCGGACGAGGCGCGGAAGTCTGGCAAGTTTAAAGAGATAGAGGAGAGTTGGATTTACGGTGTGGAAGTGAAGCAGGACTTAAGCGGCATTATAGGTGAACCGGTGCTGATTCTCCGTCCGCCTGTCAAGTTGGCCGATGAGCAAGCAGAGTGGGAGAGCCGTTCGGTGACTTCCGGGGAGGTGAACCGGCGTTGGACGGAAGGTTCGTATACATTCAAGAAGGGTGATACCTATTATATGATGTATTCGGCCAACTTCTTTGGCGGGCAATACTATGCTGTGGGATATGCCACGTCCAAGAATCCTTTGGGCCCGTTTGTCAAGTCGGTAGACAATCCGGTGTTGGAGAGGAACACGGAGAAGGGCGGAATCGTCACCGGTACAGGGCATAACAGTATTACATGGTCAAAAGATGGTAAACAGATGTACTGTGTTTATCACGGACGTACGCAGCAGACAGGTGAGGAACGTATGGTGTTCATAGACAAGATGGGCGTGGATGATGAGGGATGCTTGTATGTGGAGGGGCCGACCACCACGCCTCAAGGACTGTGACATGACAAGTATGAGCGCTCCCTTTGAGAGGAATATAGGGTGCGTCAGAATGGCTGGCGCGCCCTTTTTGTGTAAGGAAGTGTATGAAAACAAGAGGGTAATATGTTGCCAATTCGTTATGTGAAGTACTGTAATACACTATATGAATTACAGTACTTCACTATACTTTGTGTGACGATTGGTATATATAAAGTATCCAACACTTAGGTCGGA
>CALUGY010000105.1 GCA_944320295.1 uncultured Bacteroides sp.
GTGTCTGACGGATGACGGCACATTGGTAGTGGGTACTTATACCCGTGGAAGGAATTCCGGATACCTTTATTTCATCGATCTGGAAAACTGGCAAATTACCAAGCAAAAGACCATTGCTGCCAATATATCTCCCTCATTGCATGACAACTCTGGCATCACCTTCTTGGACGGATACATTTACTTCACAGGGGCGGAAGAAACAGAATACACTTCCGTATTGAACACGTCCCTCAGCCGATATTCCATCGAAACAGGCAAAGTAGAGAACGATATCGTCGACTTTAAGAACGATGCTTCGAATGCCAATATTTTGGACTGCAATATTGTGGTAGACCCGGACAAAGGCTATATCTATGTGGCAACGTCCGATGAAAACTGGGAAGGCGTAGTTCCCGAATCGCACATACTGATTTATGATTGCAACGGCGACACTCCTCTATTAGTGCAGGACATCGACAACGTTGCCCATGGCGTGAAAGGTATTTATCCTTTATCTATATTTTCCCAAAGGCCTTAGCTGGGCCATATTGTTTTCTGTTTTTTGTAGGTTCCGTCCCAAAGGTGACATTTCGCATCTTTGGGGCGGATTATATTTCTAAGGCGTCAGTCCCTTAAATCACTCCCATGGCTTTCATCACCAGCCAAACGATGAGCACTATAGCCACCGCCGAGGCAAAGAGCAGGAAGAGACCATAGACCAAGATGCACTTTACGGCAGTACGTCCCCAGCCCTCGCGGTAGACGGTGTGCATGGAAATGTATTGGTATACCAGCATAAGCAGCGGGAAGAGGTTGAGTATGACCTCTTGAAACGTATTTACTGGCAGGATGTCGTGGCCGCCCAGGTTGAAGTGGGTGAGGCAGATACCTGCCGGAATGGGCAGCAAGATGAGGAACATGCTGCTCAGGTGGGTGGCATGGGCAAAGTGCTCCATGTACCTGCGCCGAGGATAGAAGGCTTTGAACAGCAAGGCCAGCACGGGTAGCAGGAACATCAGGTAGAAGGGCGTCCATTTGGACAGGCTGCCCATGATAAAGGCTGCTGTAGCCTGTTGCTGCAGCCGTTCACCCAAGTCGACGGTCATCCAGTCGTACACGTCGGCGGCGAAGCGGCCAGTAGAGTCTATAGGGACATTGAACAGGAAATCCGGCACAAGGTAGCTGTCTATGTCCATACCGCTGTTGTCGTAGAAGTCGTCCCAAACCCTGCTGTCCGTGCCGGATTTCTCCAGCGTCTTGCGGATTTTGGGCAGGCTGGCAAAGAGCAGCCTTTCCTCCTCGTGAAGGGCGGTACGCGTCATGCAAGAATCAAACAGCAAGCGGGGCATGCTTACCTTGTCAAAACTATTAATGTGGTTGCCATAATGCTGCGTCACGAGGCTACCAGCCTGTTCTACTCCTTTTGCTTGTAGGACATCAATGAGCAGTTGTGAGTTGTAGGCGTAGATGGTAGTGTCGGGATATTGGCGGCCGGACTTCAGACTGTCCACAACAGAGGTGGGGATGCGCTGCCCGTTCATCATCAGCAGGGCCTTGCCGGTTTGTTGTTCGGCCACCATGAAGAAGACGGTGAAAAATACCACGGACAAGCACATGTAGAGGCGGAACGGGTGGACGTAACTGTTTATCTTGCCCGCGTTGAATTCGTTGGTCAGGAAACCGGGACGAGCGAACATTAACCGGATCGTCCTCCATATCTTACCGTCGAACTGGTACATGTTTTCGAAGTACTGACGCACGTACTTCCACATGGGTTGGTGGATGTCGAGGGCATACTGGCCACAGCGGTGACAGTACATGCCTTTCAAGGGCGTGCCGCAGTTGAGGCAAACTTGCCCCTTCCCCGTAGGGAGGAGAGTGTTAGTGGATGTAGTGTTGCCTTTTCTCTTTTTCCGTAGTCGATTATATAAGTTTCGTATCATCGCATATATATTAAAATGTATGTGTCTTCTTCAGTATAACTATCGGGCGTCTATCGTCACCACCAGCCAAAGCAGCAGGAGGGCTGCCACGAGCAACGCGATGGCGGTGAACGTGGCAAAGAACAGCACGGACTTGACAAGCGTCTTTATCCATCCCTGCCGGTACACCACATGGAAGGAGACGAACATGTAGAGGAACATGGCAATGGGGAAGCCCGCGATGGTCGTGGCCGCAAACTTGCGCTGCACGTAGCTAAGCGTTTCGCCGCCGCTGAGTATGTCGTCTATGCCATAAGCAAAGAGAGGGACGAGCGGGATGCTGAGCAGGATGAGAAACACGGTGTTCAGGTGGATGGCATGCACAAAATGCCACATGTAGGGCATGTGCTTGCGGTAGTAGAGTACTTTCAGCATGAAGGCGAACAACGGCAAGAGGAACATCATGTAGAAGGGCGTCCACTTGGAGAGACCGTTCAGAAAGTCGTTCGTGAATTGCTCCCTTTGCAGGGTGGCTACTTCGGCATTCTTCGTGTCGTTCCATACGTATACCCGGGCGGGGCGCAACACCAGGCTGTCCCGTCCGTCGGTGGTGGCCACGTGCAGACTGTCCACCGGGAAGGCGCGGATGGCCGCCACATTGTCCGGGCCGTAGTCCTTGCCGTCTATCCAGTTCTCTATGTTGAGATGTTCCATGGCGCGCGTCTGGCGGATAAAGTCCCAGTCTTGGCTATCAATGTTTACATGTAGGAAGCATGAGTCCACAAGCAGGCGGGGCAGGGTGGTGCGTGCCAGGCCGTAAGGAGTATCCACCAGCTGGTAGCGCACCAAGCTGTCCACGTCCGCTATGCCGTAGTGCATGGAGAGCACTTTTACGAGGTCGGGAGCCTGATAAAGGTAGACGGTGGTGTCGGCCAGCGCGGCGGGCTGCTCCAGTTGCTGCACGATGCGCCTCTTCAGGTGGCCGGTGTTCATCGAGTTGAGGTCGCCCACCCGGTCGCCTGTCAGCATGAACACCACGGCGAAAAACACCACGGAGATGCACATATAGAGGCGGAAGGGGTGCACGTAGCTGTTTATCTTGCCCGCGTTGAACTCGGCGGTGAGGAATCCGGGACGGGTAAACATGTACCACAGCGTGCGCCACACCTTGGTGTCGAACTGGTACACGTTCTCGAAATACTGGCGCACGTATTTCCAGAAGGGCTGCTCGGTGTCGAGCGCATACTGTCCGCAATGGTGGCAATACATGCCTTCCAAGCGAGTTCCACAGTTTTTGCAATAAGTATATTGTGGTACGTTTTTCTTACGGATGCGGCGCAAGCGGGCCAATTCTATGTGGCGGCGCAGGCGCAGTTTGCGCTCTTTGATGCGCGCCGCGAGGCGGGAAATTGCTTCTGTCATGTTCATTGTCGTTGTCAGAAATTTGCAGGGCAAAAATAAGGAATTAACCGATACACGCTACATGATTCCCTTCCAAATTTCCCTTACCGTACTTTTCTTTACCTTATCCCGTACTTCGGTTCGTCTTAGTGCGTACTTTCATTGCTTACCCACGGGGGTGGGGATATCGTCCCACCCTTGTGGTTCGATATTCCCACCCGGGTGGTTCGATCGACCCACGGCCGTGGGTAAGCAATGAAAGTACGGAGGACAGGCAAGGAAAATACGCACTACCGGTAAGAAAAGTCTACCGGAACTTGGAGCCGCGGGGCACAGCGGGGTTAAAAATATCTCCTGCCGTTTGCTTATCTTGGGGAAAAAAGCGAAATTTGCGACGTTTTTCGAAACGCATAGGAGACTTATTCACACTTTAATAATACAAGATATGACTAAAAGTGCATTGCAAATCGCGCGGGCTGCCTACCAGCCCAAGCTTCCTAAGGCATTGAAAGGCCATGTGAAGGCAGTAGCCGGCGAGGCTACCCAGTCGGTAGCCGACCAAGAGGCTATCCAGAAACTGTTTCCCAACACGTATGGCATGCCGCTCATCAAGTTCGAGGCTACGGCCGAGGCTACGGCATTTCCGGCTATGAACGTGGGCGTCATCCTTTCGGGCGGACAAGCTCCCGGCGGACACAATGTGATATCCGGCTTGTTCGATGGCATCAAGAAGCTGAACCCTGCCAACAAGCTCTATGGCTTCATCCTCGGTCCCGGCGGATTGGTTGACCACAAGTACATGGAACTGACGGCGGACATTATCGACGAATACCGCAACACGGGCGGATTCGACATCATCGGTTCCGGACGTACCAAGCTGGAGAAGGAAGACCAATTCGAGAAGGGATATGAAATCCTGAAAGAGCTGGGCATCAAGGCTCTCGTTATCATTGGCGGCGATGACTCGAACACCAACGCCTGCGTGCTGGCCGAATATTATGCCGCCAAGCAATACGGCATCCAGGTCATCGGCTGCCCCAAGACCATCGACGGCGACTTGAAGAATGAGATGATTGAGACGAGCTTCGGATTCGACACGGCCTGCAAGACCTACTCCGAAGTGATAGGCAACATACAGCGCGACTGCAACTCCGCCCGCAAATACTGGCACTTCATCAAGTTGATGGGACGTTCCGCATCGCATATCGCCCTTGAGTGCGCCCTGCAAGTGCAGCCCAACATCTGTATCATCTCCGAAGAAGTGGAAGCCAAGGACATGTCGCTGGACGATATCGTGACCTACATTGCCAAGGTGGTTGCCGACCGTGCCGCACAAGGCAACAACTTCGGTACCGTGCTCATCCCCGAAGGCTTGATAGAATTCATCCCCGCCATGAAGCGCCTTATTGCCGAACTGAACGACTTCCTGGCTGCCAATGCTGAAGAGTTCGCACAAATCAAGAAGTCGGCACAGCGCGACTACATCATCCGCAAGCTCTCTCCCGAAAACTCGGCCATCTACGCCAGCCTGCCCGAAGGCGTGGCACGCCAGCTCTCTCTCGACCGTGACCCGCACGGCAATGTACAAGTTTCGCTCATCGAGACGGAGAAGCTGCTCTCCGAGATGGTAGCTACCAAGTTGGCACAATGGAAAGAAGAAGGCAAGTTCGTGGGCAAATTTGCCGCACAACATCACTTCTTCGGCTACGAAGGCCGCTGTGCCGCTCCGTCTAACTTCGATGCGGACTACTGCTACTCGCTGGGTTACACGGCCGCCGCATTGATTGGCAATGGCAAGACGGGCTACATGTCGTCTGTACGCAACACTACGGCTCCCGCCGACGAATGGATTGCAGGTGGTGTGCCCATCACCATGATGATGAACATGGAACGTCGCCACGGCGAGATGAAGCCGGTTATCCAGAAGGCTTTGGTCAAGCTGGACGGTGCACCGTTCAAGACATTCGCCGCACAACGTGACCGCTGGGCCATGGAGACGGACTATGTATATCCCGGCCCCATCCAGTATTTCGGCCCGTCGGAAGTATGCGACCAACCGACCAAGACCCTGCAACTGGAGCAAGCCAAGTAATATGAAATCGGCAAAAGCCGGTTTCTAAAGCCATAGAGCAGGAGAGGGCAGAGGTAAAATCTGCCCTCTCTTTTATCTATTTTCCTTTCATGCCCGAAAAGAATGTATAGAGAATAATTGAGCTATGCCAAGTAATCCAGGAAGAAAAGCCTCGCGCCGACATACATCGCCCACAACTTCCAAACGTCGTTCCGCACATTCATCCCCCAAAAAGGAACGAGTGCATACTATGCCTGCATGGATGCGAAATGTGCTGGCTGTTTGTGTCGTATTGTTGTTGTCTTTCGGATTCTACTATTTCTTTGTGCGTCCTTATGCTTATCGTTGGAAGCCTTGTTACGGCATGAAGGCATACGATGTGTGCGTGCCTTGCTGTTACGACGTGCATGGCATAGACATATCCCACTACCAGGGAAAAATAGACTGGGCTGAATTGGCGGGTACTACAACGGGGGAGTTCCCCATTTCTTTTATCTTTATGAAGGCCACCGAGGGAGGAGACCATGGCGACGATGCTTTCCGGCAGAATTTCGATTCGGCACACAAGTATGGCTTTGTATGCGGAGCCTACCATTACTTTCTTCCACAAAGCGATGCACGCCGCCAAGCCGATTTCTTCATCCGTACCGTCCCGCTTGAAACCGGCGATTTGCCCCCTGTGCTTGACGTGGAGACTGACGGCGGAAAGTCACCGGGTGAATTAAAGGCTGCCGTCAAGACCTGGCTCGACTGTGTAGAACAGCACTATGGTGCAAAACCCATCCTTTATACTTCTTATAAATTCAAGATGCGCTATCTGAGCGATTCCCTGTTCAATGCCTATCCTTACTGGATTGCGCACTATTATGTAGACTCCGTGCGCTACGATGGTCCATGGCATTTCTGGCAGCACACGGACATGGGACGTGTCCCCGGCATAGACGAGCGGGTAGACCTGAATGTATTCAACGGTACAGCACAACAGCTCGATTCGTTGAAACTCCGCTAAGCCTCTTTTGTAAATTTCATTACCGCCCAGCGGTTGTTCTCTTTATGGTAGGAGAGTGTTAGAGCAAGTCGTTCGGCTTCGGCCTGTATCAAAGGCATGTCATCTATGTAGAACCCACTCATATATAAACTTGCTCCGGTATTCATCCGCTCTACATATTGTGCCATGTCTTGCAGCAGGATGTTGCGATTGATGTTAGCTATTACCACGTCGAATGGCCCCTCATCCTTCAGCAAGGAGGCATCCCCCTGCTTGACCGAAATATGGTCTACGTGGTTGAGCATGATGTTTTCTATGGAATTACGTACGCACCATTCGTCTATATCTATTGCCGTGCAGCAAGTTGCCCCTCTCATGCGTGCCAATATGGCAAGGATAGACGTGCCACAGCCCATGTCGAGCACACTCTTGCCGTGCAAGTCCGCTTCCAGCAGTTCATTGATGATGAGTCCGGTCGTTTCGTGGTGCCCTGTTCCGAATGCCATTTGCGGGTTGATGACGATGTCATATTCTGCTGGCGGCACATCGTGGTGGAAACTGCTATGTATGACGCAACGGTTTCCTATGATAATGGGCTGGAAGAAATTTCGCTCCCATTCCTCGTTCCAGTCTTTGTCTTCTGCCTCTTTGTAAGTGTAGCGTATTGTGGTATCTGTTAGTGGAAAGTTTGAAAGGTTTCTTTTCAAGAGGGCTTCGTCGTATTTCTCTTTTTGTATGTAAGCGGCTGTTTCATGGCCTTGATCTATAAAACTTTCAAAACCGGCTTCTCCTAAAACTGCACACAGTATATCTTTGACAATCTCCGTATTCGGGTCGGTAGTGAATATAAACTCTAAATATTTCATTTTAATATGATTGTTTGTTAAATAACGACGGGCACCTTACAGGACAAACATGTTATTTATTATCTTTGTTTATCAGAATGCAAAGTTAAACAATTTGAGTAGAACCTCGTAAGATGCTGAT
The DNA here is from genome assembly GCA_944320295.1 of uncultured Bacteroides sp. Taxonomy (GTDB): domain Bacteria; phylum Bacteroidota; class Bacteroidia; order Bacteroidales; family Bacteroidaceae; genus Bacteroides. The sequence goes on from CALUGY010000105.1 coordinate 7,349, forward strand.
GAATTTCCTAAGAAAGGATGAACCATTCTCCTTTGCATTCTGAAGTATAGTACAAATTTATAAGACTTACGGCTATGAAAAAGATTGTTTTTGTATCACTTATGTCTTTTGTCCTCCTGCCATGGGATGTAGGAGCACAAAATGTAGTGGACGACCTCTATTTCGTGCCTTCTAAAAAGGAAAACGTAAAAGAAGAAAAACAGGAACAAAAGGTCGTTCCGGTAGAAGAAATCGTGGTGGAATCGAATACCCCGACCACAGTATACGCATCTTCAGGAAATACGACAGTTGTAATAAAGGACCGTAAAGGTAACATGCGGGATGTAGATGAATACAATCGTCGTTATGATTCGGATGATTACGAATTTTCAGCACAGAACGATACGCTGTACATAGAAGAGAAGCCTGCAGATGCTTTGGACGGAGAATGGATTGGTGGATTTGAAGGCTCGCAAGACGACTACGAATATGCCACACGCATCATTCGCTTTCGTAATCCGCGTTATGCCATCAGTATCAGTAGTCCATTTTACTATGACGTGATTTATGGCTTGAATTCATGGAACTGGAACGTTTATACTGATGGATTGTATGCTTACGCATTCCCTACATTTACTAACCCATTGTGGTGGGACTGGCGGTATAATTCATATGGTTGGTGGGGATATCCTTATTATTGGGGATGGAACAGTTGGTATTATGGCCCGGCATGGTCATGGGGCGGATGGTATGGAGGATGGTATCATGGTTGGCATGGATTTTACCCTCATCACCACCATTGGCATCCAGGCCCAGGTTATTGGGGAAATCCTCATTGGGGTAATGCTTATACCGCACGGCGTTCATACACCACACGCGGATCGTATGCGGCAGGAACACGGTCTTCATCTTCGCGTCGCACATCTGTAGTGAATGGTGGTTCTGCAAGCCGCTCTTCTGCTACACGTAGTAATGCGACGACCGGTAGCCGGAGGGTTGTAGGGACGCGCAACGCGTCTACATCTTCGCGTGTAACAGGGACAACAACGCGTTCTTCGTCTTCCCGACAAGGCTCTTATACGCGCCCCAGCAGCGGAAATACTTATCGCAGCAGTAGTGCTACACGCAGTTCGGTAGGAACAAGTAGTTCTACGCGCCGTTCTTCGTCATACAGCAACTACAACAGAGGGTCATCCAATTCATCACGTAGCACATATAATAACAGTAGTAGCCGCAGTAGGCAGACATATAGTGCCCCGACCCGTTCATCAAGCAGTCGCTCCAGCTTCTCGACAGGTGGAGGCAGTAGCCGTTCTTCCGGTAGCTTTGGTGGAGGTTCCCGCTCCGGTGGTGGTTCCAGAAGAAGATGATGTGTGGCTGTATGTGAAATAATCTATTTTTAATGTCGATATGAAGAAAACAACAATTATACTCCTTGCCACATGCATGACTATGGGGATGAATGCGCAATCCATCTACGATGCAGCGAACATCGCCAGGAAAGATCTGAATGGTACAGCTCGCTTTGTAGGCATGGGTGGGGCAATGAGTGCCTTGGGAGGAGACATCTCCACTATCGGGACGAATCCCGCAGGCATAGGCATTTACCGAAGCAACGATGCCATGCTGACTTTCGGCTACTTCGGTACAAATACGGAGAGCAACTATGGCGGAAACGTATTCGGCGCATCCAAGAACCGTTGGAGCTTTGACAATGCCGGGTTTGTGCTATCCTCAAAAGTGGGAAACGTGACAGCCTTGCGCTATGTGAACTTCGCCTTCAATTACCACAAGTCCAAGTCGTTCTATAAGAACATGTCAATGGAAGGCTTGATGGGCATGGCCCAGATGGGCGATGGAACATTGGTGCCTGTATCGCAGGCAAGATATATGGCACAACAGGCATCCAATGCACAGGCTTATCTGTACCGAGATACCGGGGAGCAGTTTAATTTCGATGCACCGGCTATATATGACGACCCTGACGCAGGATGGCTGGGAGCCATCGGTTATCAAGGGTGGCTGATGGACGAATATGGTGGAAGCCCTTACTATTATCTTCCCATCGTGCCGTCCGAGGCTTACGGATACTTCTACTCCCGCGAACGGGGAGGCATTGACCAGTATGACTTCAACGTGGCCTTCAATGTGAACGACCGTTTCTACTTCGGCATGACGCTGGGCGTGTATGACGTGGACTACAGCAAATACTCCCTCTGGGACGAAAGTTATGATACGAATGAGGGTTACTCGCTGGAAAGCTTCAACAGCATACACGGTGCCGGTATCGACCTCAAGCTGGGGACGATTATCCGTCCTTTCGCAGAGTCTTCTTTCCGCATAGGATTCTCGCTGCATACACCCATATTCTACAGCCTAACCTATACCACGGGGGCACTATTAACTTCCAACGTGCTGATGACGAACAATGACACGCAGGAGGAATACATGGACCGCATCACGGTGGACACGTACAACAAGTTGGGAGGCCGCGACATGGACCGTGACTTCAACCTGCAGACACCATGGTTGGTGAACGCCAGCTTAGGCTATACCATAGGCAGTAACCTGGCCCTCGGCGCGGAATATGAGTACGAAGACTACTCTACCATGAAGTTCAAATATCCCGACGGGGGCGGGGAAATGTGGCATGAAACGGGCCAGGCAAGGGCATACCTGAAGGGGGTACACACCGTGCGCGTGGGTGCCGAGTTCCGCCCCGTGTCGCCTTTCGCCATCCGCGCAGGCTACAACTACAGCACGGCCACGTATGATGACTTGGCCATCAAATACTTGCCCGACAACTCTATAAACACGGATACCGACTATGCCAACGACAAGGAGATGCATAATATCACCTTGGGCATAGGATACCGCTGGTCATCATTCTACGCAGACTTGTCTTACCAGTTGCAAACGTATAAGTCGGACTTCTACCCGTTCTTCAACGAATTCTCAAACGATGCCGAGTTCGACTACACGGTAGACCCCGCCGACTACGGCAACTCCACGTTGGTAACACTACAACCTACGAAGGTGACAAACAAGCGCAGCCAAGTGTTGCTGACACTCGGCTTCCGCTTCTGACAACGACTTTCCGTTGTAATTGGTTATCTGATAACGAGGGCATGTCCCGCGAGGGGCGTGCCCTCGTTTTATACCTATTCACAAGGGTATCTGATACTCTTGCCCAAGGGTCACAGATACTCTTGCTTAAGGGTCACAGTCACTCTTGCTTAAGAGTCACAGTCACTCTTGCTTAAGAGTCACAGTCACTCTTGCTTAAGGGTCACAGTCACTCTTGCTTAAGGGTCACAGTCACTCTTCTTCAAGGGTCACAGTCACTCTTCTTCAAGGGTCACAGTCACTCTTGTTCAAAAGGTATCGTATAACCCCGTAGCATGTCTTCGAGGCCCATTTATATCTATTATAAGATGATGGAGATATATTATGAAAACGTGACATCCGGAGCACAAAAAAAGG
>CALUGY010000106.1 GCA_944320295.1 uncultured Bacteroides sp.
GCTGTTTCCGATAACTTGACAGACTGGACTCCGGTAGAAAACGGGAACGGTGAGCTGTTAGCATTGGCCAATACGCGCAGAGGGTATTTCGACAGTTCGTTGGTGGAATGCGGCCCTCCGGCAGTTCGTACGGACAAAGGGGTGCTGTTGCTTTACAACGGACGTAATAATACCAATGCTTACGCAGACCCGCGTTTCAACATGGGGACATATAGTGCCGGGCAGATGTTGTTCGACCTCGAAGATCCGTTCAAGATGATTGCGCGGAGTGATGTGCCATTCTTCCGCCCGATGGATAGTTTTGAAAAGAGCGGCCAGTACGTGCGTGGCACGGTGTTCATCGAAGGGTTGGTGTATTTTGAAAAGAAGTGGTATCTATATTATGGTTGTGCCGACTCGAAGGTTGGCGTGGCGATTTATGATCCGGCCAATCCTGCGGATGGCGATCCTGTACCCGATTACCAGCAAGGTAAAGGCATTGCCTACTATCCTGCGCATGGCATTGGCAAGAAAGTGGCACGCATTCATTCCAGCAGTGGACAGACCAAGGACTCGGAAAGTGCGTTTAACTTGCTTTATAGCTATCTCAGTCCGCGTAAGTGGTGCGAGGACAAGAATGCGAATCCGTGGGTAATATTCGAGTTGTATGACTATTATAATATCGACAAAATGGTATTTCGTGATGTGGCGCCTTATGAAAGTGGCAACGGCAATGTGCCGGAGTATTGGATATATACCAGTGTGACCGGTACGGCGGATAATGACTGGAAAGAGGTGGTACATAAGACCGGACAGCAACGGGTAGACGTGAAAGAAGACATGTTTGACGTGCCGGAGGAAGCGCGTTACATCAAGTTTGTTGCTTCACGGGGAATACGCACGGATAATGGTCAGCCGGAGAATGCCATTCGCATTTACGGGTTCGATATATACGGTTCTTTTTCGCGTCCGGTGGATCGGGGTAATGTGGTGAGTGTCGGCAAAACCGTGCTCGGATTTCACAATGCCAGTGAGGACTATTGGCAGCCTTTGCATTTGTTTGACGGTGATGTGGTGAATGAGGCCAACCAATGGCGTTTTGCTCGCCCTTCCGTTACGGATTCACTTCGGTATGTGGTTATTGACTTGGAGGAAGAGTATGAGGTGGCCAAGTTCGTGCTTTATGATGCGGGAACGTCTGGGGCGGATAGCCGTAACATCGATGGTTATGCTATCTATGTGGCAACAGAGGCACCTGTCATCGGTTCCATATCAGGTACGGGCGACCGGAATACTGTGTGGACGAAAGTGGTGGATGCCACAGGCCGTCGTAGCGAGCAGGTGAAGACTGATGTGATAGAACCGGTAGCTGCACGTTACATAAAACTTGAAATTCCCCGTTCGCGCACGACAGGTGCGGTGCGGTTGAGTGAGTTTGAGGTGCACAAAAAAGGCGATGGCTCCGGTGTACAGTCCGCATGCGCTGACGTGCCAACCATGATGCCGACCACACTGGAAAGTGGCGAAAGCATTACAATTTGTTGTAATGTGGAAAGCGGCAAGGTGAGTTTATACAATTTGCAAGGTAGGTTGTTGCAAGAAGTTCCGGTTTGCGGGAATGGTCAGCAGATACCCATCCAACTTCCGGCTGGTCTCTATGTGGCACGACTTGAGTGCGGAACGCAACGCAGTACGGAGAAATTGTTAGTGAATTAATAGCTAACAGTTAAAGGCGAAACTGGATGCTTTTTTAATTTAGTTTGCAGCTTGTGGCTTATAACAACAAACATTCTAACCATAAAAAAACAGAAGTATGAGAAAGGTAATTTTTTTAGCAATGATGTGTGTTGTTCCTGCTTTGTTTGCCCAAAACATATTGGACAAACAGATGGGAACGTTTGATGCAGATCCGGCTTGGGAAGAATACTCAGGCCAGAACGCAGCGGCAACGCTGACAAAAGCAGCGGACTTTGTGAACTTCACCAAGACGGCGACCGGGCAGAGCGGTTATTGGGCTTGGTTGAAACCGGCCGAACCGTTTGATGCTTTGGTTATGGGAACAGCCTACAGCATAGAGGTAAAGGCTCGTCTTCATCCGATAGGTGTGGCTGATGACGGGAGCAATTACGAAGCGAACCAAATATCGCTTCGGGCAAGTACGGAAAATTTATATGTTCCCATTTATTTGAAGTATGGTGATGCTTCTACCGGCTACATCAGCACGAAGTCGGGCGGGGATGATGCCTATCATATGAACACGGCTGAAGAGCAGGTGTACCGGATATTGCTTAACCCCGACCATAAGACTTATAACGTGTATGTGGAAGGAATTGACGGGCCAGTGTTTGAAAACGTGGCAACGAGTACGCACACGAATGAAAATGGCATCTACATCGGGGCGGAATCCCGTCATCGTTGCAACATTGATGTCATGTATGTAAAAATGGATGCGGGTGACCTCTTTTCCAAGGCCAATATCGCGTCTGTCGAACTTTCCCAATCGAGTCAGGCGGCAGGGGTGGAAACGAAGCTTGATGTGACGGTTCATACCGCTTTGATTGAGAATGGCACTAAGATGCAGTGTTCGCTTATAGATGCTTCGACAGAAAAGGAAGTCGTTCCGCCTGTAGAAGCTGAAGTAACGGATAATGTGGCGAGCACCGAATTGACCATCCCGGCCGTGGTGCCGGTAGGTGTGTATGCCGTAAAGGTGGAAGCAAAGGACAATGCCGACATTTTGCCGAAGACAGTTTCGTATGAAGTAAAAACTGCCGATCGGTTGCAATGGGATGTTATGGATCGCGTGTTCTCCGAAAAAGCTTGGAATGAAGATCCCGCCTGGAGTTATGAAAAGGGAGGCAATGTACCTGCCGATTTTATCGAACAGCAGGATGGTTATGTGCATATTTACAAGACGCAGGCTGCTGGAAGTTATAATTATGGTTTCCTCACGTCACCGGCAGTTGACATTCGGTCAAACACTTCTTATACTTACGAAGTGAAGGCTAAGGTTGGCCCGATCGACAAGACTCAGTTCCCAGATGATGAATTGAAACCGGCAGCTGGGGACGAAGGAGGATATGAAGGGAACCAAATTGCATTCCAACTGAACAGCAAGTTGATGTCCGTCTATGTGACTTATGGTGATGAAACCAAGCCTGGTTATGTGGCCTCTCATATTATTGATGGCACGGGCATCGGCCCTAGCACAGAAAATCGGAAGCCGTTGAACACATCGATTGACCATACGTATCGGTTGATATACCATTCTTACAAGGATCGCTATGATGTTTATGTGGATGGTGATCTTTATTTTGAAGACATCCAGCTTATCAACAAGGAAAGTGGGAATGTGGCTAAGATAGGAGGTGAGTCGTGGCAGCGTTGCAACTTGTATGTGGCCTCAGTCCAGTTGGGTACAGGTGATTTGAATACGGGCGATAAGCCTGCGATTGCGACTATGGGCTTGTCTTCGGATAGTCATGTCAATGGGAATGAACGTACCATCCAGGTGACGGCTCAGACGCTCAATGTGGCAGATGGCGAAAAGATTTCGGTCAAATTTACAGATGAAGAAGATGAGCCGTTGCTCGATGCCGTTGAAATGACCGTACAAGGTGGAACAGGTACTGCCGATCTGACCATACCCGCTACGGTGCCGATGGGAAAATACAAGGTTACGTTGTCGCTTGCCGGTGATGACGCTGTGGCATCCCAAAGCATGCAGTATGTGGTAACCGATGTGTCGCC
>CALUGY010000107.1 GCA_944320295.1 uncultured Bacteroides sp.
GCTGTCTATGTTGCTCTTCACCTTCAAGACCCAGGAGACGAACTGCGCGTTCGAGGCGAGCATCCCGATGCGCCAGCCGGGCATGTTGTGGCTCTTGCTCATGGAGTTGAACTCGATGCAGCAGTCGCGCGCGCCGGGCACGCTGAGGATGCTGAGCGGGTGGTCGTTGAGGATGAAGCTGTACGGGTTGTCGTTCACGATGACCAGGCCGCGGCGGCGGGCGAAGTCCACGAGCCTTTCGTACAGCTGCGGGGTGGCCTGCGCGCCGGTGGGCATGTTGGGGTAGTTGGTCCACATCAGGCGGACACGGCTCGTGTCGAGGGCCTCCAGCTGCTGCCAGTCGGGCATCCAGCCGTCCTCCTCCTTCAGGTCGTAGGGAACGACTTCCGCCCCCAGCAGGCGGCTGAGCGAGGTGTACGTGGGGTAGCCGGGGTTGGGCACCAGCACCTGGTCGCCGGGGTTCACGAAGGCCAGCGTGACGTGCAGGATGCCTTCCTTCGAGCCGATGAGGGGCTGTATCTCCGTCTGCGGGTCGAGGTCGACGTCGTACCATTTCTTATACCAGCGGGCGAAGGCCCCTCGCAGCTCGGGTATTCCCACGTAGGGCATGTAACCGTGGCCGTCGGGGTCTTTGGCGGCTTGGCACAGGGTGCGGACGGTCTCCTCCGAGGGCGGCATGTCCGGGCTTCCGATGCCCAGGCTGATGATGTCCATGCCCTCGGCGTTCATCTGCGCCACTTCCTTCAGTTTGCGCGAGAAGTAGTATTCGCTCACGCCTGCCAGGCGGTCGGCGGGCTTGTAGCCCGTAGCTTTATTGGATGCTTGCTTTTCCATCTTCGTATTCTCCTAATATCTTCAGTTGTTTGGTCAGCGGGCTGATGGCCGCGATGGCCTGTTTGTATCGCAGCAGTTGGTCGTACATCACGTCCACGTAGAATTCGTATTCCCATTCCCTCCCGATAATGGGCAGGGACTGTATCTTGGTGAGGTTGATGCGGTAGAACGACAGGATGCTGAGCACCTGCGAGAGGCTTCCCTCCTGGTGGGGCAGGGTGAAGACGATGCTGGCCTTGTTGGGCTCGTGGGCGCGGTGGCGGTTCAGTTCGTCCACCTGCCAGGGGTCTGCCGCGACAAGGAAGCGGGTGAAGTTATGCTTGTTCGTCTCGATGCCTTCTTCCAGCACCTTCATGCCGTACAGTTCGGCGGCGTACTTGGAGTAGATGGCGGCATGTCCCTTGAGGTGCTCCCGCTGGATGATTTCGGCGCTGAGGGCGGTATCCTCGGCTTCCACCACTTTGATGTGCGGGTGCCGGCTCAGGAAGTCGTGGCATTGCATCAGGGCGATGGGGTGTGAGTTCACCTCGGTGATGTCGGCCCAGTCCTCGTCGGGCAGGCAGACGAAGCTGTGGCTGATGCGCAGCTTGTATTCGCCGATGATTTGCGTGCCGCTCTGCCTCAGCAGTTCGTAGTTGTGCAGCAGGCTGCCGGCAATGGTGTTCTCTATGGCCAGCATCCCGATGGTGCGGCTGTCCTGGCGGATGGCTTCGAACACCTCCTCGAACGTGGCACAGCAGATGGGCTCGATGTCCTCGCCCTCGAAATACTTGTGGGCGGCGATGTCGTGGTAGGAACCCAGGGTTCCTTGGATGGCTATTTTTCTCATACGTGTCATTAACGAAGAATCCCGCTTCCGGATTGCACGGGATCGGGATTCGTATTTGTTGTTTTAAGTTCTTTCTTTCAGTTCTTAAGCGCCACTGTCACTTGACACATACAAACTCCCGCTCTACTTCGTTGCTAAAGTAAAAGTAAAAAGGAAAGTAGTATGCAAAGCTGAATGACTTCATGGATGCTTTCGTTTTGATTACAGGGGCAAATGTAATGCTTTTCTTTAGAATGCAAACAAAAATCCGTGTTTTTTTCGTCTTTCCGGCTAAAATTTATTGTCCGGGCACGGTTTGCTGACCTTTTGCGCGGCGCCCTGCCTTTGCGGCGGGCTCTTGCCCGCTCCGTCGTCCCATGCCGGGCGGGAGGCGGGAAGGGTGTCTCTTATATGGTTAATAATGTTTACATCGTGCGAGGCTCGTGGTCGCGCCTGTGTGCAGGTCGATGCTACGGACGTGTGTAGGTCGGGGTCGCGCACGTCCGCAGGTCGGGGTCGCGGACGTCCGTAGCATCGACCTGCGGACGTCCGTAGCAACGACCCCTGCAAGTGCTTGATTGTCAATGCCTCCGGAGAGGCGTTTTTTGCCCCTCCGTTTCGGAAGGGCGCGGAGGGGTGGTTTGAAACATCTTTACAGATTCATCCCTTAGGGAAGCGGGGAGAAGCGCACGGTGACGAGCACCGGGCGGTGGTCGGAGGCCACGGCTTCGGGCAGCACCTGGGTCTTCTGCACTTCGAACCGGTGGCCATTGCCCGTCAGGGCGTAGACGTAGTCCAGGCATCGGTCGGGCAGATGGGCGGGGAAGGTGAGGGCGGCGGTGTCGTTCAACGTGGTGAAGTGTTGGCGCAGCAGTTGCTGGGGCTTCTCCTCCGGGAGGGAGTTCATGTCGCCGGCCAGGAAGACGGGCTTGCGCAGGCTGTCCATGGCTTGCAGGATGAGGGGCACGGCGGCCTTCTGGTCTTCCGGCGTGAGCGACTGGTGGGTGACGCAGAACACGTAGTCCTTGAACTCGGCCATCAGCAGGGTGCGGGCCTCCTCGCGGCCGGGCATGGGCACGGTGCGGACGGACAGCGGCTCGTCCTTGGAGAGCAGCCCGATGCCGTATGCCCCGCCTTGGAAGGGGATGGTGCGGGCAAAGCGGCCGTGCATGCCGGTGAGGCGAACCAGGGTGTCGAGGGCGAAGACGCCGTCGTTGCGTTCCGTCACGCTGTCCAGTTCTTGGAGGGCCACCACGTCGGCCCCGCTGCGGGCGATGACGTCGGCTATGCGCCGGTAGTCCCGTTGCCCGTCCATGCCGATGGCGTTGTGCACGTTGTAGGTGAGTAGGGTGGCTTCTTGGGTGGCCTCTGTCTGCCGGTTGGCGTTCTGCTTGCACCCTGCGAGGAGCAGGGCCCCTGCCAGCAGGGTTGTTGCGATGAGTTGTTTCATGTCGGTGTATGCTTTAGGGGTTTATAGTCCGAGGATGTCGCCTGTGTTGCCCAGTTGCTGGGTGCGGTACTCGCCGTTGAAGCTTTTCGCCTCGTCCGGGGCCAGTTCGAGGCTCTTCTTCATGTCCTCCGTCGAGCCTTCCTTGTCGCCCTGCATGAGGCGGGCGCGTCCCCGTTCATGGTAGGCTTGGGCGCATGTGGGGTTCTGCTCTATGGCCTCGTCCAGCACGGCGATGGCCTCCGCGGGCTTTTGTTGCGCGATGTAGAGCATGCCCAGTTGCAGGTATGCCTGCTCGTTGAAGGGGTTGGCTTCTATGATGGCGCGGTAGTCCTGCTCGGCGGCTTCGGCCTGGCCACAGGCTTCGCGCACCTTTCCGCGCAACAGCAGGGCCTCTTCCGACTCCGGGTTCGTGGCCAGTATGGCCTCTATGTCCTGGGTGGCTTCGGCGTACTGCCCCATGCCGGCCAGTATTTCGGCCCTTAGCAGGCGCGCTTCGGTGTAGTCGTCTTTCAGGGTGACGGCCTTGGTCAGGTGGGCGATGGCCATGATGAGGTCGCCTTGCTTATGGGTGGCTTTGCCCAGCAGGTAGTATGCGGGGGCGTTTCCTTCCTCCTCCCGGTCGATGGCCTTCTGCGCGGCCTCGGCCATGGCGGGATAGTCCTCGAGCATGTAGCACACGTTGGCCAGCGCGAGCAGCGTGCCTGTATGTTCCGGTTCGAGGGCGGCCATGCGTTCCAGCTGTGCCCGTGCCTCGTCGAGGGCGTTGGTCTGCTGGTAGCTTTGCGCCAGGTAGCTCCTTGTCTCGAAGTCCTCCATGATGGCCAGCGCCTCGTTGAAGCAGCGGATGGCATAGTCGTGCCGTCCCATGCGCTGGGCACGCATGCCGTCGTATTTGAATATGTCGAAGTTCTTTTGGTCGCTTTTCTGCTTGTCCCCGGCCGTGTTTCCCGTCTTGCCGGAGAAGAATGATGTGAAGAATCCCATGTCTTGATTGTACGTTAGGTGTTATGGCTGCAAAAGTAGTGAATTATTTTATTTCCCGGCCGGTTTCAGCATGCTGTTTTCCATGGTTGCCGCGCCTTTCTCCAGCAGGTCGCGCACTATGGCGGCCACCGTGTCGCTTGCTTCCGTTCCCAGCCTTTCCATCAGGGCTGCCATGGTAAGGGGGCCGGACTTCAGGATGCCGAGCACGTCTTCTTCCGTAGGTTCTGCTGGCTCGGGTATGGCGTTGCTCTTTTTGCGCATGGCAAGGCAGTTGTCGCAGCATCCGCAGTTGTGTTCGTTCCGTTCGCCGAAGTAGCGCAGCAGCATGCGGCTGCGGCAGGCTATGTCGTTTTCCGCATAGTACAGCATGTCGTCTATCCGTTGTTCGTATCGTTTCTTCCGGTCTTCGTACGCGCTGCGGGGGATGTTGAGGCGGTTGCTCTCCACCCGTTCGCGCGTATATATTATATATGGTGTCTTTTTCCGCGGGATGTAGCTCACGAGGTGTGCCTTGGCCAGGAAGACGAGCAGCTCGTACACGCGGCTTCTTGTCAGCCCGCAGCGGGTGGCCAGCAGGTTTTCGTCGATGAAGGCGTAGTCGGTGAAGAGGCCGGTGTAGGAGCGCAGCACCACGCGTATCAGCTTGTCCATGTCGCCCTGCATGTCGTTCAGCTTGTAGAGCTCGTCGCGCTGGATGGTGAAGCGCAGGCGCGAGGCGTTGTCTTGTTCTTCGGTGTACTCCAGGTAGCCGGCTTGCGTGAGGATGCGCAGCGCGCTGTCCGCTTGGATGGGGAAGTGCTTGAACTTGCGGCAGAAGTCGTCGATGTCGAATTCGCGCACGCACCCCCGGCCGTCGCCCATGGCCATCTGGTAGTAGTATTGCAGGTGCTCGTACACTTGGCGGATGTAAGCCTTTTCGGGGAAGTTGTCGGCAACGCGCCTTTTCAGCACCGCTTTGTCGGAGCTTGAGTAGAGCATGACCGCGTAGGCTTTCCGCCCGTCGCGCCCGGCCCGGCCGGCCTCTTGGAAGTAGGCTTCTATGGAGTCGGGCAGGTCGATGTGGATGACGAGGCGCACGTCCGCCTTGTCGATGCCCATGCCGAAGGCGTTGGTGGCCACGATGACGCGCGTCTCGCCCGAGTGCCATCGGTGCTGGCGCTGGTCTTTGGCCTCGTTGTCCAGTCCCGCGTGGTAGTAGTCGGCGGAGATGCCGTTGCCTGCCAGCAGTTGGGCCACTTCCTTTGTGCGTTGGCGGTTGCGGGTGTAGACGATGGCGCTGCCGGGCACGCTGCGCAATATGTGCAGCAGTTCTTGCGCCTTGTCGTTCGTGCGGCGCACGATGTAGGCCAGGTTCTGCCGCTCGAAGCTCATGCGGAACACGTTTTCCTGCCGGAAGTGCAGTTGCGCCTGGATGTCTTTCACCACTTCGGGCGTGGCGGTGGCGGTGAGGGCCAGCACGGGGACGCCGGGCAGGAGGTCGCGCACCTGGGCTATCTTGAGGTAGGCGGGGCGGAAGTCGTAGCCCCATTGCGAGATGCAGTGGCTCTCGTCCACGGCAATCATGCTGATGCGCATGCGCTTCAGCTTCTCGCGGAAGATGTCGGTGGCGAGCCGTTCGGGCGAGATGTAGAGGAACTTGTAGTCGCCAAAGATGCAGTTTTCCAGCGCGGTGATGATCTCCTCCCTGCCCATGCCGCTGTAGATGGCGAGGGCCTTGATGCCGCGTTCGCGCAGGTGGAGCACCTGGTCTTTCATCAAGGCTATCAGGGGGGTGACGACGAGGCAGAGGCCTTGTCGCGCCAGGGCGGGCACTTGGAAGGCGACGGACTTGCCGCCGCCGGTGGGCATGAGGCCCAGCGTGTCGCGCCCCTGGCCTATGCTGCGGATGATGTCTTCCTGTATTCCCCGGAAGGAGTCGTAGCCCCAATATTGCTTCAAAATGCGGCGGTAGAGGCCGTCTGCCGGGGCATCCGGAGAAACCCGCGCGGATTTTTCCAACTGTCCGCGCGGGTAGTTACAGTTACCCGCGCGGGTTTTTCCAGCGGCCTGCTCGGGCGGTTCCGGCAGCCCGCCCGGGCGGCTTCCGTCGTCTTCTGAAGGGTGTCCCATCGGCTTAGTTGGGCTTAATGTCTTCTATCTGGAGTTGCGCCTCGCCGCGCTTGTGGGTGTTCTCCTCGATGGTGTAGCAGATGTCGAACGAACGCTTGGTCTTGATGTAGCGCACCTGCGAGCTTTGGCCGAAGGCTATGCCGTTCATCACGTTGTTCGACTTGTTGTCCACCAGCTCCAGCTTGATGTGCTCCTGGTCGCGCCCCACCACCTTGCTGGTTCCGTAGTCGTACACCTTGTGCGTGCAGAACACGGGCTTGGGGTTTTCCGGGCCGAAGGGGTTGAACTTCTTCAGGTCGCTGCAGAACTTGGGCGTGATGTCCTTGAAGTCTATCTCCGCGTCGATGTCGATTACGGCGCTGGTCTGTTCGGGCAGGATGTGGGCGGCCACGAACTCTTCGAAGCGTTCCGTGAAGGCGGCCACGTTGTCCACCTTCATGGACAGACCGGCGGCGTAGGTGTGCCCGCCGAAGTTTTCCAGCAGGTCACGGCAATGCTCTATGGCCTTGTACACGTCGAAGCCGGAGACGGAGCGCGCGGAGCCGGTGGCCAGCTCGCCTGTGCGTGTCAGCACCACGGCGGGGCGGTAGTACATCTCCGTCAGGCGTGATGCCACGATGCCCACCACGCCCTTGTGCCAGTCTTCGTTGTAGATGACGATGGAGCGGCGGTCGGTCAGCGAGTCCAGGTTTTCCACGATGCGGTTGGCCTCTTCGGTCATGGTCTTGTCCAGGTCTTTGCGCGTCTCGTTGTACTGGTTTATCTGCTCCGCCTTCTCCAGGGCTGCGGGGAGGTCTTTTTCTATCAGCAGGTCCACCGCCTCCTTGCCGTTCTGTATGCGTCCGGAAGCGTTGATGCGGGGACCAATCTTGAACACGATGTCGCTCACGGTAATCTCCCGGTCGCCCAGCCCGCACACGTCGATGATGGCCTTCAGCCCCACGCTGGGGTTGCTGTTCAGCTGCTTCAGCCCGTGGTAGGCCAAGATGCGGTTCTCGCCCATGATGGGCACGATGTCCGAGGCGATGCTCACGGCCACCAGGTCGAGCAGCGGGATGAGGTGGTGGAAGCTGATGCCATTGCTCGCGGCGAACGCCTGCATGAACTTGAATCCCACGCCGCAGCCCGACAGGTGCTCGTAGGGATAGGTGTTGTCGGCGCGCTTGGCGTTCAGTATGGCCGCGGCGGGGGGCAGTTCCTCGTCGGGCACGTGGTGGTCGCAGATGATGAAGTCGATGCCTTTCTCCTTGGCGTATGTCACCTCTTCTACGGCCTTGATGCCGCAGTCCAGCACGATGACGAGTTTCACCCCCGTCTCGGCGGCGTAGTCCACCCCTTGCATCGACACGCCATAGCCCTCGTTGTAACGGTCGGGAATGTAGTAGTCTATGTTCGAGTAGAACTGTTGTATAAACTTGTAGACCAGCGCCACGGCCGTGGTGCCGTCCACGTCATAATCTCCATATACCAGAATCCGTTCTTTCTTTCCCATTGCCCGGTTCAGCCGTTCCACGGCCTTGTCCATGTCTTTCATCAGGAAAGGGTCGTGCAAGTCGGGCAGTTGCGGACGGAAGAACTTGCGTGCGCTTGCCGCATCTGTTATTCCGCGCGCAGCCAGCAGGTTGCACAGTATGGGGCTTATGCCTAGCGACTGTGCCAATCGGCGGCCTGTTTCGGCTTGTTCGGGTGTAATGGACAGGTAGTTCCATTTGTGAGTCATTTTTATATATGTTTTTTTCTTTTTTCCTTTTCTTTGCGGTTGGGAGGCCATGCTTGAGGACTGCCGTGTGGTGTATGGCACACATGCCGCAGGAGGCAGTTCGCATGGTTGTGGCGGGGCCTACTTTCCCAACAAGCTGTAAAGGTACGAAAAACTCTCGAAATGTCGTTGAAAGGAGGGCGAAATATTCACCTTTCTTTTGCTTTCGACAGGATATTATATGGAATCGCCCATCTTGCGTGCTTTTGGGAGATGGTTCGCCTTGTTTTGTCGCATTGAAACAGGAAACGTCGTTTATGGAGAAAATGGCTACTGTTTGCCACGTTTTCCTTACACATGCTTTTTGCGAAAGTGCGGAAATAGCAATGCTATTCGTTCTTATGTTGCATGAAGATGCGTGCCGCATGTCTTATTTTTGATGCTTATGCGTCATTTGTGCAAATTCGGCCTGCTCGGACCGGGCTTCCGACCGTTTCGGCTTGCGGGCGGAATGTGTTCGGGGCGCAGTCCGTACGCGTTGCGCTTGTAGGCGGAGTAGCTTCGGTGTCCGGATGCGGTGTGTTTGGCGCCAAAATGCGGCTTTCGGAAGCCTGGAGCGGGAGCTTTTTTCCTATTTTGGCGGGCCTGTTTTACGCATGTCGTTGTGACATAGGAAGATAGCTTGTTTCCGCTTGAAAAAATCGTGCACTCTTTCCTGTGGTAGGCAAATAGCCCATTCTCGGCAGTTAGAAAATGCAAAGTGTCAAAATGCCAAATTCGTATTCGTCGCTTTTTCGTCATACAAGATAAACCCGTATCTTTGGGCAGATTTACAAACCGTTCATACTATAGTTTCATGCTGACTTTTATTTCTTGCGCCAAGACGATGGCTGCGCGTCTGCCTGCATCGGCTCCCAAGTCCACGGTGCCCCGCTTTGAGGCCGAAGCCTTGCGCCATGCCTTGCAACTGGCACAGTACGATGCCTCCGAACTGTCCCTGATGCTGCGTGTGAACGCGAAGATTGCCGCCGAAAACGCCTTGCGTTACCGTGACTTCTGTTCGGAACAGAATGTTCCCATGCCGGCCCTATACGCTTATACGGGAGCGGTGTTCAAGCGCATCCGCCCTGCGGACTTCACACCGGCCGACTTGGCCTTCGCGCAGGACCATCTGCTCATCACGTCTTTTCTCTACGGTTTGCTTCGTCCGCTCGACGGCATACGCCCTTACCGTTTGGAGGGGGACGTGTGTTTGCCCGGCAATGGCGGTCTCACGATGTTCGAGCATTGGCGGCCGTTGCTGACGGACTATTTCATCGACGCCATCAAGAGCCAGGGCGGTGTGCTGCTCAACCTGGCCAGCACCGAAATGAAAGACCTGTTCGACTGGTCGCGCGTGGAACGCGAAGTGCGGGTGGTGACGCCCGACTTCAAGGTATGGAAAGGCGGTAAACTGCGTACGGTGGTGATTTATGCCAAAATGTGCCGGGGCGAGATGGCACGCTACGTGCTGAAGAACCGCATTGACGAGTCGTCGCTCCTGAAAGGCTTCACGTGGGAGGGCTTCACCCTCGACGAAGAACATAGCACCGATACCAACCTGCTTTTTACGCCGGTTTGAAGAGACTTTTCCGTATGACGGGAGGAAACGCGATTTTCCCTTTCTTTTTCGTCATTGTGGGGACAAATTATTATTTTTGCATCTCTAATCAGACCTTGTCATGGAAAAAGAAGCTATAGAAGACATAAAAAATGCCTGCCGCGTGATGGAAGAGGGCGGGATTATACTCTATCCCACCGACACCATCTGGGGCATAGGCTGCGACGCCACCAACGAAGAGGCGGTGCGCCGTGTATACGAAATAAAACACCGGGCCGACAGCAAGGCCATGCTCGTGCTGGTTGACTCGCCCGTCAAAGTGGACTTCTACGTGGATGACGTGCCTGCTGTGGCTTGGGACTTGATAGAGTTGGCCGACAAGCCGCTTACCATCATCTATTCGGGCGCACGCAACCTGGCTCCGAACCTCTTGGCCGAAGATGGCAGCGTGGGCATACGCGTAACGAACGAGGAGTTTTCCAAACGCCTGTGCCAGCAGTTCCGCAAGGCCATTGTGTCTACCTCGGCCAACGTCAGCGGACAGCCTTCGCCAGCCTGTTTCGCTGAAATAAGCGAGGAACTCAAGGCGGCGGTAGATTATATTGTAAGTGTGCGCCGTGAGGAGACCACACGTTCCAAGCCTTCGGGTATTATTAAGTTGGGGCGCGGGGGAGAGGTAAAAGTAATCCGCGAGTAAGAGGATGAAGCTGTTGCTGGACTATGTGCTGTCGGCGTTGGCATTGTTGTTGTGCATCCCGTTGTTGCTTTACATTGTTTTGCGCTTGCGTGTGTCAGGCAATGGAAGCGTATTCTACATGCAGGAACGTTTAGGCCGGGGCGGTCGTCCGTTCCAATTGCTGAAGTTCCGCACCATGGTGCCCGATGCCGAACCGTGCGGGCCCTGTTTGGCCGTTCCGGGTGATGAGCGGGCCACGTCTTTTGGCCGTACGCTCCGCAAGTATCATCTGGACGAACTGCCGCAGTTGTGGAATGTGTTGCGGGGTGATATGTCGCTCGTGGGGCCACGCCCAGAACGGGAGTTTTTTGCACGTCAGGTGGAGGCGCGTTTGCCGGAGTATGGCAGGCTGTATGAGGTGAAGCCCGGGCTTACTTCGCTGGGCATGGTGGAATGCGGCTATGCCGGCACCATAGAGCAAATGGTGGCGCGTGCACGCCGCGACTTGTATTATTTGGAACATCGTAGCTTTTGGCTTGACCTCCGCATTTTGTGCGCTACCGTGCGCGAGGTGTGGCGGGGAAAAGGCATATAGGTTGTTTGTAATTAGGCATTCTAATCAAATGGAGAAGAATAGAGGCTTATTGAGGCGTTTCATATTGTGGCGCGAACGAAGCGTAAAGGAGAAGCATTTCATCTTGGTACTCAGCTTCCTGGTCGGGATATTCACGGCTTTGGCCGCGCTGTTGCTGAAGGAGCTGATTCACCTGATACAGGCTTTCCTTACCAATAACTTCGACACCACGGAGGCAAACTACTTGTACTTGGTTTATCCTGTGGTGGGCATCTTTCTTGCGGGACTATTCGTGCGCGTGGTGGTGAAAGACGACATTAGCCATGGTGTGACAAAGATATTGTACGCTATATCGCGGCGGCAGGGACGCATCAAGCGGCATAACACTTGGTCGTCCATTATAGCGAGTTCCATTACCATCGGCTTCGGCGGCTCGGTAGGGGCGGAGGCACCTATCGTGTTGACCGGCTCTGCCATCGGTTCCAACCTGGGAGGCCTCTTCAAGATGGAGCACCGTACGCTGATGTTGCTGGTGGGCTGTGGTGCGGCGGGAGCGGTGGCCGGTATATTCAAGGCGCCCATTGCCGGACTGGTATTCACGCTGGAGGTGCTGATGATAGATCTTACCATGTCGTCTCTCTTGCCTTTGCTCATTTCGGCTGTGACGGCTGCCACGATGTCGTACGTGCTGACGGGGCAGGAGGCACTTTTCCGCTTTCACTTAGACCAACCGTTTGCGCTAAACCGCATACCGTACGTCATTCTGTTGGGCGTGTTCTGCGGATTAGTCTCACTCTATTTTACCCGCGCTATGAATTCGGTGGAGGGCGTGTTTGCCAAGCTGCGCGGCCCTTACAGGAAACTACTGTTCGGCGGGGCCATGTTGAGCGTGCTTATCTTCCTCTTTCCACCGCTTTACGGTGAGGGATACGACACTATCGAATTGCTTTTGAACGGTACGGGCGAGGCCGACTGGGAGACGGTGATGAACAATTCGCTTTTTTACGGACACGGTCAGCTGTTGTTGCTTTACCTGTTGCTTATCATCTTGTTTAAAGTATTTGCCTCGAGTGCGACGAATGGCGGTGGTGGATGTGGTGGTATCTTTGCTCCCTCGCTTTATTTGGGCTGCATCGCGGGCTTCGTATTCTCTCACTTTAGCAACGGGTTCACAGCGACAACGTTTTTGCCTGAAAAGAATTTCGCATTGCTTGGCATGGCAGGTGTGATGAGCGGGGTAATGCACGCTCCGTTGACCGGTGTGTTCTTGATAGCCGAGTTGACCGGTGGTTATGATTTGTTTCTGCCGCTGATGATTGTGTCTGTCAGTTCTTATCTCACCATTATTGTGTTTGAACCTCACAGCATCTATTCTATGCGTCTGGCTAAGAAAGGCGAATTGTTGACGCATCACAAAGACAAAGCCGTGCTGACGTTGATGAAAATGGAAAACGTGGTGGAGAAGGATTTCGAGGTCGTCCGTCCGGAGATGGATTTGGGCGAACTGGTAAGAGTGATATCGAAAGCCCGCCGCAATATATTCCCTGTGACAGACCAGAACGGGGTACTCTTGGGGTTGGTATTGCTGGATGACATACGTAACATTATGTTCCGTCAAGAGCTCTACCATCGTTTCACGGTGGAGAAACTGATGACCTCCCCACCTGCGTACTTGTACGACACGGACAACATGGAGCAGGTTATGCGTACTTTCGATGAGACGCAGGCTTGGAACTTGCCTGTGGTCGATGCAGGCGGACACTACTTGGGGTTTGTTTCCAAGTCGAAGGTATTCAATTTGTACCGGCAGGTGCTGGTGCAGTTCTCCGATGAGTGAGCATGCCGTGTAGGCGGGGAGTTCTTGTCATTTGCATATTACATAACAAACAAAGGAATCACAGACAATGAAGAAAGAGGATTTGCGTATCGTATATATGGGTACCCCGGAGTTTGCCGTGGAGCCGTTGAGTTGCCTGATAGAGGGCGGATATAATGTGGTAGGAGTCATCACCATGCCGGATAAACCTGCCGGGCGGGGGCACAAGCTGCAATGTTCGCCGGTGAAGCAATATGCGTTGAAGCACAATTTGCCTTTGCTTCAGCCTGAGCGTTTGAAAGATGAAGCGTTCTTGGAGGCTTTGAGGACATGGAAAGCTGACTTACAGATTGTGGTTGCCTTCCGTATGCTTCCTGAGGTCGTGTGGAACATGCCGCGTTTGGGCACTTTCAACCTGCATGCTTCATTGCTACCACAATACCGTGGCGCGGCTCCGATAAACTGGGCGGTGATAAACGGGGAAACGGAAACGGGCATCACCACCTTTTTCCTGAAGCACGAAATAGACACGGGCGAGGTGATACAGCAAGTACGCGTGCCCATTGCAGAGACTGATGACGTGGGCATGGTGCATGACAAACTGATGCACCTCGGTGCCCGCTTGGTGACGGAAACCGTGGATGCCATACTGGACGGTACGGTAAAGTCTATCCCGCAGGAAGACATGGCGGTGCAAGGAGAACTCCGTCCGGCCCCGAAAATCTTCAAGGAGACGTGCCGCATAGAGTGGGCGCAGCCGGTGAAACGTGTCTATGACTTTGTGCGCGGGTTGTCGCCTTATCCCTCCGCATGGACAAACTTGGTCTCCCCACAAGGGGAAAGCTTCGTGCTGAAGATATTCGAGACAGAGAAGACCGTGGTGGTTCACACCCTAAGCCCCGGCACTATACAGACTGACGGCAAGACCTATTTGCATGTGGCCGCTTCGGATGGCTTTGTGGACATCCGTTCCCTGCAACTGCCCGGCAAGAAGCGGTTAAAGACGGATGAATTGCTGCGAGGCTTTCATATTACGGACGAATGGCGTGTAGGGTAGCCTGGGGTATCCATGTCTTTTCGGACTCTCCCATGCGACCTTATGCGCCGGGATGGAGAGGCATGGGAGAACATGGAAAACCTTACTCGATGATATCCATCAAGTGTATGCGGAAACAAAGGGCGGAGTAGGGCTTGATTTGCCCGAAACCTCTGTCCTTATAGGCCATGTTGTAGGGTACGTAGATGTTCCATACGGATCCTACAGGCATCATCTGTAATGCTTCCGTCCAACCTTCTATCACTTGCGATGTCCTGAACACCACAGGCTTATCGGATGTCTCGTCGAATACGGTGCCGTCAATCAGCCAGCCGGAGTACTCTACTTTAACTTTCGAGTCCGGGCCGGGCTTGGGGCCGGTCCCGTGGCTGACAATTTCATATTGCAAACCGCTCGGGGTGGTCTCTACACCTTGTCGCTGCGCGTTCTTGCGCAGGAACTCTTCGCCTGCCAGTTTGTTCTTCTCGGCTTCGCTTGTTTCTTCGGCGGGAGCCTCTATCCAATCTTCTATGTTGACGGGCTCTTGTTTCTTCGGTAGGTTCATCAATAAGACGAGTGCCGCTACCGCTGCGGCCAGAATGGCTGTAATGGTGATAGCTGTATGGATGCCCTGCTTGCTTTCCTTTGCATCGGACGTGGGCCGGTGAGCGGGCTTGGTCATGATGTGTGTGCTTTCGTCTTCGTCGTTTCTTTTGTCATCCAGCATGGCCGCGAATGCCGTGGCGGACTGTGGACGGTCTTTCCTGCGCGGTTGCATGGCAGCTTCCACGGCGCGGCGCACAGGGAGGGACACGGACGGAGGGAGCGGCGGCAAGCCTTCGTCGCTTATTGTTCCTGCCTCGGGAGGTTGTTCTCCCGTCAGGAGAAAGTAGAGCGTGGCCCCCAGCGAATAGATGTCGGTAGCGGGTGAGAATGTGCTGATGCCGTCCTTGACATACTGCTCCAGCGGCGCATACCCCTTGCTGATGCCCACCGGGGTGCTGCTGGTCTGGCCGCCCCCGTCGTCATACCGCTTGGACACGCCGAAGTCTATCAGCACCGCTTCGCCGCCGGGTTGCAGCATGATGTTCGACGGTTTCACGTCGAGGTGCATGATTCTGCGGTCGTGGATGTATTGCAAGGCGTCGGCTACTTGCAGGATGTAGGCGACGGACTGCTTTTCCCCCAGCCCGGACTTTTCTTTCAGCGAGCCTCCACCCAGATATTCCATGACGTAATAGGCCGTGTTGTTCTCCTCGAATATGTCGTATATGCGGATGATGTGGGCATTGTTCAGGGCGGCAATGGTCTTGGCCTCCTTGATGAACTTGTTGCGGTAGTTCGCCACCATGTCGCGTGACGAGCGTGTACCGATGGTGACATGTGTCGCGTCGTCCTCGCGTTCGCAAAAGTCTTTCATGAAGAATTCCTTGATGGCCACCTTGCGGTCGAGCCCGCTCTGCATGGCTTCGTAGGTGATGCCGAACCCGCCTTGGCCTATGCACTTTATGATTCTGTACTTCCCCCCTTGCAGAAGTGTGTTTGCCGGTAGTTGCATGATGTACGTTTTCTGTGTAAGATTTATACAAATTACGTGCTTTTCCGACAAATAAACAATCTTGCTGCTGCTTTATTGCTGCAATATTTGTTTATCGCTTATATTTTTTCTTTCTTTGCACATCGTTAACACAAAAACTCATCTGCCTATCGGACGAACATTACGCCAACCAACCATACTTTTGTAATGAACAATCTGGCAAACGCCACCGACGAGACATTGGTGGCACTCTATGCGAAAGGCGTAAATGAAGCATTCGACACATTGCTCTACCGTCACAAAGACCGCTTGTACACATATATATTATATACGGTGCGCAACGCGGAGCTGGCAGAAGACATCTTCCAGGAAACTTTTGCCAAAGCCATTGTCACCATACAGCAAGGACGCTACAGCGAGAACGGGAAGTTCGCCGCATGGCTCACCCGCATTGCGCACAATCTGGTGATAGACTATTTCCGCCAGGAGAAGCAGGAAAGCCTCGTGTCGTGCGACGAGGAGGGGCGATGCTTGCTGAACGACATTCGCCTGTCGGAACGCACCGTGGAAGCCGCCATGGTAGAAGACCAAATCTTGTCCGACGTGCGTCGCCTTGTGGACTTCCTGCCTGCCGAACAGCGCGAGGTGGTATACATGAGATATTATCAGGACTTAAGCTTTAAGGAGATTGCCGAGGTTACCGGCGTGAGCATCAACACTTCGCTGGGACGTATGCGCTATGCCATACTGAATATGCGCCGCTTGGCAGAAAAGTATGACATGGTGCTGACGTCGGATTGACTCCCCATTTGCTCTAAAAAAAGTTATAAATGGAGGCAGGCATACTAAATGCCTGCCTTTTCCGTTTTCTCCATAGTGCACGGATACTGTGCGAAAACTTTAATCAGTTGTTGCCTATGGATAAAAAAACTACTCTATCTTCACCTACATTCACCAGCCATAACCGGATTTCTTTGCAGCACATGCCTTCAGGTCCTTCTGAAAGGACCCTTGCCATGCTTCGTGCCTTGGCGCGCAATGTCAGGTGGGACACACGCCTGCCTGAGGGCTTGCAGCAGCTGTTTTTGTCATAGTGCTTTTCAAGTCCCGTATGTAGTTTCCGGTTGGCGGCCATGCCTTTGGCCGTCGGCTTTGTCAGCCTTTCCCCTTTGCCATGCCCGGCAGAGGAAGGCGACGTGTGCGGTTGAGTGACGGCCTCCAAGCCACCTATCTTCTGTCTATGCGCCACTTTGCTTGGGTCTATGTCGTACTTTCGTTGCTTACCCACGGCCGTGGTTCGATATCCCCACCTCCGTGGGACGATATTCCCACCCGGGTGGTTCGATCGAACCACGGCCGTGGGTAATGTATCAAAGTCGTACTTAGGTAGAAGCAAAGTACGGGCTTGACAAAAGCGAAACCGTACTTTTGCCCGATGGAAGTGGGAGATGTGTGGACGGGAAAGGGGTCAGTCAGCCGCCTTTTGCAGTTTCTTGAAGTGCTCTATGATGTTGCGGTAGTCGCGGTCGCTGCATGCGTCGAACTTGTTCCACAGGTCGCCCATGATGACGGCACCTCCGAAACCGTAGTCTTTTACTTCGTGGATGTTGTCGAGCGTTACGCCTCCGAGGGCCATTACATTACTGTCGATTAACTTGCTTCGCCTGGCTTGCCACAGCTCTTCGGGTGTGAATGCTCCGGACACTCCGGCTTTGGTGATGCAGTCGTATATGGGGCTTAGGAAGATGTAGTCGTAGAAATGTTTTTTGCTTTGCAGCTCTTGGATGGAGTGGCATGTGCAACTCACATGTCCGGAGTAGTCATGCGGTTCGCTTGGATTACGTGAATTGAGGTGTATTCCCATCAATCCGAATTCCTCTTGCAGGTAAAAGTGCTCGTGGGTGACAATGCGGTGGTGGTATTTCTGTGGAATCAGCGTAAGCAACCTTTCTGAATACATGGCCGGTGTTTCGGGCTTCCGGATGTGCAGTATGTCCAGTCCTTCTTCGAAAAGGGCAGTAAGTATTTGGTCTTCCTCCACAAAAAATGTGGGTGCTGTGACTACGATGAGTTTCATGTCTTGTTCTTGCAGCTTATATGTTTGTCGGCATCGCCGTGAAATGCATGTATGTACGGCGGTTTTGGCTGTCGCTTTGTACTAAACTTGCATAAGTTTAGCAAAGTTAATGAATCCTTGTTTGCCGTGGCAACGTTTCCTGCAAAAATATGTTAGCGTAACGTGAATTGCCAGCCTTCCGTTATGTTGTAGCTTCCTGTCGGTTACCTGCTTTTTTACTTTTTGATGGATAAAAAAGTGGCAGAATGTTTGTAAATACCGTGAAAAGGTGTAACTTTGTCCCCGAATGAAAAATAAAGGAAAGCAAAAGGATATGAGATATTCGATGAATGCATACTGGTGGTGGTGCCGCTTACATCTCAAAAGGGTCGTAAGGGAACCAAACCGTATGTGTGCATTCAAACAGTAATAAATAGAAGGCATTTGAAGAAAGCGGGTTGTCGTAACTTACGGCAACCCGCTTTTATTTTGTTCGCAAACAACTAAAACAACGGATATGGAAACTTATCAAATCGACCAGGAAGGTTACTACGGGGAGTTCGGCGGTGCCTACATCCCTGAGATTCTCCACTGCTGCGTGGAAGAACTGAAAGAACAATACAGGCAGACACTCGACAGCGAAAGCTTCAAGGCTGAGTTCGAACAGCTGTTGCGCGACTATGTGGGGCGTCCCTCTCCGCTCTATTTGGCCAAGCGCCTTTCGGAGAAATACGGCTGCAAAATATACCTGAAGCGTGAGGACTTGAACCATACTGGTGCGCACAAGATTAACAACGCCATAGGGCAGGCCCTTCTGGCAAGGCGCATGGGCAAGCGGCGCATCATTGCCGAGACCGGCGCCGGGCAGCACGGCGTGGCTGCGGCCACCGTCTGTGCGCTGATGGGCATGGAGTGCATAGTTTATATGGGGCAGACCGACGTGGAGCGGCAGCATGTCAACGTGGAGCGCATGAAGATGCTGGGTGCCACCGTGTACCCCGTGACATCGGGCAACAAAACGCTCAAAGATGTCACCAACGAGGCCATACGCGACTGGTGTTGCCATCCCGCCGATACCTACTATCTCATCGGTTCCACCGTGGGGCCGCATCCCTATCCTGACCTTGTGGCTCGTCTGCAATCGGTCATCAGCCGCGAAATCAAGGCACAGTTGCTCTCGCAGGAGGGGCGCGACTATCCCGACTATCTCATGGCCTGCGTGGGCGGAGGAAGCAACGCCGCAGGTACCATCTACCATTACTTGGACGATGAACGTGTGCGCATTGTACTTGCCGAAGCCGGCGGCATGGGCGTAGATTCCGGACGTACTGCCGCAACCATCCATGCAGGACGACTGGGAGTGATTCATGGCTCGAAAACGCTTGTCATGCAGGATGGAGATGGCCAGATATTGGAGCCTTATTCCATCTCTGCCGGTTTGGACTATCCCGGCATCGGCCCCATGCACGCCAATTTGGCTGCCAAACGGCGTGCCACCGTGCTGGCCATCGACGATAACGAGGCCCTGCGTGCCGCCTTTGAGCTGACGAGGCTGGAAGGCATTATTCCTGCATTGGAATCTGCCCATGCATTGGGGGCATTGCCCAAGGTGCATTTCCGTCCGGACGACGTGGTGGTGCTCACCGTTTCCGGCCGTGGCGACAAAGACATCCAAACTTATCTGTCTCACCCATTTTAATATACTGCAATGAAGACTTATTCGTACACCACCGTCCATAAGGCTGTCTTGGGAGACCTGTACACCCCTGTGGACACTTATTTGAGAGTAAGGGACATGTTCCCGCAAAGCGCATTGATGGAAAGTTCCGACTGTCACAACACCGAGGACAACCGTTCTTTCATCGGCCTGAAGCCCATGGCCCATTTCAGTATCAGCCACGGCATGGCCATGTCCGCCTTCCCCGACGGGAATATGGAGACGCATGTCTTGACGGAACATTATCGTGCCGGGCAGGCGTTTGAGGACTTCCTTGCCCGTTTCCGTATCAGCGGCGAATGCGCCCGCTATTGTGGACTGTATGGCTATACGGCCTTCGATGCCGTGAAGTATTTTGAACCGGTACCCGTGAAAGACAGCCGCGAGTTCAAGAACGATGCCCCGGACATGTTGTACATCCTTTACCGGTACCTCATTGTCTTCAATGACTACAAAAGCGAGATGCTGCTTGTGGAGATGTGCGAAGAGGACGGACAGAGCCATCTTGAAGACGTGGAGAAAGCCATCCACAACGGCAATTGTCCAACGTATGCTTTCCGGCCGGTGGGGCCAATCACCAGTACTCTGACCGATGAGCAACATAAGGAAAACATCCGGCGCGGCATAGCACATTGTCTGCGGGGCGATGTATTCCAGGTGGTACTTTCGCGCCGGTTTGTGCAACGCTATACGGGAGATGACTTCAAGCTTTATCGTGCCTTGCGGAGTATTAACCCTTCGCCTTACCTGTTCTATTTCGATTTCGGTGGATTCCGTATCTTCGGTTCTTCGCCTGAGACACATTGCAAGATAGAAGGGCGTTATGCCACCATCGCCCCCATTGCCGGTACCACTCGTCGCAGCGGAGACCGAGAAACGGACCGCCGTCTCATCGAGTCGTTGTTGGCCGACCCGAAAGAGAATGCAGAGCATACCATGCTTGTCGACTTGGCCCGTAACGATTTAAGCCGCAATTGCAGTCATGTGCATGTGGAGTTCTATAAGGAACCGCAACTGTACAGCCACGTCATTCATTTGGTCAGCCGTGTGAGTGGGAAACTCACTTCCGGAGCTAGCAGCGTACAAACATTCATCGACACATTCCCGGCAGGTACGCTTAGCGGGGCTCCGAAAGTCCGTGCCATGCAACTCATAGCCGAAATCGAGCCTCACAATCGTGGAGCCTATGGCGGCTGCATCGGTTTCATCGGCTTTGACGGCACGCTTAACCAAGCCATTACCATCCGTTCTTTTGTGAGCCGGAACCATGAACTCTGGTTCCAGGCCGGAGGTGGCATCGTGGCCCGGAGCAATGAGGAGTGCGAACTGCAAGAAGTGAACAACAAGCTTGGCGCTCTGCAAAAGGCTATCGCCCTGGCTGAGCATTTATAAGGAATAAGAACCTGCAATTTATGTAAGACATCATGAAGATTTACATTATCGACAATTATGACTCCTTCACTTACAACCTCGACCATTTGGTGAAGGAGCTGGGAGCAGATACCGTGGTGTTCCGCAATGACTGTTTCCGCATGGAGGAACTGGAAGAAGCGGACAAACTGCTGCTTTCGCCAGGACCGGGAATCCCTTCGGAGGCGGGATTGCTATTGGATGTTATCCGTACGTATGCCGGACGGAAACCAATCTTAGGCATTTGTCTGGGCGAACAGGCCATAGGTGAGGTGTTTGGCGCACATTTGACCAACCTCCGCGAGGTGTATCACGGCATTCAAACTCCAGTCCATCTTGTAGGAGATGATTACCTGTTCCAAGGACTGCCTGTAACCATTCCGGTGGGACGTTATCATTCGTGGGTAGTGGAGCGTGAGGGGATGCCGCCTTGTCTGGAAACGATAGCCGTCAGTCCCGAAGGATATGTCATGGCCTTGCGCCATGCCGCACTTGACGTGCGCGGTATCCAATTTCACCCGGAATCCATTCTGACTCCGGACGGGCGGCAAATATTGTCCAACTGGATTAACCATTAACACGATCCGTATGAAGATATTATTGGAACGCCTCTTCAACCAAGAAGAGCTTACGCGCCAGGAGGCTTGCTCCTTGATGCGCGACATTACGCGCGGCGCATTCGCCGACGCGCAAATTGCCGCTCTGTTAACCGTGTTCAGAATGCGGAGCGTGACGGTAGACGAACTGGTAGGTTTCCGCGAAGCCTTGCTTGAGACTCGTGTGCCCGTAGACTTGTCGGCGTACGCTCCCATAGACATTGTCGGGACGGGCGGCGATGGGAAAAACACGTTCAACATCTCCACGTGCGCCTGTTTCGTGGTGGCCGGAGCGGGTTATCGGGTGGCCAAGCACGGTAACTATGGCGCGACATCCGTAAGCGGAGCCAGTAACGTGATGGAGCAGCACGGCGTGCGTTTTACCTCCGACCAAGACAAGCTTGCCCGTTCCATCGAGGCGTGCGGCGTGGCCTATATGCACGCTCCGCTGTTCAATCCGGCTATGAAAGCGGTGGCCTCCGTACGTCGCGCGATGGGGGTGCGTACATTGTTCAACCTGTTGGGGCCGCTCGTCAACCCTTGCCTTCCTGCCTATCAGTTGCTGGGTGTGGCAGACTTGTTCCAGATGCGGCTTTATACCAACACCTTGCAGCAACTCGGCATCGGTTTTGCCGTGGTGAACAATCTGGACGGCTATGACGAAATCTCGCTCACGGACGAGTTCAAGGTGATGACCAACCGCTACGAAACCATCTATCAGCCTGCTTCGTTGGGCCTTTCCATGGCACGGCGAGAGGAGCTGTGCGGAGGGGGCACGCCGCAAGAGGCAGCCCGCATATTCGATGCCGTGCTCGAAAACCGTGCGACCAAGGCGCAGCGCGAGTGTGTGCTTATCAACGCCTCGTTCGCTATTCAGGCCATAGAACCGATGAGGCCCATAGAGGACTGCATCGCCCTTGCCCGCGAATCGATGGAAAGCGGAAAAGCCTTGTGCGCCTTCCGCCGTTTCGTAGAACTAAACAGTTGAGCTTTATGAAAACAGATATCCTTACTGAAATCGTTGCACACAAACGCCTGGAGGTGCAAGCGCAAAAGGCCGTTGTGCCTTATGCGCAACTGGAGAGAATGATGGACGAAACAGCTTCCGCCCTCAGTTTGAGCCATGCGCTGGCCGACTCGGACACAGGCATCATTGCCGAGTTCAAGCGTCGCTCGCCATCGAAAGGCTGGTTCGGGCAGGAGGCGGACGTGGCAACTGTCGTTACGGGCTATGTGCAAGCCGGGGCGGCAGGCCTTTCTGTCTTGACGGATGAGGCTTACTTTGGCGGCACGCTGGCCGATTTGTGC
This sequence comes from uncultured Bacteroides sp., assembly GCA_944320295.1. GTDB lineage: Bacteria > Bacteroidota > Bacteroidia > Bacteroidales > Bacteroidaceae > Bacteroides. The sequence continues at coordinate 22,211 of CALUGY010000107.1, forward strand.
CGGGCGCGTCCGTTGGCGGAGGTTCCCGTCCTACGTAAAGACTTCATTGTCGAGCCCTATCAGTTGTTGCAGGCCAAAGCTGTGGGGGCCGATGCCATACTGCTCATTGCCGCCGCGCTCACGCCGACGGAGTGCCGCGCCTTGGGACGGCTGGCGCACGAGTTGCGCATGGAAGTCCTTCTGGAGTTGCACGGGGAGGACGAGCTGGACTATGTGGACGACTATGCCGACATGGTGGGCGTGAACAACCGACACTTGGGTACATTCCATACCGACGTGGAGCACTCGTTCCGTCTGGCCTCCCGGCTACCGAAGGACAAAGTGCTGGTGTCGGAAAGCGGTATTTCGCAACCACAGACGGTACGCAGTTTGCGCGAGGCCGGGTTTCGTGGATTCCTGATGGGGGAGGCTTTCATGAAAGCGGACAATCCCGGCACGGCCCTTTCCGGATTCATAAAACAGTTACGGCCATGATGGTGAAAGTGTGCGGCATGCGCGACCCCGAAAACATCCGCGCCGTGGAGCAGGCGGGTGCCGACCTGTTGGGTTTCATCTGCTATACGCCTTCTCCGCGTTTTGTCGGCAGTTCCGCGCCCCGGCTTTCGCGTTGCAAGCGGGTGGGCGTGTTTGTCAATGCTCCGGAATGCTATATATATAATATGGTAAAGAAACTGTCCTTGGACTACGTGCAGCTGCATGGCAACGAAAGTCCCGCTTTCTGCCGTAACTTGTACCAGGCCGGTCTGCGCCTTGTCAAGGCATTTTCCGTGAGCCATGCCGGCATGTTGGACAGCACGCAGGCATATGCTCCCTATTGCGACTACTTCCTCTTCGATACGCCGTGCGCTTCATACGGAGGCTCCGGGGAAACCTTCGACTGGCAAATGCTACTTGCTTACCGGGCATCGGTGCCTTTCTTCCTCAGCGGAGGGCTTTCGCCCGGCAGCCTGGAGGCCTTGGCCCGCTTCTCACATCCGCTGTGGGTCGGAATCGACCTCAATAGCGGCTTCGAACTGGCTCCGGGCTTGAAGGACGCCCGTGCCTTACATACATTCATCAAACGTTTTAAAGACTTACGACCATGAACCGAATCAATCAACTTTTTCTCACCAAGCATTCTCCCGTCTTGTCCATCTATTTCTGCGCCGGTACTCCCCACGTGGAAGGTACGGCCGATGTTATCCGTACGCTCCAGCAGCGAGACGTGGACATGGTGGAGATAGGCATCCCTTTCAGCGACCCGATGGCCGACGGGCCGGTTATTCAAGAAGCCTCCAGCTGGGCCTTGCGCAATGGGATGACCTTGCGCAAACTGTTTGCCCAGCTGACCGACATCCGCCGCGACGTGCACATCCCGCTTTTGCTGATGGGCTACCTGAACCCCATCATGCAATACGGGTTCGAGCACTTTTGCCGCGATTGCCGGGCTTGCGGCATAGACGGAGCCATCATCCCCGACTTGCCGTTTGCGGACTATCTGAATGAATATCGTCCTGTGGCCGAGGCTTATGGCATCAAGCTGGTCATGCTCATCACGCCGGAGACCAGCGAGGAGCGTATCCGCCGCATAGACCGCTATACGGACGGCTTTATCTACATGGTGTCTTCTGCCGCCACTACAGGGGCGCAAACTGCTTTCGACGAGGAGAGGCGGGAGTACTTTCGCCGCATAGAGGCCATGTGCCTGCGTAATCCGTTGTTGGTGGGGTTCGGCATCTCGAACAGGCAGACTTACGAAGCGGCTACCGCACATGCCGCAGGCTGCATCGTAGGCAGCAAGTTCGTGAAATTGCTGGAAGAACATGGCGGGGATGCCTCTCTTGCCATGGATACGCTTTGGGAGGCTTTGCGGAATGATTGAGCCTGGTGCGTAGTTGCCATATAGGCCATGGGGTAGACAGACCTTTATGGTAAGGGAAAAACACCATTGATATTCAGCCCTTAGGCGCAACATGTCGCGAGTGTGCTTCGAATGCGTTGCGAGCACGGACGGAACATGTCGGGAGCCTGCTCGCAACGTGTTCCGCCCTTACCTTCCTTATACATGCCATTCCTCTCCTTCAGAAAAGGCATGTCGGCATTTTGTCCCGGAGGGATGAGTAAGATATGCTTGGTTTGCGCTATCTTTGCACGCGAACTTAGCATGATACGAGATATGTCCGACTATATCAACGAGTTGAACGAAGAACAGCGCGCAGCGGTACTTTACAACGACGGCCCCCAGCTCGTGATTGCCGGGGCGGGTTCGGGAAAGACCCGTGTGTTGACCTACAAGATAGCGTGGTTGCTGGAGAATGGTTACGAGCCTTGGAGCATCCTGGCCCTGACCTTTACCAATAAGGCGGCGCGTGAGATGAAGGAACGCATAGCCCGTCAGGTGGGGGCGCAGCGTGCCCGCTACCTGTGGATGGGTACGTTCCACTCCATGTTTCTGCGCATACTTCATGCCGAGGCGCAACACTTGGGATTCACGTCTCATTTCACCATCTACGACACGGCCGACAGCAAGAGCCTGATACGCTCCGTCGTGAAAGGCATGGGCCTGGACGAGAAAGTCTATAAGCCCGGCGTGATACAGAGCCTCATATCCAATGCCAAGAACCACCTCGTTTCTCCCGCCGCATATGCCAACAGCAAACAGGCCTATGAGATAGACTGTAAGGAACGGATGCCCGCTCTGCGCGATGTATACCGCCGCTATTGCGAACGTTGCCGCCAGTCGGATGCCATGGACTTTGACGATCTGCTGTTCTACACGCACTTGCTGTTCCGTGACCATCCGGACGTATTGGCCAGGTACCGCGAACAGTTTCGCTACGTCTTGGTGGACGAGTATCAGGACACGAACTTCGCGCAACACAGCATCGTGTGGCAGCTGGCGCAGGAGCATCAGCATGTGTGCGTGGTGGGTGACGACGCGCAGAGCATCTACTCGTTCCGAGGGGCGGACATAGGCAATATATTGGGTTTCACGAATGCCTATCCGGCAGCCAAGCTGTTCAAGTTGCAGCAGAACTATCGTTCCACGCGGAGCATCGTGGGCGCAGCCAATAGCTTGATAAAGAAGAACGAGCACCAGATACCAAAGGATGTCTTTTCTGAGAAAGAGGAAGGGGAGGCCATCCGCGTGTTCCAAGCTTATAGCGATGCAGAGGAGGGCGAGATTGTGACGAATAAAATAGTGGAGCTGCGCAGGCAAGACGGATATTCGTGGTGCGACTTTGCCATACTGTACCGTACCAATGCCCAAAGCCGCATTTTCGAGGAGGCGTTGCGCAAGCGCAATGTGCCGTACCGCATTTACGGCGGCCTCTCGTTCTATCAGCGCAAGGAGGTGAAGGACGTGATTGCGTACTTCCGGTTGGCGTTGAACCCCCATGATGAAGAAGCCTTGAAGCGTGTCATCAACTATCCGGCACGCGGCATAGGGGCCACCACGTTGGGCAAAGTGACCGATGCGGCTTCTGACCACAACGTGAGTTTGTGGATCGTGCTTTGCGAACCGTTGGCTTACGGACTTAACTTTAACAAGGGTACGGCAGCCAAACTGCAAGCTTTCCGTACCCTGTTGGAGGAGTTCATAAAACTCTCCGAAGAGAAGAACGCCTACGAGGCCGGTGTGGAGATTATCCGCCAGTCGGGTATCATGGCTGAGTTGTTACAGGACAATTCGCCGGAAAATCTGAGCCGACGTGAGAACATAGATGAACTGGCGAACGGCATGAACGATTTTTGTGCCCAGCGGATAGAGGAGGGCAATGCTCGCGTGTCGTTGGGCGACTTCCTGTCCGAAGTCTCTTTGCTGACCGACCAAGACACGGATAAGGAAGAAGATGGCAACAAAGTGACGTTGATGACCGTGCATTCGGCCAAAGGACTGGAGTTCAAAAACGTGTTTGTCGTGGGCATGGAGGAAAATCTCTTTCCGAGTAATATGTCGGCCGATTCTCCCCGTGCCATAGAGGAGGAGCGCCGCTTGTTCTATGTGGCCATCACCCGTGCTGAGGAACATTGTTTCCTGACTTATGCCAAGACGCGCATCCGCTACGGTAAGATGGAATTCGGCAGTCCCAGTCGTTTTTTGAAGGACATAGACGCGCATTTTCTTTCTTTGCCCTATGATGCCTTGTTCAGGCGCAGGACGGAGACGGGAAGTCCCCCGCAAAAAACGTTGTTTGACGTGGTTGCACGTCCTGTGCCTCCGCAAGAGCGGAAACCGGCCTTCTCGCCTGTAAGGTTGTCTCCGTTGTCCTCGTCTTCCGGGAAGGGCAGGGGAGAGGCTCCGGCATTGTGCAAGGGGCAGCGCATCGTGCACGAACGTTTCGGCATGGGCGAGGTGGTGAACGTGGATGGGGAAGGCGACAATACGAAGGCTACCATCCGTTTTGAGAATGCAGGCGTGAAGCAACTCCTGCTGCGCTTTGCCCGCTTCAAGGTGGTGGAGTGACGGCATCGGGCAGTATTCAACAGACATAATATATAAATATGATAGACTTTTCTCTTTTCCCTTCTCCCTGCTACATCATGGAAGAAGAACTCTTGCGGAAGAACCTTTCGCTGATAAAAAGCGTGACCGACAGGGCCGGCGTGGAGATAATCTTGGCCTTCAAGTCGTTTGCCATGTGGCGTTCGTTTCCCATATTCAGGGAGTATATAGCACATTCCACGGCCAGTTCGCTTTACGAGGCCCGGCTTGCATGGGAGGAGTTCGGCAGCAAGGCGCACACCTATTCGCCTGCCTATACGGAGGCCGACTTCCCAGAGATTATGCGCTGTAGCAGCCACATCACGTTCAATTCGCTTGCGCAGTTCCGGCGCTTCTATCCTATGGTGCAGGCTGGTGGAGAGTGTGTTTCGTGCGGGCTTCGCGTCAATCCGGAATATTCGGAAGTGAAGACGCTGCTCTACAATCCATGTGCCCCCGGCACGCGTTTCGGCGTCACGGCATCCCAACTGCCCGACACCTTGCCCCAAGGTATCGAAGGCTTCCATTGCCATTGCCTGTGCGAGTCGTCTTCTTACGAGTTGGAGCGCGTGCTGGAGCATTTGGAGGGGAACTTCTCCCGCAGGTTCGGCCAATTGAAGTGGCTGAATCTTGGCGGAGGACACCTGATGACCCGCAAGGACTATGATGTGGAGCATCTTATCACCCTGTTGCAAGGCCTGAAGCACCGCTATCCGCACTTGCGTATTATCTTGGAGCCTGGCTCGGCCTTTGCCTGGCAGACGGGAGTGCTTTCGTCCGAAGTGGTGGACATTGTGGAGAATGGCGGGATACGCACGGCCATCTTGAATGTGAGCTTCACCTGCCACATGCCGGACTGCTTGGAGATGCCTTACCAGCCGGCCGTGCGCGGAGCGCAACAGGGCGAACACGGGGAGCATGTCTATCGCCTGGGTGGGAACTCCTGCTTGAGCGGTGACTACATGGGCTATTGGAGCTTCGACCACGAGTTGCAGATAGGGGAGCGGGTCATATTCGAAGACATGATTCATTATACAACGGTGAAGACCAATATGTTCAACGGAATCCATCACCCGGCCATAGCCATGTGGACGTGCGGGGGCGAGGCGAAAGTCTTCAAGCGTTTCTCGTACGAAGACTACCGCGACAGAATGAGTTGACAGTTAGTGCCTTACTCTCCCGGCAGAAGAAAAAACGTATCCTCCGTCAAGAAAAAGGCGCGGAATGTTTGCTGGTTTCAGGTTTTTGCCTACCTTTGCATCCGCAATTGCGGCAATAGCTCAGTTGGTAGAGCACAACCTTGCCAAGGTTGGGGTCGCGAGTTCAAGTCTCGTTTGCCGCTCATGTTGCCCAGGTGGCGGAATTGGTAGACGCGCACGTTTCAGGTGCGTGTGTCGAGAGGCATGCAGGTTCGAGTCCTGTTCTGGGCACATTCCTTTTATGAAAGTAAGCCGTTGCGGCAATAGCTCAGTTGGTAGAGCACAACCTTGCCAAGGTTGGGGTCGCGAGTTCAAGTCTCGTTTGCCGCTCAGGGAGAAGCCCGGTAAGCATTGCTTGCCGGGCTTTCTTGTTTCATAGCTCTTTGTTGATTTGCGCGATGTAGTCCAGAAGTTCGTCGCGCCCCATGCCGCTTTCGGACGAGGTGACGAAGTGTGGCGGAAGCTCTTCCCACTGTTCCTTCAGCGTGTCGAGGAATTGGGCGACGTTGCTCCGCAGCTCGCCCTTGCCCAGCTTGTCGGCCTTGGTGAAGACGATGGCGAAGGGGACGCCGTTCTCGCCCAGCCATTCGATGAACGACAGGTCGATAGCCTGGGGCTTCAGGCGCGCGTCGATGAGGAGGAAGAGGCACGTCATCTGCTGGCGGTGCAACACATAGCTCTCTATTATCTCCTTTATCTTGCTTACCACCTTCTGCCCCCGCTGGGCGTATCCGTAGCCGGGAAGGTCGACTATGTACCATGCCTTGTTTATCAAGAAGTGGTTGATGAGCAGCGTCTTGCCCGGCGTGGAGGAGGTCATGGCCAACTTCTTCCGCCCGGTCAGCATGTTTATCAGGCTGGACTTGCCCACGTTGGAGCGGCCGATGAAGGCGTATTCCGGCAAGGTGCCTTGCGGGCATTTGCGAACGTCGGTGTTGCTCATGACGAAGTCTGCGCTTTTGATTTCCATCTTTCCTTGTGGTTTAAAATGATACGTGTGCAAAGATAGTGCATTATCTGTTAGCATCCAAGCGACTGAAATGTCAGGGGGAGTCGTGCCTGGGGAAGCTGCTTGTCCTATTAAAGGTGGTACTCTTATATACCAAAGGTGCCACTCTTGCCTACCAAAGGTGGCACCTTTGCCTATCAAGAGTGCCACCTTTGGTGTGCCGGCCTTAGAGGGTGTCAGGGACTTGGTGCGGAAGTGTGCCGGCTTTGGTGCTGGCTTGTGCCGGGCGGGGAAGTGGCCTTGTGCGAAACTTATCCGGCACGGACGGGCGGAGAATGGAATCTTTTGCTTACTTTTGTGCATCGACAAACGAGTATGAACCTTTAACGCATTGACAATATGAAGCCTGTCATATCTCCTTCTTTGCTTTCGGCCGATTTCGGACACCTGGCCGACGACGTGGAAATGGTGAACCGCAGCGAGGCCGAGTGGCTGCACATCGATATCATGGACGGCGTGTTCGTGCCGAACATTTCCTTCGGTTTCCCGGTGCTGAAGCCGGTGGCCAAGCTTTCGCGCAAGCTGCTGGACGTGCATTTGATGATTGTGCAGCCCGAGAAGTTCATCCCTGAGGTGAAGGCCCTGGGGGCGCATGTCATGAACGTGCACTACGAGGCATGCCCGCACCTGCACCGCGTGATGCAGCAGATACGCGAGGCGGGCATGAACCCTGCGGTGACGCTGAACCCCGCCACGCCGGTCTCCCTGTTGAAGGACATCGTGAACGACGTGTACATGGTGCTCCTGATGGGGGTGAACCCCGGATTCGGCGGGCAGAAGTTCATTGAGCACACCACGGCCAAGGTACGCGAGCTGCGCGAACTGATGGACGCCTGCGGCTCGCAAGCCTTGATAGAGGTGGACGGCGGGGTGAACCTGGACACGGGTGCCCGGCTGGTGGAGGCGGGCGCCGATGTGCTGGTGGCGGGCAGCGCGGTGTTCTCCGCCCCCTCGCCCGAAGAGGCCATCCGTGCCTTGCATAACCTGTAAGCTTCTGACATATAGATGCCTGGGGCTTTACAGCAGAATACGTTCTTGTGGCTGTTGTTGCCTTTGACGGCGGGCATTGTCTGCGGGGATGCTTGCCATGACGCTTTCTCACGGCCAGTCCTTTTGTGGATGGCGGCAGGTTGCTTGCTTGTCGCGGCGGTTTGCCGTGTGTATCGTTGGCGGCATGGCGGGAGGCTGACGGCATGCACGTTCTTGTTTTGCCTGGGCTGTATGGAGACTGTGGCCCAATGGGCGGAGAGCGATTATCCGTTCACCGGCGACGAGTCCCTGTACAAGGTGCGCATCGTGGAGCATGGCGAGGAGAAGCCGCGCAGCCTTTTGTACCACTCCGTGCTCTTGGAGGAATGCCGCGCCGGCAGCCTGCAACCGGCCGCACGGCGCAGCTTGTTCCTGCTTTATTTCCCTAAAGACTCGCTTGCATCTACGTTGAGGCGGGGCGACGAGCTGTTGATACATGCCCGCCTGTCCGCCCCGCAACGCAATGGCAACCCAGACGAGTTCGACTATGTGCGCTTCCTGCGCCGCCGTGGCGGGAGCGGCACGGCCTATGTGCCTGCCGGGCATTGGCAGGTGGTGGGGCACGACTCCCTGAGGACGTTGCGGCAGGTGGCGTCCGACTGCCGGGAGCGGGTGGCTTCCATGTACCGCCGCCTGGGGTTCGGGGGCGACGAGCTGGCGGTGCTCTCCGCCCTTACCGTCGGTGACAAGGACGACCTGAGCGACGACATCGTGGAGACGTATTCCGTTTCGGGCGCGAGCCATGTGCTGGCGCTTTCCGGGTTGCACATTGGTTTCCTCTATGCGTTGTTGCTTTTCTTGCTCCGCCCTTTGTGGGCGAGGTGGCACAGGCTCAAGCCGGCGCTGGTGCTGTTCACGGTGGTGTGCTTGTGGGCGTTCGCTTTCGTCACGGGACTGTCGTCGTCGGTGGTCCGTTCGGTCACCATGTTTTCGCTGCTGGCGTTGACCAGCTTGCAGGGCGGCCGACCCTTGACGCTGCACACACTCTCTACCACGGCTTTCCTGATGCTGCTGTTCCGTCCGTTATGGTTGTTCGATGTCGGCTTCCAGCTGTCGTTTCTTGCCGTGCTGTCCATCGTGCTTTTCCAGCCCCTCTTGTATGCGCTCTGGCCGGTGAAGCAACGTTTCTTGCGCTATGTTTGGGGACTGGCCACGCTTTCGGTGGCTGCCCAGATAGGGACTGCCCCGTTGGTGTTGCTCTACTTCTCCCGCTTCTCCACCCACTTCCTGCTGACCAACTTGTGGGTGGTTCCCATGGTTTCGCTGGTGCTCTACTCGGCGGTGGTCATGCTGTTGCTCGCGCCGTTCCCGGCATTGCAGCAGCTTGCGGCAGCCTGTGTGGAGCGGATGGTCAGCTGGCAGAACGCGGGCCTGCGCCTTATAGAATCCTTCCCCTATGCCTCGATAGACGGGGTGTGGATGGATCTGTGGGATGTGCTGCTGCTTTACGTGTTTTTTGCTTTCCTGTATCGGTGCTGGGTGCGCGGCACGGGGCGCAATGTGTGCCTGATGCTTGCGGCCTTGCTTCTGTTCGTGTCCTACCATGGCTATTGCGTCTGGCGGGATTCGCCCCGGCCCGGCCTCAATTTTTATAATGTACGTCATAGCCCCGCTGTGCATTGCACCACGCAAAGCCGGGTGTCATGGCTGGTCACGACCGATAGCGTCCCGCGGCTCGACGGGCTTCGCCGTTCGCTTGCCCCGCATTGGAACCGCTTGCATCTTGCGCCTCCCCAAGTGTTGGCCGACGGCGATTCGTGTGCTTTCTTCTCCGTGCACGACGGCCTGTTCTCCTATGGCGGCAAACGCGTCTGCATCTTGCACGACGGCCGTTGGCGCGGAAAGAGGGCCGGGGCCTCGCTGCTTTCTGTGGACTATCTCTATGTATGCAGGGGCTACAAAGGCACGTTTGAGGAGCTATCTTCGTTGTTTGCGGTGAAGTGTGTGGTGCTCGACGCTTCCATGACCCCGTTCTATCGCAAGCGGATGAAGACGGAATGCCTGAAGCTGAACGTTCCATATTACGACCTTGCGGAGAAGGGCTACCTGTTCGTTCCGTTATAATGCCTGTCCCTTATGCCTGGGGAGGGACGGCGCCGGCATCTTCTTCCCTTTTTACCCCATTGATACACAGCCTTTAGGCGGAACGTGTTCGGAGCAGGAGCGCAACATGTACGGAGCGCGGACGCGACATGTCCGGAGTACAAGCGTGACACGTTGCGCTTGCAGAGGCCATATATGTGGCCTGGAGCGCCTGTGGATGGAAATGAAGTTCCTTGTGGCTATATTGTTTCCGTGTCATTGCTGGTAGTAAACTTTTTCGTACTTTTGCCTCTCGATTCAAATAAGATAAAGTATAGGAAACATGCTAAGCAAGATAATCAAGCAGGCCAGTATCGACCACTTTGCCAAATGGTTCGAACGTGCCGAACAGATAGTTATCGTTTCACATGTGTCTCCCGACGGCGACGCCGTGGGCTCTTCCCTGGGACTTGCCCATTTCTTTGCCTCGCAGGACAAGCAAGTACGTGTCATTGTACCCAATGCCTTTCCCGATTTCCTGAAATGGATGCCAGGCAGTAAGGACATATTGCAATACGACCGCCACAAGAAGCTTGCGGACAGGCTTATTGCTGAGGCCGACATCATTTGTTGCCTCGACTTCAATGCTTTGAGCCGCATAGATGCCATGGGGACGGCCGTGCAGGCTTCTCCGGCACGCAAAATCCTGATAGACCATCACCTCAATCCGGAGGACTTTTGCAAGATAATCATTTCCCACCCGGAGATATCGTCTACTTCCGAGCTGGTGTTCCGCTTGATTTGCCGGATGGGCTACTTCGACGACATCAGCAAGGAGGGAGCCGAATGCATCTATACCGGCATGATGACGGATACCGGTGGGTTCACGTACAATTCGAACGACAGGGAAATCTATTTCATCATCGGGGAATTGCTTTCGAAAGGCATAGACAAGGATGCCATCTACCGGAAAGTCTACAATACTTATTCAGAAAGCCGCTTGCGGTTGATGGGCTATGTGCTGTCGCAAATGAAGGTGTATTCCGCTTGCAATGCGGCCATGATTTCGCTGACCAAGAAGGAGCAAAGCAACTTTCACTACATCCGTGGCGATAGCGAAGGCTTTGTCAACATACCGTTGAGCATTAAGAACGTGGTGCTTTCATGCTTCTTGCGCGAAGATACCGAGAAGCCCATGATAAAGGTTTCTCTCCGTTCGGTCGGCTCGTTTCCTTGCAATAAGCTGGCTGCGGAGTTCTTCAATGGCGGCGGGCACCTCAATGCTTCCGGAGGAGAATTCTATGGTACGATGGAGGAGGCGCGTCAAAGGTTTGAGCAAGCGTTGGAAAGCTACAAGCCGTTGCTCACCGCAAGCAAAGCATGAAAAAAGTAACCTGAAAGGTTAAAAGATACGAACTTTCGAGCCATATCCTTATATCTTTCGGCTAAATCCGATACTTTTGCCTCAATATTGGGAGAGGGTTGGACATGGCTTTCATAAGCAGATTGTACATCCCTTTTCCGTGTGTTTGAACTTTTATCTATTTAATTCTTAAAGATGAAGAAACTCGCTTTTGTCTTCTTTATGTTGTTGGCAGCGGGCTGGGCATTCCAAGCTTGTGATGATACCAAAACTTACGCAGAGATGCTCGAAGAGGAAGATGACGCCATTGAACGTTTTATCCGTAATAATGACATAAAGGTCATTTCACAATCGGAATTTTACGCGAAGGACTCCATGACGGATGAGAACGAGTATGTGCAGTTGGCCAGCGGCGTTTATATGAACATTGTAAGCAAAGGCGTGGAAGACAAGACGGATACGGTAAAGAATAACGATGAAATCTTGGTACGCTTTCTGGAGTATAACGTGTTGAACGAGGATACCACTCTCTCCAACATAACAGAACCGAGAATCGTCGATTCATTCAGGTATACCGTGACATCCACATCCATTGCCGGTACGTTCCTTGAAGGATACATGCTTACGTATTATGGAACTGCGGTTCCTGCGGGTTGGCTGGTACCTTTGGCTTATGTGCGCAACATGGCCCATGTCAGGCTTATTGTTCCATCAAAGATGGGGCACAACACGGCCATGCAATCCGTTATCCCGTATTATTACGACATACAGAAATACCAGATTTGGTAAGTTGTTTCGACAGACTAATCATAACAAATACCTATGACGCTTATAAAATCTATTTCCGGCATCCGCGGTACCATTGGCGGAAAAGCCGGCGAGGGGCTGAACCCGCTTGATATTGTGAAATTCACATCGGCTTATGCCACCTTGATCCGTAAAACTTCGACGGTAAAAAGCAACAAGATTGTAGTGGGGCGCGATGCCCGTATCTCCGGCGAGATGGTGAAGAACGTGGTGGTCGGCACCCTGATGGGGATGGGTTGGGATGTGGTCGACATCGACCTGGCAACGACACCGACAACAGAACTGGCTGTAACCATGGAAGGGGCCGATGGTGGTATCATCCTGACTGCATCGCACAATCCGAAGCAATGGAATGCTTTGAAATTATTGAACGAACGAGGTGAATTCTTAAACAAAGAAGAAGGAAACGAAGTACTTCGCATTGCCGAAGCAGAAGAGTTCTCTTATGCCGAGGTAGAGAAATTAGGTTTCTACCGCAAAGACTTGACGTATAATAAAAAACACATAGATAGTGTGCTCGCGCTTGATTTAGTAGACGTGGAAGCTATCCGTAAGGCGGACTTCCATGTGGCTATCGACTGCGTGAATTCTGTGGGAGGCATTATCCTGCCGCAGTTGTTCGAAGCATTGGGCGTGAAGCATGTAGAGAAGTTGTATTGTGAACCTACCGGTAACTTCCAGCACAACCCAGAACCGCTTGAGAAGAACCTGGGCGACATCATGCAATTGATGGCGCAGGGCAAGAACGATGTGGCGTTCGTGGTAGACCCGGACGTTGACCGTTTGGCCATCATCTGCGAGGACGGAAAGATGTATGGTGAGGAATATACCTTGGTAAGTGTGGCCGATTATGTGCTGAAGCATACGCCGGGAGCCACGGTGTCGAATCTCAGTTCCACCCGTGCCCTGCGCGACGTGACCCGCAAATACGGGCAGGAATATTATGCTTCGGCAGTAGGCGAGGTGAACGTCACTACAAAGATGAAGGAAGTAGGTGCCGTTATCGGTGGTGAAGGCAATGGAGGCGTCATTTATCCTGCCAGCCACTATGGCCGTGACGCTTTGGTGGGAATAGCCCTTTTCCTAAGCCATTTGGCACACGAGGGCAAGAAAGTGAGCGAACTGCGTGCCACATATCCCGCATATTTTATGGCAAAGAACCGCATAGACCTGACACCCGAAACCGATGTGGATGCCATCTTGGCCAAGGTCAAAGACCTTTATAAGAGCGAAGAGATTAATGACATCGACGGTGTGAAGATTGACTTCCCCGACAAGTGGGTGCACCTGCGCAAGAGCAACACAGAGCCAATCATCCGTGTGTATAGCGAAGCACATACGCAGGCCGAGGCGGAAGAGATAGGATTGCAAGTAATGAAAGTCGTGGAGAGCTTGGCCAAATAATAGCGCTTCTGCGGAATATAACTGAAACGGATTGTCCTGCACAGGGATGGAAGTGATGAGCTTTTCCGGCTGTGCAGGACAATCCGTTTTTTGTGGTGTGCCGTTTCTTTCCCTTTATGGCAGGATGGATTTTACAACCTCTTGCTCGAAATTGGGAGTGAAGACACCTTGGCCGAGGCTGGCCTTTATCTCTTCGATGCTCCAGTACCGGCCTCCGTCCAGTTCTTCGCTGGGACGGATTTCGCCGTCGTATACGGTCTTGTATGTGAATACCAGTTCGCGCTCGCGCTTCGAATCGAATACGTAGTGCGTCACCTCTTGGGGAATGAAGTCGGTGATGCCCAATTCTTCTTTTGCTTCACGGCGCAGGGCTTGTTCTACGTTTTCGCCCAAATCCATGTGGCCTCCCACGGCCGTATCCCACTTGCCGGGTTGGATGTCTTTCCATGCCGGGCGGCGTTGCAGGTATAACTGGCCTTGCGGGTTAAATACATGCAGATGTACTACGGGGTGCAACAGGCGGCTCCCGTTGTGGCACTCGCCACGTGTGGCGGCCCCTATGATGTTGCCCTGCTCGTCCACTATGGGGAACATCTCTTGTTCATTATCTTTATTCACGGACATCATGCCATTGCTCCTTATATTATATAATGTATAAGCGTCTCGTGTTACGGGATGAGTAGCGATGAATCTCCGTAACTTAAAAAGCGAAAGTCGTGAGCCAGGGCGTAGTCGTATATCTTCCGCCAGTCACCATGTATGAAGGCCGATACCAGCAATAGCAGCGTGCTTTGCGGTTGGTGGAAGTTCGTCACCATGGCCTCCACAATCTTGTATTCGTATCCAGGGACGATGATGATGCGGGTGGCCGTGTGCAGCGTCTCCATTTTATGACGATCCAAATAGTGCAGCACGGCTTGCAATGCTTCTACTGCCGAGGGCGTGGAGAAGTTCCCGTCTGTTTCGGACGACTGTTCGTAAGGTTGCCATTGCTGTACTTGCAGCTGCTCGTCCGTGGCATCGGGGTGGCGTAGGAGCATTGCGCCGATATGATACAGGCTTTCGAGTGTACGTACCGATGTGGTACCTACGGCAATGGCCCGTCCATTGTGGGCGATGAGTCGCTCTATGGTGCCGCGCGACACGGAAATATATTCCTTGTGCATCTCATGCCCCGCTATTTCTTCGCTCTTTACGGGTTTGAATGTACCTGCACCCACGTGGAGTGTCACCTCGTTTGTCTCAATGCCGTGGCGGCGCAGGTCGTCGAGCACGCGGGGTGTGAAGTGCAGCCCTGCCGTGGGTGCTGCTACTGAGCCTTTCACCTTTGAGTAGACCGTCTGGTAAGTCTCTTTGTCGCTTTCCTGCGTCTCACGGTTCAGGTATGGGGGAATGGGCAGCTCGCCGAACACTTCGAGTATGTCGGCAAAGGTCACCTCGTTGTTGTTCCAGCGGAAGTCCACCCAATGGCTTGTTCCCCGGCATTCGCCCCGTTGGGCGGTTAGCGTCAGGCTGTGTCCCTTGACGGTCATTTCACGACTTAGCGTGCTTTCTTTCCATTTCTTCAGGTTGCCAATCATGCAGAGCCAAGCCGCATGTCCGGTTTGCTGGAAGTTCAGCGCATAGTCGTTCGGTTCGATGGGTTCCAGGCAGAATACTTCGATAAGTGCACCCGTCTCCTTGCGGAAGTGCAGTCGTGCTTGTATCACCTTCGTATTGTTGAATACCATCAGGTGCCCGGTTTCCAGATGGCGCGGGAGCGAGGAAAACACGTCTTCCGTAATCTCGCCGTGTCGATACACCAATAGCTTCGAGCTGTCGCGTTCGGCCAAAGGGAATTTGGCGATGCGCTCGTCGGGTAGCGGATAGTCGAACTCGCTGATACGTATATGTCTGGGATCTTCGTTTATCATGTTTTTTACATATTTACGGCGTGCAAAGTTACGGATAAATCCGTGTCTTGTGAAGCTCCGGCGTGGAAAGAGTGAATTTTATCAATCATCCTGTCATTTTATCCGTCTCTTATCGTAACTTTGCAGGTTGTTGGACGGCACATATGAGGTTTTTGGACGCAACGCGTTCGGCCTTTGCTCGCAACGTGTTCCGTCCGCGCTCGCAACATGTTCGGAGTACGCTCGCAACGTGTTGCGGATAAACAGGGAAAATATTCGCCTTTTCCTCTGGAAAAGACAGGTAGAAAATTACGACAGACAGATTATGAAGATAGGAGATAGAGTACGCTTCCTCAGCGAAGTGGGTGGAGGCACGGTAAGCGGCTTCCAAGGCAAGGACATAGTGCTGGTGCAGGATGCCGATGGCTTCGACATCCCCATGCCCGTGCGCGAGTGTGTGGTGATAGAGACGGACGACTACAACGTGCCGACCCCTGCGGACAAGGAGCGGAAAAAGAAGGAAAGCGCTTCAGAGCAACCGGCTCGGAAAACAGGAGCGCCGCAAAGCGAGGAGCCTTTGCACCGGGTGGAAAAGCCGGTCGTGTCGGTCTATCGCCAGCCGGAGATGAAAGGCGGAGACGTGCTGAACGTATATCTGGCCTATGTGCCGCAAGACATCAAAGCCGTGACCACCACGCCTTTCGAAGCATACTTGGTGAACGACAGTAATTACTACTTGTATTATACCTACCTGACGGCTGAGAACAAATCGTGGACGGCCTGCGTACATGGTCTGGCGGAGCCGAACACGAAGATATTGCTCGAAGAGTTTGAAAAGTCTGAACTGAACGAACGCGAGCGGGTGGCTGTACAACTGGTGGCTTTCAAAGACCGCAAACCTTTTGCCATGAAGCCTGCCGTGGGCGTGGAATTGCGCATAGACACGGTGAAGTTCTACAAGCTGCATACCTTCCAGCAGACGGACTTTTTCGAGACACCTGCCTTGCTTTACGACGTGGTGAAAGACGACCTTCCCGCCAAGCAAATGTTCGTCTCTGCCGACGAGCTGCAAAAGGCGTTGATGAAGAAGAAAACGGCCGATGCCCCGGTATCCAAACCGCAGGTCGCGCCCAAGCACGGCGGGAAGAATGCCATAGTGGAGATAGACCTGCACATAGGCGAGTTGCTGGACGACACACGCGGCATGAGCAACGGAGAGATGTTGAACTACCAGCTTGACAAGTTCCGCGAGGTGATGGAACAGTATAAAAACAAACGCGAACAGCGTATCGTCTTCATACATGGCAAAGGCGACGGCGTGTTGCGTAAAGCTGTCCTTGACGAATTGCGCCGCAAATATCCTTCTTGTAAAGCCCAGGATGCTTCTTTTCAAGAGTACGGGTTCGGGGCTACCATGGTAACCATAAAATAACCCGTACTGTTGCCTCCTGTCATGTGGAATGCTATGAGGGTAAGTAGGCTTTTGGCTGTCAGTATATTGCTTCTGTTTCTTGCGGTAGGGGCTTGTACGAGGCATGGCAAAGATGAGACACATCATACCGATTTGCAAGCTTTCGAAACCTTTTTTCGGATGAATGCCGACTCCGTTTCCATTGTGCCGAGCAAGATAAGGGCGAAGGCTCTGGCTTTGATGGAGACCGCAGACGACAGCCTTGTTTACTACAACTATATGGCATTGGCGGCAAAGACCTGCTTGTTCTCGTCGGACATCGATTCTGCACGTTTGCTCATAACTCGCATAAGGGACTTTGTTCGGCGTATGCCTCCTACACCCTTTTTGTATGATTTGCGTTCCGATTGTGCTAACATGAAAGGTAATGTATTCGTCCGGGTCGGGGCTATGGATTCGGCCGTGTCTTGTTTCCGGCGGGCTTACGCGTGGCGTATGAAAGGTATCAAGACCCGTTTCCTTCCCGATATCCTGATGAACCTGGCCGACGCTTACAACCGTCTAGGTAAACTTGATACGGGTGCGGCTTGCTACCGGCGTGCTTTGTCGGTGTGTGACTCGTTGCAGTTGGACTCCACGCTGAAAGTCTCCATTTACTATGGGCTTGCACAGATATATGTCGCTTTGCGCGACTTCGACCAATGCGACCACTATTATAATCTTGCCGCGCGTGCCTACGATTCGATGTTGCCTTTTGAGCAGTACTTTTATCTGAACAACCGGGGAACGTCTTATTATTACCGTGGAGCTTATATAGAAGCTATTGCCTATTTTCGCCGTGCAGAACGTCTGGCCCTGCGCCAGCCGGAGATGGAGTTCGAGCTGAACCTCAGCCGTCTGAACCTGAGCGACTGTTTCCTACACTGCAATTTGCCGGATTCAGCCGAGAAATATGTAGCTCTTGCCGAGCCGTTCTTTCGGAAAATCGGAATGGCTACGGCTCTATATTACATAGATACGCAAAACACGATGCTTGCTCTCTATCGGAAGGACTTTGCCGCGGCGAGGCGTTACATCCGCGCTACCGCCACGCCTCCTCCGGGCATAGACCCTGAAATGCTTTACATCAGGAACCGTAACTTGCAATTGTATAATGAGGAAAGAGGGGATTACCGTCGAGCTTACCATTTCCTGCAAGAGATAGTCCGGCTGGACGATTCCATTCGTAACGAGCGGATACGTATGCGCACGGCCGATTTGGTATTGCGTTATCAGCAAGATTCTGCTTTGATGGCACGCGACATATTGATTCATAAACAGCGGAATGAGGTGCTGAAGTTACGTGAAGGGCGTTTCGCGGGTTTACTAATTGCATTGTTGGCATGCCTTATAGCGGCTTTCGTGTACCTTTATAACAAGAAGAAACGTGCATTGCTTCTTGCACGCAACCACCGGCGCGTCTCTATGCTTCGTATGGAGAATATACGTAATCGCCTTTCTCCCCATTTTATATTCAATGTGTTAAACCAAGAGATGACCGGGCGTAACGAAGACGAACGTCGTGAATTGTCGACCTTGGTACGTCTCATGCGCCGCAACTTGGAACTGGCTGAACGTCTGTGCGTCACTCTTGATGAGGAGTTGGATTTTGTAAGGACTTATATTGATTTGGAACGCCGTTCGTTAGGCCCGTCTTTCCATGCGGATATTTCGGTTGATGAGGCAGTACGCCCTTCAGAAGTCATGCTACCTTCCATGTTGATACAAGTCCCTGTAGAAAATGCGCTGAAGCATGCCCTGCGTGACAAAGAGGGAGAACGCCTTTTGTGGATTAAGGTGCTTCCTTGGAAGAATGGCGGCATCAGCGTCACCATTACTGATAATGGTGGCGGCTTCCGGCCGCAAAGTTCCAACCGAGGTACTGGTACTGGAATGAGGGTCATTATGCAAACCATTCAGATATTGAACCAGCAGAATAAGGAGCCGATAGATGCGGAGGTACACAATGTGATGTTGCCAGACGGTTGCATAGGTTGCGAAGTTTCGTTCCATATCCCGGCGGCTTATGATTATCACATGTAATGCTTTTCCTATGCTGTCGTCTTATTTGTAGCCGTCAATAAATGCCGCTTTAGTTCCTATTTCGAGCCTGATAACCTCTGATATTGCCGGATAGTGGTTAATCCGCATTCTCTCTTCTTTGCGCGGTGCAAGATAATCCTTAAATTCGCCACTTGAAAACGTATCTGACAACGTGGAAGCATGGAGAAATACAAAGTTGCAATAATAGACGATGATGTGCTGGCTCTTGAAAATTTGAGTTCCGGGTTGGCCAAGGATGCACGCTTTGTTTTGAAGGGAGTTGCCCGTAATGGGAAGCAAGGGCGCAAGCTGCTGGCAAAGACCCGTCCGGACTTGCTTTTTCTTGATGTGGAATTGCCAGATGTCACAGGTATGGAACTGTTGCAGGATATGCGGGATCAGATGACGTGGAATATGCGTGTGGTGTTTTATAGTGCTTATGATAAATACATGATACATGCCATACGCGAAGCTGCATTCGATTATCTGTTAAAGCCTTTCGAAGAAAAAGAATTGAGGGATATCCTTGCACGCTTTGTGGAACAGGCCAAGAATGATGGTAAAGAACTGCTTCCTTCTGCTGTCTCTATGAATTCAGGGCAGACATTTATCGTATTTACGCCTACTAATGACATGCGGGCGTTGCGGCCTGCCGAGATAGGTTTCTTCCGTTATTGTTCGGAACGGAAACAATGGGAAGTTGTCTTGAACAACCAGCCTCCGTTGGCTTTACGTCGCGGGACAACGGCAGAACAAATCACACAGTATTCTCCGGGCTTTGTACAGATACATCAGTCGTATATCGTCAATATAGACTATCTCATGATTATAAAGGATGGCAAGTGTGTGCTTTACCCTCCCTTCGACAAGGTGACGGAATTGCTTGTCTCCCGTAAATATAAGAAGAAACTGCAAGACCGCTTTTGCTTGTGAAAGTCATGGGGCGGCAGTTTTGGTTAGGGCCGATGCCTGTGTTTTTCCTGGTATCGGTAATAAAAAAGGCGTTACTCCCTTCGTTTGGGAGCAACGCCTTTTCTCTTGTTGTAACGTTCAAAACTTTATTGTATTTCGATACCCTTGTTTTTGAGCGTGATGTTCAGCACTTTCACATAGTCAACATATTGCTTCTGGGTTAGTGTCGTTTTCATCAGTTTCAGATGGCCATATACGGCTTCACGCGTCTTTTTATCTTGAGCTTTCTTGGATGTGGAAGCCCGTTTCATTTGTTGGTTGAAGTATTCGCAGATGTTAGATACTTCGTCATACTGTTTGCTGTTCAAACGTAAGTATTGGCTTAATCTGCCCACGTTGATATTTCCTTCCCATCTTGCAGGTGTAGGTTGGTTTCCTGCTGC
This sequence comes from uncultured Bacteroides sp., assembly GCA_944320295.1. Taxonomy (GTDB): domain Bacteria; phylum Bacteroidota; class Bacteroidia; order Bacteroidales; family Bacteroidaceae; genus Bacteroides. The sequence continues at coordinate 42,249 of CALUGY010000107.1, forward strand.
AAATGCTGTGGCCGACAGGCATGCTGCTGCCACCAATGTTAATCCTAAACGTTTCATAATAACCTACTTGTTTAAATTGTTAATCCTGAAAACAAATCTTTATAAAAGCTAATACCTATTGGAAACAATAAAGCTATTAGCTTTTCCTTTTACCGTTGCAAAGATAGAGATATGTTGTATAACATAAAAATGAAAAGCGAAGAATGTAGGTGGATGAAATGCACTTTTTGATAATTGTCAATGATATTTGTGTGAAATTGGAGCTTTATTCGTCTGTTTTGTAATCATAATGTAATATGTCCGTCTGTTATGCTTTCTTAATGATTCTGCTTTTCGTTCTCGGATAGGTCCTGTTTTCCTTTGGAAGTAGTTGTATGAGGAATTGTCGTTTTTGATGTTATATATGCGGCTTGTGTTCGCAATGCGTATGAAGTATGTCCGCAACGTGTTCGGAGCATACTCGCAACATGTTCGGAGCATACTCGCAACATGTTCGGAGCACGCTCGCAACATGTTTGGAGTAACGTGCTTGTATTCAATGTGGAAAGGCTCTTTCTGCATTTGTCGTGTATCCTTTGTAGTGAAAGGCCGTTTTATGTCCGAATCTTATTTTTTCCCGTTTTTTATGAAGATTATACCTCATAATCCCGATTTATGGCATTATGATACCTCGAATTGACCGGATGTCTTTAAAAACCTCATTGTAGGCTTGTTTATCTCGCGAAGAAAACCTATTTTTGATGGTAAAAATTTATATATTAAGTAGAAACGATGAATACGAACTTTATTTATTTCAACTCCAGGGATGAACTGCTGCGTGTGGACATCTCTAAGATTGTTTATTTTGAGGCGGACGGCAATTATACGAGTTTTGTAATGCCCAACAAGCTGCGCGGAGTTATCGGGATGAATCTGGCACAAGTGGAGAAGTCTTTCACAACCCAATTGAAAGAGCGTTCACGTTGTTTTGCACGCATAGGCAAGCGCTTCATTGTCAACTTGAACTATGTTTATCAGATTAATGTATTGAAACAAAGACTTGTATTGAGCGATTACAAATCGTTCGCTTTCCAATTGGAGATTTCAAGGGAAGCATTGAAGAACTTGAAGGAAATATTTGTGTCGACCAGAAACGGATAATAGGCAACAATGATGGAACTAATATTAGGCCGGGAATCCGGAAACGGGCGGTTGCACATTGTGGTAAATGGGAAGGATTGCTTTTATGGCACGGCAGGTAGTGTGCCCCGGAGCGTGAGCCGCCAGCATTGCAAATTGGTGATAGGAGACGATGGGAACTATACGATTGTCAATCTGAAGCCAGAGAACGTAACATATGTCAATGGCGTTTCCGTGGTTTCAAAGCGTATTGTACCGAAGACCGACCGTGTGGAGTTGGGCGGCGAACGCTATTTATTGCCGATTACTGTGATTCTGAAAGCTGTGCTGGGCGGGGCAGAACCTCCGAAGACTTATTCCATAGCCCACTTGCAAAAGGTGTGGGACGAATATCACGACACGAAACTCGAAATCCAGATAAAGGAGAAGAAGACGGCAGCCATACGTTCTGTGACCGGCATGTTTTCCATGGCAGCTGTGGCGTGCGGGTTCATTCCGGGTATTTCTGATTTCACGGTGTTACGTATCCTTTTGTACGCTGTGGGCTTCCTACTCGCCATATACTTCTTTGTCAAGCTGTATCGTTCTTCTTCGGAGATGCCGCGTTTCATGGATGCGTTGGACAAGAAATTCCGTAAGGAATATGTGTGTCCCAATCCCGACTGCAACAAGTTCATGGGCTATGTGCCATACGAGGAATTGAAGAACCAAACACGCTGTCCTTCTTGTAAATCGAAGCTCGTAGAAAAGGCCTGAAGGATGGGAATGGTATTTTGTACTTAAATCCCATACTTTTGTGTAGTAAGGTTTTCAGAATTTGGCGCGGCGCTTTCCTGCCATTACTTTTGTAGCAAGAAACAAGGGGAGATGGATGAAAAACATAAGCCTCGTTTCTTGAGAAACATTTATATTAACTTCTTAAAAACATATATTATGGAGACGAATGCTAATAAAAGGAATGCGAAAGAACAGCAGAATGGTGGTAATTGGAAAGTGGGAGTAAGTTCCGGGTTGGGAGCAGCCGCTGGCGTGATGTTCGGAAACGCGGCGCAGACGGTTGTGGCTGCCGAACTGAACCAAGACGACCCGTTGGCCGGGCAAGAGGGCATAGTTAGCGTGGAAGAGCCGGTAAATGTGGCGGAATCTGAAGACGTAAAACCTGAAGAACCAGTACAGGTGGTGACACCGGTGGTAGATGGGCCACATACAGAAGAGTTGCCTCCCATGACGGTTGTTTCGCACGAAACGGTAGTGACATCTGACGGCATTCCGATGGATGTAGCAATCTTGTCGAATAACGGGGGGGAAGAAGTGGCCCTCTTGGACGTGGATTTCGACGGTATGGCAGACGCCGCTATCCGCGACCTCAATGGAGACGGGATAGTGACGGAAGATGAAATAGTGGACTTGACCGCAGAAAACGTTCAAATGCCTGAGGTAAACGATATGGTAGACCCTGTGCTCTTGGCAAGCAACGATACGATGATGCCGGATTATACCAACAATGCTGACGTGAGTGAATTTATGGCATAATTGTTTAATTTCATATATACTGTCATCTATGAGACGTTATATTCCAATATTGTTCATTTTGGGTATCGTTTGCGCTCTGCCCCTTCGTGCACACGATTTCGAGGCAACCGGAAAAAACGGGCAAAAGATATTTTTCAATATCACCGATGCGAAACGGTTGTATGTAGAGGTCACTTACCAAGGTAGTATTACATCGCATCTTCCTTCTTGTTATTCGGGTGAAGTCACGCTTCCGGCCAAAGTAAAGCATAACAATAAGGTATATCATGTGACGGGTATCTCGAAAAAGGCTTTTAGTAATGCCACCGAACTTACTGGTGTAGTCCTTCCTTCAGGTCTGTTATATATTGGTGATTTCGCGTTCGAAGGCTGTACAAAGCTTGAGAAAGTGATATTCCCGGGTAATGTGGTTCGTATGGGCGAAGGCGTTTTCTTCCGTTGTACTTCCATTTCCCAGGTGAGCCTGGGCAGCGACTGGACCAGTATCAATCTGAAAATGTTCCGTTGGAGCGACCGTTTGTCATCCATTGTCATTCCGGCTAAGTTGACCCGCATACAGAATTTGAAGTCGTTGAAAGGGTTAAAGTCCATTGATGTGGACAAGAACAATCCGAACTTTGCGTCAATAGACGGCATACTGTACAATAAAGATAAAACTGTGTTACTCGGCTGCCCACGTGCTTTCGAGGGGAGCGTAAATGTGCCGGAAGGGGTGACTGCCATATATTGGGGAGCATTGTCGGACTGCAAGGGCATCGTTTCGGTAGATTTGCCTTCCACGCTGACATCGCTTTCTTTTCAAGAATTCGCCCGTTTGGAAAATCTGTCGCGCATTGTGATGCGTAGCGAACAGCCGTGCAATACGGCGAAAAAAGGTACTGAAGAAGTCTGCCTTCTTGTTGTGGTCAATCCTGAGGATATGGAATTGCAGGTGCCTAAGTCTGCTGCTAAGCAATATAAGTCTGCCCTGTGTACGGAGGGGGGCGAGTTCACGGAGATTGCAGCCAATGTTCCGGAAGGAGTTTCCCCGGAGCGCGCAATTGTGCCCATTATGGTTGAAGCTTCTAAAATGCTCGGGAAGAAGCAGGTGAAAGGCAAGAAGATGTAAGCCGTTTGCATGTGGTGTAGTTCTTATTTATGTACCGACAAATTTTTGTAACAATGAAAAAGCAATATATCTTATTGACTATTATGTCATGCGCTCTGTTTGGCCTATTTGCCACTCGTGTTAATAGCAAGGCAGCTTTGTGTGTGCAGGCTCCTTTTTTGCAGAATACCAGCGATTCCATTGCCATGGTGCTTAAATTCAAAACTCTTTCTGAAAAGGAAGAAGCATTGAAGAACAGAATTAAGGAGGAAGACGGCAAGCGTAATGCCGTATATAATGGGGTTTCCCCTGAGACGCAAGAGCGGATGAACGATCGTCAAGATTCGCTTTGTCTGGATTTACGTTCACAGCTGGTAGATGTGCAGCTTGAAATAAAAGAAGTGAAAAGGGCTAATTTGCTGCAGGTAATACTTAGTGGGAATACGGCTAAGTAAGTGTTGTGGGTGATAAGTTCAAGAATACGACGGGAAAGGCCGAACTGGGGAATGACAAGATAAATGCCCTTGGCGCAGGTCTTGGAGGCGTGACCGGTGCTGTCGCTGTGGAAGCATATGCACATTCTTCGTCGGATGGAAATTCCGACATGGTAGACGGGCCTCAAAACGAACATTTGTCGGACGCTTCAGTTTCTTTTACTGCGTATCCTACAGTACCTGTATCTTCGACAGTAGAAGTTCAGGCTGACGGATTCACAGTAGTGGCGGAAGTCGGAGATGCAATGTCTAAAATAGCGGAATCTACTGAATGGATAATTGATGGACCGGGTCCTATTGATCCGATTTGGTCGGAGCTTCTTGATCCAGCTTTTTTCGATGCCCCCGGCTACCAGCTTGCCAAAGGCATTGTAGATAGTGATATATCGACCTGCGACTTTGATTCACTTCTCCTTTTTGAAGGCTCTATGGGACAGGATATAGGTGATGATGCTTCTTCGTGCGATCCCAATGCCATCCTCGGACGGAAGCAGGGGAAATAAGCGTTTTTTGCAGGTTGTTTTCCCGCTACCATTCATTTCATACATAAATCCCGGCATTTCGTGTAATCAGGCTTTTGAAATGAGGAACTTATGGAGAAAATGCCTACTTTTGAATCAAGAAAACTAAAAGACAACAGTCATGGAAGAAAAGTTTAAGAATGCCACGAGCAAGACCGAATTGGAGAACGACAAAGGGAAAGCCCTGACCGCAGGTCTTGGAGCAGTAACCGGTGCAGCCGCTGTGGGAGCCGCCGTGTATGTCCATGTTTCCTCGCCGGACGAAGAACCCGATGTGGCGGGGGAAGTGCAGAGCGGGCATTTGTCTGATGCAGTTGTATCTTCGGTTTCACATCCAAATGCACCGGCGGCTTCTGAAGAAGAAACTCCGGTGAATGAGGAAGTCGATGTCTGGGTGGAGGCAGAGGACGTGTCGCTGGTACAGGATGTTTCCTTGCCGTCCGGGATTGCCGGCGGATATGTTGACGACGGGCTGGCCTTGGCATCTCCTCCCTTCGACGTGGTGGACATGGAAGGTAATGAGGTCTTGCCGGAAGACATGCTCTTGTCGGACGAGCAAGTGGCGCAGGATTTCCAGGAAAGCGATGTGTTGGAAAACAGCTTTGACTCTCCTTTCTTTGAAGAGTCTGTGGAGCAAAATCTTGATGATGATGCTTATCCCTATGGTACTAATACATATTTAATATAATATCTATTGTTGAATTACTAAAAAATAAATAGCGTTATGAAGTCAGAAGAAACAATGTATCAGGCAAACAATGCAGTAGAGGAAACTCAAGTGTACAATGAAAGTACAAAGTCTGAAAATCAAGTAAAAGAGACCGCAACCAATACTAAAGGCGGTAGTTGGAAACAAGTAGTTATAGGTGGAGTCTCTGGCGTTTTATTAGGGTCAGCCAGTTCCTTCTTTATGAGTTCTGCTAGCGCAGTTGACGATCCTGATGCGCCGGGTAATGATGGACACAACGAAACAAATAACGATGCACAAGGCGGAACGCCCATATCTGCTGATACTACGGCTACAGTTGATGGCTTGTCCGTAGCAACAGTAAGTGATGATATGTCCTTCGGTGAGGCCTTTGCTGCTGCTCGTGAGCAAGTCGGGGCAGGTGGCGTATTTGAATGGCATGGTGGTATATATGGTACATACTATGCAGATGAGTGGAATGCAATGACTCCTGAGGAGCAGGCCGAGTTTGGAAACCGAGTTAACTATGGTGCAGGAACGTCATCGACAGCGGATGTAACTTCGGAAACAAGTACTCATGATGCCACAGAACCGGAAGTTGTGGAGGCTGTTTCGGAAGAACCGGTGCCGCAACAAGATGTTGAGGTTCAGATACTAGGTGTTGAAAACGTTCCCTTGGGTGATGGTAGCAGCGTGACAATGGGTTATGCTGAAGCAAACGGCTTGGATGTCGTAGTCGTGGACGTGGACCAAGATGGAATGTTCGATCAAATGTATGTGGATGTAAATGGAGATGGCGAAGTCAGCGATAATGAATTTACCGGCATTCAAGGCGAAGGCCTGAGTGTAGCCGATTGGGCACAACAAAGCGAAGCACAGCCGGATCCGAATGATGTCTATTTGGCAGACAACCAAATGCCGGATTATATCAATGATGCTGATATGGGAGACTTCGTATCATAAAAAAACTAGTAAAAAAGGGAATCTATGAAGCGTATATTATTATTGTTAATCTGTTTAGGCGCGTTCTTTGTCGTATCGGCCCAGAAGATTTATCTGGTGAGTGTTGGTGTCGCGGATTATCCGGGTACGAAATTTGACTTGAACCTCCCGGTTAAAGATGCTACAACTATACGCTGGATATACCAGAAAAACAAGAAAGCAGAAACCGTATTGATGACAAATGCGCAGGCTACACGTGTCAATGTCCTTAAAACCATGAAGAGTATGTTTTCTAAAGCATCGGCCAATGATATTATAGTATTCTTTTATAGTGGACATGGTGATGGCATGGGTTTTATAGATTGTGAAGGAGAAACCATAACGTATGGTGATGTGCGTAAGGCCATGTCTTCTAGTCGTTGTCGTAATAAAATGATTTTTGCAGATGCTTGTTTCTCCGGGAAAATGCGGACGCCTGATAGAGATAATTCCCCTTCTTCAATGCAGATCATGTTATTCTTGTCTTCTCGTGGTAATGAAACTTCTTTTGAGCGTCCTGATATGTCTAATGGTTTCTTTACGACATGTTTGCAACGAGCATTGCGCGGAGGTGCCGATCAGAATAGGGATCGTATTATTACGGCAAAAGAATTATTTCAGTTCGTTAGTCCGAGGGTGACGCAATTGTCAGATGGGGCGCAACATCCAGTAATGTGGGGAAAGTTTGATGACGATATGCCTGTTATGGTATGGTAAATAATGATTGCAGTAGGAACGTTTATGGATACCAATACATTAAAGTTAAAATGTCCACATTGTGGTGCTGTCTTATTAGTGAAGCGTATTTCGGGGTTAGAGAATAAAATTATTCCTTGTCCGGTATGCAAGAATGCTTATAAGTTTTCAGAATATAAAGTTATTCAGCAATCATCCAATAAAGTAGAAGATCCAACAATTCCTATATTGGGAGGAAAAGAGAATCTGACACAGCCGGGAGGCCAACAAGTTTGGTACATCGGTAAATTGCGTCAGAAAGCTTCACGAAGTAAAGATTATCAATTGCATTTGGGTATAAATACGTTGGGGAGAGCAGCCCAGACATCTCGAGCTTCCATACAAATAGTGACTGATGATGCCTATATGAGTCGTATGCACTGCGCCATAGAAGTTCATAAGTTACCATCGGGAGGATATGTGCATTATTTCTTCAACACGGAAAATAAGAATCCTACATTTGTTAATGGAGTAAAGGTAGAGAATGGCGATAGAATAGTCTTATGTGGAGGAGAATCCATAAGAATGGCGAATACAGAAGTTCAATTCGTTGTTGAAGGTGAGGATGAAACTTTGTGTTAATTGTAAAATGAGACTTTATGAAATACGTATTAGCTAAGCCGCTGTCTATTTATCAACTTGGGCAACGTAAGAATCAAGAAGATTCCATTTATCCCAAAATGGGAGAGGCAACTGATAAAGATCGTCTTTTTGTGTTGTGTGATGGCATGGGAGGGCATGAAGCTGGCGAAGTGGCAAGTGCATGCGTGTGCCAGGTTCTTGGAGAATATCTATCCTCGCAAGTTGCTGTGGAGGATGTCTTTACAGAGGAACAGTTCAATCGGGCTTTGCAGGCAGCTTATGACGCTTTGGACGAGAAGGATCATGAAGATGAAGTAAAGAAGATGGGAACAACTATGACGTTTCTGAAACTTCATGCAGGTGGTTGTTTTGTGGCTCATATAGGCGATAGTCGTATATATCACATCCGTCCTTCAGAAAAGAAGATTCTGTATGTGTCACGTGACCATTCGTTGGTCAGGGATTTGTATGAGTTGGGTGAGATTACGTTTGAAGAGATGAAAACTTCGAAACAGAAGAATATCATAACCCGTGCCATGCAACCTCACCAGGAAAAAAGGGCAAAAGCTGACGTGCGTAATATAGAAGATATTCGTCCCGGAGATTTCTTCTTTATGTGTTCTGATGGCATGCTCGAGGAGATTGAAGACGATAATCTGGTAAATATATTGTCGGATGAGAAAACTACGGATGAAGAAAAAATAGAGATATTGATACAAGTTAGCAACGATAGCCGCGATAATCATTCCGCACATCTTATCCATATACTTGATGTTTTGCCGGAAGGATCAGAATGTCAGGAAGACATTTCTATAGAGAATGCTTATCATAATGAAATCTTGAGGGAGGAACCTCTCTCCAAATCAGCATCTAATATCAATGCAGTTGCTGAGGAGAATCCAATGACTCGAATGACTTCGCCCGGAAAGCTTACGAAAGTATTGAAAACGGCTATATTCCTTGTTATATTGTTTGCTGTAGTATATTTCGTGGCAATATATGTATTGGAACATTTCCATTTAAGAGGCTCTTGATAGGAAGGCAGGACGTGCTGTCATTTGTGCTGTCATGCTGGTTCATTTATTGTTGTATCATTTATAAATGAATGTAGAGATGAGGAATTTTATATTATCTATCGTATTATTAATCCTGTCTGTTACGGTTTCAGCACAAGCGTTGCGTTACGAAGGCGATAACCTTCCTGATGCTCAAGTATCTTTAGTTCCGAACGGACTTATGTTGGTTATAGAAGGAGGAGTACAACCATTGTTCCTTTCACCTCGTGGTATGGACTATTATTACATGTATTATGCCACACCCGGAGTTTCGTTGGTGTTTACCATCGATTTGCGTAGTATGGTGCTGACTATGGGCGGAAGACGTTTCAATTATACATTGAGTAAAGAACAACCCGATTTGCAACCTGTTGTTCCTGATGTGGCTCCAACGGTTCCTTCCGTACCACCTTCCAATTCTCATAATCGTTATTATTATGAGAGTGAGATAAGGCGCGCAGAGTCTTTATTGAGGGAAGCCCGGCGTTCGTTGCGTAAATATGAGCGGTATAATGAAAGGAATCCATCTATAAGCGGTATGATGTTGGTACAATCTCAATTGCGTTTAATACATACATATGAGGACCGATTGGAATGGTTGCATGAACAATTGTATAAGTTGGAATCGGAGAGTTGGGGATATTGAACAAATAGTGGAATAGGATAAGAATGTCTCGAATCGCAGGAAAGAAAGTGTTCGGAAATATTGTTTATTAGAATTTGTAATTAAAACGTCTATAATATGATTATGGAATTGCAACAAGGCGTATTGTTACAAGGTGGAAAGTACCGTGTGGAGAAGAAACTTGCTCAAGGGGGCTTTGGCATAACATACTTAGGATGGCAAGTGGCTTTGAACCGGGAAATTGTGATCAAGGAATTCTTCATGAAGGAATATTGTAACCGTGATGCAGGAGCCTCCGGTGTCTCTGTCGGTTCGGAGGGAAGCCGCGAATTGGTTGCACGTTTTCGACAGAAGTTTTTGAAAGAGGCGCAAACCATAGCATCTATGGACGACCCTCGTATCATACGTATCTATGATATATTCGAGGAGAACGGCACGGCATATTATGTGATGGAGTATGTAAACGGCGGTTCGTTGAAGGATTTAGTGATGCGACATGGAGCCTTGCCAGAGCGTGACGCGTTGAACTATTTACATCAGATAGCAGGGGCATTGTCCTACATTCATGCACGGAAAGTCCTGCATTTGGACGTGAAGCCCTCAAATGTCCTATTGCGTGAGAATGGTAACATCGTGTTGATAGACTTTGGTATCTCCAAACGCTATGATGAGCAAGGGTATCAGACCAGTAGTACTCCTGTTGGCTTGAGTAAAGGATATGCTCCTTTGGAACAATATCTTCAAGGGGGAATGGAGATGTTTCATCCTTGTACTGATATTTATTCTTTATGCGCTACGGGATATTTCATGCTGACGGGAAACCAACCACCAGAGGCCGCCTTGGTGAATGAGGAAGGCCTGCCGCCTTTCCCGTCATTTGTGTCTTCTGCCACGGCCACAGCGATACGGTGCGGTATGACCCCACGTGCCAAAGATCGTCCGCAGACTGTGAAAGACTTCTTGCTTTTACTGGATGGAGTGTCGGAGAGCATACAAAAAACACCCTTTGAGAATACAGGCCGTAGTGCAACACCTCCACCGCCTCCTCCGATACCTCAGGTATCGGGTGTGTCTCACGCACAAAAGAAGGAGAAATCCTCTCCCGTGTGGCTGGCTGTTGCCATACCTTTACAGATTGTGTTCCTTGCGCTGTTTACCACTATGGCCAGGGATATGTCTATCGACTATGACACGTTGCCGCTCACATTGTTTTATGCCGGATGTTCGTTCGGTTTCTATCCGTTATTGTTACGGTTGTGTCGGAGAAAGATGGCCGTCGTGTGCTGGATTCTGACAGCCCTTTTCGTCATAAACACATTCTTGCTGCTTATGTGGAACGGTTCTCTGGTGCTGCCTTATGTGGTGCTATCCGTTGGTTTCGGGGCGAACGCCATTTTTGCCTGGGGGCGCAAGTTGGGAAACTGGTAAGCGTCAGTCTACGGACATCAAGTCGCTGATGATATCATCGGACACAAAAATACCTTCACGGGTGAGGCACAATATATCGTCGTTGTCCGCAAGGCGAAGTTTTCCCCGTCCGATGTGCGGAGCTGCCATGTGGCGGCAGTAACGAGAGAGGGTAGGACCGAAGTTTTCTTCTATCCTTTTCAAGGAAATGCCCCATATGGTGCGCAGGCCGGTCATGACATATTCGTTATAGCGCGTTTGCAGGTCGAGTTGCTCGGCTTCGCAAACGCGCTTCCCATTTTCTATGGCCTTGAGGTATTGTTCCAGCGAAGGGACATTCCATTCGCGGCTGCGTGTGTCGAAAGAGTGGGCAGACGGCCCGCACCCCAGATAGGGGATACCTTGCCAATAGGACGAGTTGTGGCGTGAGTACATACCCGGTTTGCAGAAGTTGGATATTTCGTAGTGCACGTATCCGGCATCGCTTAATAGCTGGACGAGTGTGGAGAAGAAGCGCAGACTGCATTCCTCGTCTACTTCTTTCACACGTTGCGATTGCCGCATTTTGTAGAGTGGCGTTCCTTCTTCGTAAGTCAAATGATAGGCCGAGATGTGTTCCACGTCGAGGCTTACGGCATGTTGCAGGTCGTTAGTCCATCGCTTCTCCGTTTCGCCCGGAAGTCCATAAATCAAGTCTATGCTGATGTTGCCTATTCCTGCATGTCGGCATCGTTCCACGGCTTTTATGGCTTGGACCGAGGTGTGACGACGATTGAGCAAGCGCAGCATACCATCGTCAAAGGTCTGTATGCCCATGCTGACGCGGTTTATGGGCAGTCGGCCCAACATGGCGGCATAGTCATCCGTCAGGTCGTCGGGGTTGGCCTCAAGGGTTATCTCTTTCGCCGCATTTAGGCCGAATGTACTCTCTATCGTAGCGAATATCTTTTCCAAATCTCCTTCATCGAGTTGCGAAGGGGTACCTCCTCCAAAATAGATGGTTTCCACAGGGGCACCTTGCAGATAGGCAGCACGTATGCGCAATTCTTGGCACAGCGCATCGACAAACCGCCGTTTCAGCGCAATGAGCGTGGTAGAGTAGAAGTCGCAATAGATACAACGTGTCTTGCAGAAGGGGATGT
>CALUGY010000108.1 GCA_944320295.1 uncultured Bacteroides sp.
GGGAATAATGTGCCGAAAGCCGCTCGATGTCGTCCAGCGTACGCACGTCCCCGTTGTAGAACAGGGGCTTTTGGCATCCGTTGTAGAACGCCTCGAAGGCTTCAAGGTCTACGTCGCCCTTGTATTGTTGCTTGCCCAAGCGCGGGTGCAGTATGACGTGCGACAGCGGAAGCCCGTTGATTACGGGCAGCAGGGCGAGGCATTCGTCCGGTCGTTCCCATCCCAGCCGCAGCTTGACAGAGAAGCGCACGGAGGGATACTTGTCGGTGACGGTTTTCAACAGGGTTTCCACTTCGGCGGGATAAGGCAGCAGTCCGGCACCGTGGCGGCGTTTGGCCAGCATGGGGAACGGACAGCCCAGGTTTATGTCGATTTCGGTGTAACCCTCCTGTACGAGGTGGGCGGCCATCTGTTCTGCCTTGTCCGTATCGGGAGTAGCTATGAACTGCGGAATGACGTGTATGCCGTTGTTGGCCTGGCGTGTCACGTCGCGCGCGTCTTTGCGCCGCAAGGTTCCGTGCTCCATGCGCACGAAAGGAGTGTAGTATGTTTCCACCCCGCCGAACACGCGTGCATGTGCCTGTCGGTATGCCGCATCGGTATAACCTTGCAGGGGAGAGAAGTGTATTGGCAACAAGTTTCGGTTCATGTTGCAAAGGTAAGCGAAAAAAATGTATATTTGTCACTCCATTGCATGGACAATAATTCCGATAAATCTGTAAACCGTTATGCTATCCATCGTAAAGCACTTTGAAACACAGGGAACTGTGTGCGACATCCACCCCTTGGGCACCGGATTGATAAACGATACGTATAAAGTGGAAACCCGCGAACCCGACGCGCCCGACTATGTGCTGCAACGCATCAACCACGCCATATTCCAGGACGTGGACCTGCTGCAAGGGAACATTGAGGCCGTGACCCGCCACATCCGCCGCAAGTTGGAAGAGAAAGACGAGCAGGACATAGACCGTAAAGTGCTGCATTTCATTCCCGCCGAGGGCGGAAAGACCTATTGGCATGACGGCAAGGACTACTGGCGGATGATGGTGTTCATTCCTCGCGCCAAGACCTACGACACGGTGGACGCCCGCTTTTCCTACTATGCCGGCTCGGCATTCGGTAACTTCCAGGCCATGTTGGCCGACCTGCCCGACCACTTGGGCGAAACGATTCCCCACTTTCATAATATGGAGTTCCGCCTGGCACAGTTGCGCCAGGCCGTGGAGGCCGACGTCTGCGGCCGCGTACACGAGGTGGCCGGGCTGCTGGCCGAACTGGAGCGTCGGGCCGACAAGATGTGCAAGGCCGAACGGCTTCACCGCGAGGGACTGCTGCCCAAGCGTGTGTGCCATTGCGACACAAAGGTGAACAACATGATGTTCGACGAAGACGGTACGGTGCTTTGTGTCATTGATCTCGACACGGTGATGCCTTCTTACGTCTTTTCCGATTACGGCGACTTCATGCGGACTGCCGCCAACACGGGGAAGGAAGACGATACCGACTTGGAACGCGTAAGCTTCAACATGGAGATATTCCGCGCATTTACGCGGGGCTACTTGGAGTCGGCACGCGGTTTCCTCTTGCCGGTGGAAACGGACAACCTGCCTTATGCCGCCGAGCTGTTTGCCTACATGCAATGTGTGCGTTTCCTGGCCGACTACATAGGCGGCGACACGTATTACAAGACCGCCTACGCCGAGCATAATTTGGTACGGGCCAAAGCGCAGTTCAAACTGCTGCAAAGCATGGAAGAGCATGAGGCGGAGATGCGTGCTTTTATCGCTTCCTGTTTATAAATGATTCATTTAACTATATAACGGTATATATGAAAGAACTGAATGTAAAGAGAGTGAGCGTGGCAAATGTGCCCGTGGAGGCCGTACCCATGCTTCTGGACGAGGAGAAGATACCCTTCCAACTTCTCGACACGGTAAACTGGCAGGCTTTTCCCTATAAGCCGTCCGTACAATTCCGCATGGCCCATTCGGGCGATGCCATTCTGCTGCATTACAAAGTGAAAGAGGCCTCCGTGCGCGCCGTGGCCGCAGGCGACAACGGGCCTGTGTGGGAGGACTCGTGCGTGGAGTTCTTCTCCAGCCCTGTGCCCGACGGGACGTATTACAACATGGAGTGCAACTGTGCCGGCACGCTGCTGATAGGTGGCCGCAGGAGCCGCGAAGACAAACAACATGCCCCGCAGGCAGTACTGGAGCAGGTGAAACGCTGGAGCAGCCTGGGTCGCGGCCGTTTTGAGGAGCGCGTGGGCGAATGTGCGTGGGAGGTCGCGCTCTTTATCCCGTGCAGTGCCTACTTCCGCCATGACATCAAGTCGTTTGCCGGCCTTACCATCAAAGCCAACTTCTATAAATGCGGCGACAAGTTGCAGAAGCCGCACTACTTGTCGTGGAATCCCATTGAGATAGAGAAGCCTGACTTCCACCGTCCCGACTTCTTCGGTACGCTGTATTTCGAGTGACATATTGAAGCTTTAAGCGGAACGTGTTGCGCATCTGCTCGCAACATGTTCCGCCCGTGTTCGCAACACGTTGGGAGCATGCTCGCAACATGTTGCGGATAAACCTTTGTATTACAGCGTGGCAAAACGAAAGGCGCGGGCTGCGCGGATGGCACGGACATCCTTTGTGGTTTCAGTCCGTGTGATTCCGCGCGGCTCGCGCCTGCGTCTTTCTCCGGCGGCACTTTCCCGTGCCCGGCTAGGAAGAGGCCCTTTACTTCACGATGCCTTTCGAGTTTCTGATGAAGTTGATGATGTTGTGTATCTCATCGCTCATGGGCACCTGGTCTTCAATCTTCTGTAATGCGTCGTCCACGCTGAAGTTTCCTTGGTAAACCAGCCGGTAAGCGTTCATGATGTGACGCAATATGCGGTCGGTCACCTGATGCTGGTGTTGCAGTACCATGGCGTTCACCCCGTGATATTCTGCCGGGTTCCCGTTCATGATGATATAAGGGGGTACGTCCTTACCTATGCGGCATCCGGCCTGTATGAGCACCCAGCTTCCGATGTGCACGTTCTGTTGCAGGATGACGTTGCTGCTCAGTATGCTGTAGTCGTCCATTTTGCTCTCTCCGGCTACTGTGGTCTTGATGCCCAGCACGCAATGGTTGCCTATCTGTACGTCGTGGCACAGGTGCACGCCGTCCATCAGGTAGTTTTCATTGCCTATGCGGGTGCTTCCGTTGCCATGCGTGGCGCGGCTGATGACCACATTCTCGCGGATGTCGTTGTTGTCGCCTATGATGAGGCGGCTCTTTTCGCCGGTATAGTGGAAGTCTTGCGGCTCGCTACCCAACACGGCCCCGTGGTGCACCTTGTTGCCTTTTCCCAGCGTGGTGCCGCTCAATATCCGTGCGCCGGACATGATGATGCTGTCATCGCCTATTTCCACGTCTGCCTCTATGTAGGCAAAGGGTTGTACTGTTACGTTCTTGCCGAGCTTCGCGGCAGGGTCTACAAATGCTAACGGACTAATCATAATAAGTAGATTTTAAGTAGTTGAATAATGGGAGGCAGCCGTTGCAGGATACGTTTTCTTTGTATCGCTCCGAAACGCATCCGCCCCTACAAGCCTGGTGTACCATGTGGATTCCGGCTTGCAGGGGCGAATCGCTATTCGCCCGCGTTGTAACGAGCGTGCATCCTTTCGGGCTGCTTCGGTTAATTTTCTCGTCCTCCTCCCAACGCTTGGTACAGGCTTACCACGGCCTGCATGCGTTCGAAGGTGTCCGTCACCTCGGAGAGTTGCGCGCTGAGGTAGCTTTGTTCAGCCGACAATACTTCGAGGTAGGTTGACGTGCCTAAGTTAAACAATTCTTTCGTATCTTCTGCGGCTTTGCGTGCGGAATTTACCTGCATGGTGCGTGAATACTCCTTTTCGGTCGCATTCTGATACAAAGACAGGGCGTTGCTCACTTCGTTTCCGGCGTTGAGCAATGCGGTCTGGAATTGCAGCTTGGCTTGTTCTTCTTGCGCTTTGGCCTGTTTCAGACGGGCAATGTTTGAACCCCTGTAGAACAGAGGTTGCGTTAATGAACCGATGACAGAGGCCAGCAGTTTGCCGGGGTTGACAATGGCGGCTCCCGCGCTGTTGGTCCACCCTGCCGAACCGCTCAGCGTGATTTGCGGGTAGAAGGCGGCACGGGCGCTGTTGGTGTTATAGTAGCAGGAAGCCAACGACATCTCTGCGGCTTGCACGTCGGGACGGTTGGAGAGCAGTTGCAAGGGTACTCCTGCGGAGAACTGTTCGGGCAGCTGCTGCTCTTCGAGCGTGGTGCGCGCTATGCCGTGTGCCGGCTGGTTCAATATGAGGCAGAAAGCGTTTTCCGTCTCCGTGATGCTTTGGCGTATGTCTGCCAAAGATGCCACTACCTGTGCATAGGCACTCGTGCTTTGTTCTACGGCTGCCGATGTGGTACCGTATATGCCTGATTCCATCATGGCTTGCATGGTTTCCACGTTGCGCTTCAAAATGTCGGCCGTATTCTCGCTGATTTGCAACTGGCGGTCGAGCATCAGTAGCGTGTAGTACATGTTGGCCACGTTGGCTATGAGCTGGGTTTGTACGGCCTGCTCATAGTATTGCGTTTGTTTAAGCGATACCTGTGCGTTGCGCTTGGGGTTCAGTATCTGGCCGAACAGGTCTATCTGCCAGCTTGCGGTGATGGGCAGCTGGTAGGTTTGTGTGGCTTTCCCTTTGTCGAAACTGCTGATGGTTCCTTGCGGGCTAAGTGCCAACTGTGGCAAGTAGGCCAAACGGGCGGATGTCAAAGCGGCTTGTGCCTGCTCCACGTTGAGTGCGGCACTACGCAGGTCAGCATTGTTGGCCAAGGCCGTTTCTATATAGTCTTGCAGTTGTGGGTCGGTAAACACTTCGCGCCAAGGCACATTGCCGAAGTTGGCTGTATCGGAGGGCAGTACACCGTCCGTGTTTGCCGTGTCGCGGTACAGGCCTTCGGCTGTGATGTCTTCCGGCCTGTCGTATGCTTTGTAGATGTGGCAACTGCTCAGCAAGGCCGTGGCGCACATCAAGGTGATGATTTTTCCTTTCATACTATATGGATTAAGAATGAAGAGTTAAGAATGAAGAATATCCCCGTGGTGCGAGCGAGCTTGGCTTTCATCTTGAAGAAATTCTTCATTCTTCATTTTTAGTTCTTCATTGAGTTGTTATTTACTGTATTGCTCTATTTCGGCCGTAGCGTCCGAGTTGTCCACGTCTTCCCATTCTATCGGCTTGACTTTCTCTTGCAGATACTGGAAGGCGACGAACAGGGCCGGCACGATGATAAGTTGCAATATCATACCAATCAACATGCCGCCGATGGCCGAGGTACCCAATGTGCGGTAGCCGTTGGCGCCTGCACCGCTGGCGAACATCAAAGGCAACAAGCCGATGATCATGGCCAGAGAGGTCATCAAGATAGGACGTAGACGGGCGGCGGCTCCAAGCACGGCGGCCCATGTGATGCTCATACCCATCTTGCGGCGGTCAAGGGCAAACTCGACAATCAGGATGGCGTTCTTGGCCAACAGACCCATCAACATGATAAGGGCAATCTGCATGTAGATGTTGTTGGACATGGTACCAATGATCATCTGCAAGGCCGGAATGCCGCCGATCAGGCTGGCGATGTTGACGAAGATAAAGCTTCCCATCAAACCGAACGGTACGGAGAGTAACACGGCCAACGGCAGGATGTAGCTTTCGTACTGTGCACTCAGCAACAGGTAAACGAATACGAAGCACAGGATGAAGATGAGTCCTGTGGTGCTGCCGCTCGTTTCGGCCTCTTCACGTGCCATACCGCCCAGCTCGTAGTCGAAGCCTGCGGGCAACGTCAGGTCTGCCACTTCGGCAATGGCTTGCAGGGCCTGGCCGGATGTATAACCTGTGGCCGGGGCAACCATCACTTTCATGGACGTGTACAGGTTGAAACGGTTGATTACGTCCGGGCCATACACTTTGGTCAACTTCACAAACTGGCTGACGGGTGCCATTTCACCTTGGTCGTTGCGCACCTTGATGCTTTCCAGCGATTCCACGTTCTTGGTGGCATCGCGTTCGCCTTGTATCATGACACGGTACATCTTACCGAAGCTGTTGAAGTTGGAGGCATACAGACCGCCGTAGTATCCTTGCATCACACTCAAGATGCTGCTGGGGCTGATACCGGCACGTTTACAAGCAGCGGCATCAATGTCCAGCTGGTATTGCGGGAAACTGGGGTTGAAGTTTGTGGCGGCCGACGTAATTTCGGGGCGTTCCTGTAGTGCGGCCATGTAGTCCTTCACCACACTATAGAAGTGGTCTAGGCTACCGCCCGTCTTATCTTGCATGTTCAGCTCGATATCGGTAGACACAGAGTAACCTGGAATCATAGGCGGAGCGAAGAACAACACCTGTGCCTCCTTAATGACTTTCTGTGCACGCATGAACAACGTGGCATACACGATGTTGGAGTTTTGCATAGTGGAGCGTTCTTCCCATGGCTTCAGCTTGATGATGATGGAGCCGTAACCGGGGCCTTGACCACCGATGAAACTATAGCCGGAGATGACGGTACGCGATTGTACGGCAGGTTCTGCGGCAACCAAGCTGTCTACACGGGCCAATGTCTTTTGTGCCTGTTCCTGCGAAGTGCCAGGAGGCAATGTCACGGCGCCCATGATGGTACCGGTATCCTCGTTGGGAACCATGCCAGTCGGCGTAATTTGCATGAAGACTATCAGCAGGATGATGGATGCAGCCACCAAGCCGCCGCTCAACCACTTGCGCTGGATGTACTTCAGCACTTGCTTCTTGTATTTGCCCAAGATGCTTTCATAGTCCGCATTGAACGACTGCTTGAATTTGTCTGTAGTCATACCTGCTACGGCCAGTACGCTGATGACGATGAAGATGGGGCAGAGTACAGGATGTTCCTCAAAGCTGAACATTCCGAATATCATGCCCAAGATAGCGATACACGTGAAGAGGATGGTCAGTTTCGGTTTCATGAATTTACCCAATCCTTGGGCGTAGCGTTGTATCCAAATCTTACGTGCTTCCTTGGTGGCGGTGCCGATGCGCTCTTTCAGCGTGGAGTTGTCCTCATGTCCTTCTTTGTTGTGCGGCTTCAAGAAGATGGCGCACAAGGCAGGACTCAGCGTCAAGGCGTTGACGGCGGAGAAGAAGATGGCGATGGCCATAGTCAGACCGAACTGCTGATAGAACGTACCAGCCGTACCGCCCATGAAACTTACAGGGATGAACACGGACATCATGACCAACGTAATAGATACCAGGGCACCGCCCAGTTCGTGCATGGCGTCGATGGCAGCTAGACGGGCCGACTTGTAGCCCTGGTCCAGCTTGGCATGGACGCCTTCGACGACGACTATGGCGTCGTCCACCACTATGGCGATGGCAAGCACCATGGCCGAGAGAGTCAGCAAGTTCAAGCTAAAGCCGATAATCTTCAGCACGAAGAAAGTGGCTATCAAAGCCACAGGGATGGCAATGGCAGGAATCAACGTGGAGCGCATGTCTTGCAGGAAGATGTACACCACGATGAACACGAGGATAAAGGCCTCAATCAACGTCTTCACCACCTCGTGGATAGAAGCGAACAAGAAGTCGTTGGCACTTTGTGCTATGTTAACACCGATACCGGCAGGCATGGAATCCTGCATCTCGTCCAGTACTTTTTCCAAGTTCTGGATAGTCTGTGTAGCATTAGTACCAGCCATCTGGAATACGATACAGCTGACGCCCTTGTGGCCGTCTACGGTTGCATCGAATCCGTAGGTGTTACGTCCCAGCTCAATGTCGGCTACGTCTTTCAAACGCAACACTTCACCGTTGGATAGTGACTTGATGACGATGTTCTCGAACTCCTCGGTCGACTGCAAACGTCCACGGTAACGGATGGTGTATTGGTAAGTCTGGTTACTACGTTCGCCGAATTGTCCCGGTGCGGCCTCTATGTTCTGCTCTGCCAACACCCCGCTGATGTCCGACGGAATGAGCCCGTACTGCGCCATTACGTCCGGCTTCAGCCAGATACGCATGGAGTAGTCGGCACCCATCACAAAGGCATCGCCTACACCGGATACACGCTTGATTTCCGGAATGATGTTGATACTTGCATAGTTCTCGATGAACTCGATGTTGTACTTGTCCTCCATGTCGTAGATGGTGAATATCATCAGCATGGATGACTGACGCTTACGGGTGGTCACACCGATTTGTGTAACTTCTTGCGGCAGCAGGCCTTCGGCTGCGGTCACACGGTTTTGCACGTTGACCTGCGCCATGTCAGGGTCTGTACCTTGGTTGAAGTAAACGGTGATGGAGGCTGAACCGTTGTTGGAGGCGTCAGATGTCATGTACATCATGTTTTCCACACCGTTTATTTGGTCTTCCAACGGGGAGATAACCGCATTCAGCACGGTTTGGGCATTGGCACCCGTATAAGTCGCGCTTACGTTGATGGTAGGAGGCGCGATGTCCGGGTACTGGGTAACGGGTAATGTGGCCAATCCTATGAAGCCCAAGATGACCAGCAGAATGGAGATTACCGTTGACAGTACCGGGCGGTTAATGAATCTATCTAGTTTCATGTTTCTTTGTCTTTTAGAATCTTTTCTTGTTTAGTAGACGGGAATCAACATGCTTCCGGATTATTGGAATGCACTTTGGATGTTACCATCGCGTTGGTCTTGCAGAGCCTTTTGATATTCAGCTTCTTTGTCGGCCGGGGTTATGGGGGTGATGGCCTGTCCGTCTTTCAGGGCTTGTACGCCTTCAATGACCACCTTGTCACCTTGCTTTAACCCTTCCATCACGTAATAGTATTGGCCATCGTTCAGCGTGAACACCTTTATTTCCGTGTTCTTGATGGTGTTGTCCGGTTGCAGGACGTAAACAAACTTCTTGTCCTGTATTTCCGTCGTGGCCGACTGGGGAATCATGATGATGTTTTCCAGCGGGTTGGGGAATACGACATTGCCTGTACCACCGCTCCGCAGGATATTATGGTCGTTGGGGAACAACGCGCGCAGGTTTACAGAACCCGTGGCTTGGTCTATCACTCCGCTGATGGTTTCCACACGACCGGTATCGGGATACATGGTGCCGTCGATGAGTTGCAGGTGTACATCGGGCAACTTTTCCAAGATTTCTTTCATGCTGCCGCCTTCACGAATCAGATTCAGCAGTTGGCGCTCGGTCATGGAGAAGTAAGCGTACATCTCGGAGATGTCGGCCACCGTGGTCAACGGTGTGGCGATGGAAGCGCTTACCAAACTACCCACACGGTAAGGGATGGTTCCCACTACACCGTCGCTGGGGCTGGTTACTTCCGTGTACGACAGGTTGTTCTCAGCGTTTACCAGTTGTGCTTCGGCTTGTGCCAGGGCTGCTTTGCTCTGTGCCAATTGGTTTTCAGCCATTTTCAAGTCATAATCGCTGACTATTTGTTTTTTGTTCAGTTCTCGTTTATTGGCTGTAGTCAGTTCTTGTGTACTGAGTGCTGCTTTGGCTGTTTCCACGGCTGCTTTGGCTGTTTGTACGGCAGCTTGGTACTGCACGGGGTCTATGGAGAACAATACTTGCCCTTTTCGAACGACAGCACCTTCGTCTACGTGCAGTTTTGTAATGAAACCGCTTACCATAGGCCGGATTTCCACGTCTTGTTTGCCTTTGATGGTTGCGGGATAGCTGTTCGTCAGGTTAGCAGTCGTGGTAGCTACCTCCATGACTGCGATTTCGGGGGCGTTACCTGCGCTTTGTTTACTTTGTCCGCAGCTGGCGAGAAATACCAGGCTAGCTGCCAGTAATACTAATCTACTCTTCTTCATACTCATATAATTATTCTACTGTTTTGATGCCATTCTTTTGCCGGAAGGCATGAAGCCTTTTTGTAAAGACTTCCGCCCACCAGACTTCCTTGCTGTTGAAAACTCTAACGGAATGTGCAGTTTTCGGCCGCAAAGTTATTCTTTTCTCATTATCATATAGGCGGCGTATCTTCATTTTTAACTATGTTTTGAAAGACAAAACATTCTTTGCGCCAGTTGAGGCAAATTTGTTTGCTTGGAGTGAAGCTCGTGCTATGTTCTTATCTTCATATGGGGTGTGGCATAGGTCTGAAGTGATGTGAATCTGGATGTGTTGCCGCCTATGTGTATTTTTCTCCTCATTGTCTTTCCTGACCTGTTTCTTGGGCTATTGTGCAGCCAGGC
Organism: uncultured Bacteroides sp.; assembly: GCA_944320295.1. Lineage (GTDB taxonomy): Bacteria > Bacteroidota > Bacteroidia > Bacteroidales > Bacteroidaceae > Bacteroides. The sequence goes on from CALUGY010000108.1 coordinate 10,253, forward strand.
AAGGCATCGTTAAAATACCGTAAAGCCTGCCGCATATTATGTGATAAGCCTTATTTTTGCAACATGTTCCATATCAAAACGCGTGTAAAAAAGATGAACAAGCTTTTCCGTGGTTTGGCGGGATTTGCCGTGGCGGTAGCTGTGTTGTATTCTTGCGCCAGCGTGGGGCGCATAGAGGGAGGACCGATAGACGAAACACCTCCCGTGTTTGTGCGTAGCACACCGCAACCGGGTGCTTTGCATTATGATAGGCAGAAAGTGACCATCGAGTTCGATGAGTACATCAAGTTGGAAAAGCCCGGCGAAAAGGTGGTTATCTCCCCCCCGCAAGTGCAGCAGGCGGAGATAAAGACCGCCGGTAAAAAGATAGTCGTCTCGCTGCAAGACACGCTGAAACCCAACTCCACGTATACAATAGATTTTTCCGATGCCATTGAGGACAACAATGAGGGTAATCCTCTCTATGGCTTTGCCTTCACATTCTCTACGGGCGGCAGGATAGACTCCATGGTCGTGTCTGGCACGATGCTAAACGCCGCTAACCTTGAACCGATAAAAGGCATGCTCGTGGGGTTGCATTCCGACTTGGCCGACTCTGTTTTCACAAAGCTTCCGTTCGAACGTGTAGGGCGTACAGACAGTCGCGGCCATTTCTCCATACGTGGCGTGGCGCCCGGTAAATACCGTATTTACGGCCTGATGGATGCCGACCAGAACTATGCTTTCACGCAACCCGTGGAGATGCTGGCATACAACGACTCTTTGGTGATTCCCACCATGGAACAGCGCATGCGCCAGGACACGACGTGGGTAGACACGTTGACCATTGATACCATTGTGGAGCGCGAATATACACACTACCTGCCGGACAATGTGTTGCTCCGCGCATTCAAGGAGACGCCCCGTTATGTGCAACGCCTGGCAAGGAGCGAACGCCCTGTTCCTCATAAATTCACATTGAACTTCACGGCTCCGGCCGACTCGTTCCCCTTGCTCAAAGGATTGAATTTCGACGAACGCGATGCCTTCATCATCGAAATGCCTACGGGACGGATAGACACGTTGGATTATTGGATAAAAGATTCCCTGATATACCTGCAAGACACGCTCAAGATGAGTTTGACTTACCTCTATACGGACACGTTGCAGCAACTTGTTCCCCGTACGGATACGTTGAGGCTCGTGTCGAAAGTGAAACCGAAAACCGAAGAGGAAAAAGCCAAAGAACGCGAGAAGAAGGAGAAAGAGCGTAAGAAACGACGCAAAAAGGGCGATGCTCCCGATGTGCCCGATACCGAATTCCTCTCCATGGAGGTATATGCTCCCTCTGCAATGGATATCTACGACTATATCACCCTCTCGTTCCCCGAGCCGGTGACAACCATAGATACCGTCGGAATACACTTGCGGCAAAAGGTAGACACGTTGTGGAACGATGTTCCTTTCGATTTCGAGCGTGACGCGCGCAGCCTGCGGAGTTATAACATATATGCCGACTGGAAGCCGGGTGAAAGCTATGCGCTCGAAGTGGACTCCACCAGTATCCATGGCCTGTACGGCCTGTTTACCGACAAGTTGCGCAAGGAGTTCAAGGCCAAGAAGCTGGAAGACTACGGGCAGATATTCTTCGACATATCGGGAGCGGGGCCGAACGCCTTTGTGGAACTGCTCGATGCGCAAGACAGGGTGCTGCGTACCGTGCCCGTGACAAACGGTAAGGCTGACTTTTACTATCTGAACCCGGGGAAATATTGCGCCCGGCTGATAGAAGACACCAATGGCAACAGGGTGTGGGATACTGGAAACTACGAGGCGAAACTGCAACCGGAAATGGTGTATTACTATTGGCAAGTGATAGAGCTGAAAGCCAATTTCGACGTGATTCAAACATGGGATGTGAACGAAAGGCCTCTGGACCGCCAGAAGCCCGACGACCTTAAAAAGCAGAAACCCGATGCAGACAAAAAGAAAAAGAACAGCAGCAACAGGAGCAGCCAAGGCAATAGCGGCTACGGCTACAGTTATTAGGCGTTTTGCTTGGCGTGCGGCATGTGTGGTGGCATTGACCTTTGCGGCGGGGAAAGCCTCGGCCCAGTGCGCCGCGCGCAATGAAGCTTTCCTTCCAGGGGAGAAGGTGTCGTACGAGTTGTACTTCAATTGGAAATTCATATGGATAAAGGTGGGCACGGCAGAAATGACGGTGCAGGAAGATGACTTCCTGGACGAGCCGGCCTATCGCATAGACCTCCGTTCGCTGACAAGCAAGAAGGCCGACTTCTTCTTCAAGATGCGCGACACGCTGACCTGCTACGTCACCAAGCGCCTCGAACCGATATACTTCTGCAAGGCGGCCGAGGAGGGGAAACGGCATACCCGGGACGAGGCCTGGTTTTGGTATGAAGACGGGCTGTCGCGTGTGAAACAGCGCCGCACGTGGTATCAGCCGCAGCGTCCCACCGACACGATGGAGTATGCCGACAGCACTTGCATATTCGACATGTTGAGCATCTTGGCACAGGCGCGTTCGTGGAATCCTGCCGACTACAAGGTGGGCGACAAGATTCACTTCCCCATGGCCACGGGCCGCAGGGTGGAGCCGCAAACCCTGATATACCGGGGGGTGGAGAACGTGGAGGCCAACGACGGACAGACGTACCGCTGCCTTGTTTTCTCCTTTGTGGAATACGACAAGAAGGGAAAGGAACAGGAGGTCATTACGTTCTTCATCTCCGACGACAAGAACCATCTGCCCGTGCGGCTCGACATGTATCTCAGCTTCGGTTCGGCCAAAGCTTTCTTCAAGAGCGTGGAGGGCAACCGTTACCCGCTGACCTCCATCGTGCCCAACGACTGAGGCGGGCGGCGGGCACGCAGCATTTCGCGCTTTCCGCCCGGCGGGCCGGGCAGGCGTTCCACCGTGAAGCCCGCCCGTTGCAGTCTGCGCCTCACTTCGCCTTTGGCACAATAGGTGGTGAGTGTTCCGCCGGGCGACATGCGCCGCCACAGTTCGACAAACAGTTCCTCGTTCCACATGCCGGGCTGCTTTTCAGGGGAAAAAGCATCGAAATACACCACGTCGAAGGGGCGGGCGAAAGCCTTGCGTCCGAACAGCCGTGTGAAGTCTTCGCATAGCTTCAGTAGTGTGAAGCGGGGCGACAGGCGTGTCTCCTCTCCCCACGGGGCGCGGTGCAGGGATTCTAGCAACTCCTTGGGATGATAGTCCAGGCGGCTTGCCTCGTCGGCCGTGAGGGGATACAGTTCCAGCGTGGTGTAGTACACGTGCAGGCCGCGACGCTCAGCCTCCTGCCATGTCAGCAGGGCGTTCAGTCCCGTGCCAAAGCCCACTTCGAACACGGAAAGGGTGGGGGAATCCGTTGCCGGCAGCAGCCCCATGTCTATGAAGATGTGCCGCGACTCCGTGAGCGCGCCTTTCACCGAGTGGTAGTGTTCTTCCAGGCCGGGCACGTAGAGGGTCTCGCTGCCGTCGGCTGTCCGTTCAATGATGCGTTGCATGTCCATGCGGTATAATGTATTGTAATATAGATGTTTATTTCCGACGTGTTGCGGGCGTGCTTCCAACACGTTGCGCCCGTGCTCCGTACATGTTGCGTCCGCGCTTCCGACGCGTTGCGCTCAAACCTGCATTATAAGCCACAGAATCACGGCGTAGCGTACCAGTTTGCCCGCCGTCATGGAGAGGGTGGTGAGCAGCACGTTGCTCCGCATCAGTCCGAGGGCTATGGCCAGCGCCTCGCCCACGATGGGGAGGAATGCGAAGAAGGCCATCAGCGCGCCTTTGCCTTGCAGCCAGCGGCGCACGCGTTCCACCTTTCCCGGCTTCACGCCGAGCCAGCGCTCTATGCGGTCCATGCGGCCCAGATACCCCATGTAGTAACACGTCATGCCTCCGGCAGTATTGCCCAGCGTGGCGGCCATGAGGATGAGGAACGGACTGGAGCCCAGCTTGACCAGTCCGGCCATGACCAGTTCAGAGCTGAAAGGCACGATGCTCCCTGCCAACAGGGCGGAGAGGAACATGCCGATGTATCCCCATTCGGTCAGGATGGGTATGAGGTCGTTCAGGAAATCGTCCATAATTCGTAGGCGGTAAGCAGCCCCCACAACACGAGGGCCGCGATGAAGAACAGGTTGGAGAGCCGCGTGCCGTTCCGTATGAACAGGTGGGCCGACAGGATGCTGGTACATGCCGCCGCCACGGGGAACAGCTGCATGGCCGGGCGGGGTTGCAACGCCAGCAACAGCATGAGGCACAGTCCGAGGAGGAGGATGAAGCGCAGGTAGGCCCGCGTGCGGAGGTTGTCTTCATCGCCGGCCAGGAGTCCGTGCCCTGCGCCTGCCAAGTAAAGCAGGCCCACGTAGGCAATGGCCGCCCATTGCTCCGGGCCGGTTCCCTCGGCCACGGGGACGAAACGTTCCAGCTCCTTCATCGGGGCAAGGAACACTTCGGGCTGGTCGTGGAAGTAAGCATGTGCCCAGAGGAACCACAACGGCAGGCCGATGCCCAGCAGTGAGGCCATGAAGCTGCGCGGAGTGAGCGAACGGAACGTGTAAGCCCCCACCCAGAGCAACGGGGCGAGACAGACGAGCTTCGGCACAGTCAAGGCACCGATTGTCAGGAAGAAGAAGGCATAGAACAGGTCGGTGGCGGGATGCGGCCGGTGGTAGCTGTGGAACAGGAAGTAGAGCGCGGCGATGAAGGCCAGCACCGCTCCTTGTCCTGCCTGCAAGGGTTGCAGGAAGGGGCAGGCGGCCATGAGCAGCAGGTAGATGGAGGTCTGTGCCGAGGCCCGCGTGCGGATGATGGCGTAGGTGTTATTCAGCCCGATGAGCAGGTAGCCCGTCAGCAAGTGGAGGGCATAGCCTGCCAGGCGGGCGGCCCAAGGGGGCAGGCATTGCGCCGGGTTGCCCCAGGGCGTGGCACCGCCCGGCACGGATGCCGGGTCGGCAGGCAGCCCGGAAGCCAGCAGCCAGCACAGGGTGGCCACGGCCAAGGCGACGGGCAACGCGTAGCGGCCCGTGGTGATGCGCGCTTGTAGTCGGGTGGCGGACATGGCTTACAGGTCGAACCCGATGTCGCGGCGGCAGTATTTCTTGTCGAAGCTGATGAGCGAGGCGGCTTGGTAGCTGCGTTGCAGGGCTTCCTCCTTGGTGGCGCCGTAAGAGCATACGGCAATGACGCGTCCGCCGTTGGTCACCGTGCGGCCTTCCTGGTCGAGGGCGGTGCCGGCGTGGAAGAGGATGCTGCCCGTGGCGGCGGCTTCGCTCAGGCCGGTCATGGGCTTGCCCTTCTCGTAGGCTTCGGGGTAACCACCGCTGACGAGCATGACGCAGGCTGCCGTGCGGGGGTCTTCCTCCAGCTGGCGGGTGTCGAGGTCGCCGTGGGCCACGCCTTGCAGCAGGTCTACCAGGTCGCTCTTGATGCGGAGCATGACGCTCTCGGTTTCGGGGTCGCCCATGCGGACGTTGTACTCGATGACCATCGGCTCGCCCTGCACGTTGATGAGGCCCAGGAAGATGAAGCCCTTGTAGACGATGCCCTCCTCGCGCAGGCCGTGGATGGTGGGCTCGATGATGCGGGTGCGCACCTTCTGCATGAACGTCTCGTCGGCAAAGGGGACGGGGGTCACGCTGCCCATGCCACCGGTGTTGAGGCCTTGGTCGCCCTCGCCTATGCGCTTGTAGTCCTTGGCCACAGGCAACACCTTGTAGTGCAGACCGTCGGTCAGCACGAACACGGAGCACTCTATGCCGCTCAGGAACTCTTCGATGACCACCGTGGCCGAGGCTCCGCCGAACATGCCGCCGAGCATCTCGCGCAACTCGCGCTTGGCTTCGTCCAACGTGGGGAGGATGAGCACGCCCTTGCCGGCGCACAGCCCGTCGGCCTTGAGCACGTAGGGTGCGGGCAGGGTTTCGAGGAAGGCGAGGCCTTGGTCGATGGTGTCGGCCGTGACGCTCAGGTGGCGGGCGGTGGGTATGCCGTGGCGCAGCATGAACTGCTTGGCGAAGTCCTTGCTGCCCTCAAGCCGGGCGCCCGATTTCGTGGGGCCGATGACGGCGATGTGGGCCGTTGCGGGGTCGTCGTGGAAGTAGTCGTAGATGCCTTGCACGAGCGGGTCTTCGGGGCCGACGACTATCATGTCCACCTGCTTGTCGAGCGCGAACTGGCGCAGGGCGGGGAAGTCGGTGGCCTTGAGGGGCACGTTCTCGCCGCTGTCGGCGGTACCGGCGTTGCCGGGGGCGATGTAAAGCTTGTCCACTTGCTTGCTTTGGGCTATTTTCCATGCCAGGGCATGTTCGCGGCCGCCCGAGCCTAAGAGTAATATCTTCATTGTGATGCGGTTGTTGGTAACGGCGCGAAGATACGAATATTTCGCCACACGCGTGCACCGGCGGCGCATTTTCCTGTCTCCGGCGCTTGCATCTTCCGGGAGAATGGCTATCTTTGCCGTGTGAACCCAGCCATGAGGAGGAATGTGTATGGAAAAGAATACTGAAAAAACTAAGGAAACCACGGTGGAAACCAAGAAAGGGCAGGCTGCCTTGAAGAAAAGGGTAAGCAAGGCATGGGAAGCGGCCCAGCGGCTGAAAGGCAGCGTGGTTATCAACGATCCGACCTTGTATTGGAGATGAGATATCTGATAGACACTAACATCATCGTCTACATGATAGGCGACCCCGATTCACTGAGCGAGGATGTGAAAGACCTCATCTCCGAGCCGGACGCCCTGTTGTATGCCAGCGCCGAATCGGCCAAGGAGTTGGTTGTCGCCTACCGGAACAAAGGGCTTTTTGCCAAGCGATGGAAATCGCCGGAAGACATGCTCCATTCCATAGAACAAGAGCACTACATCGAGTTCCTTCCAGTCAGGATGGAACATATATTCACTTATTCGCGCATGGAGATAAACGAACGGCAATGCCACAAAGACCCTTCGGACCACGTCATCATCGCCCATGCCATTACCGAGCGGATGCCCCTCATCTCCAGCGACAGCCGCTTCGAGTTCTACCGCAACCAAGGGCTGGACTTGGTGTTCAATAAGAAGTAAAAACCCCTAAATCCCCATAAAGATGATACAACAATACCGCACACCGCGAGGGGAGAACCCCTATTTTACCCCTCCCATCTAAGAAAGTTTAACTTACTGGTGCTCCTTGCCCTCCTGCTGCTGGCCGCCTGTACGAAGGACGACGGCCCGGCGGACGGTGAGTGCCCCTTGCAGATAGCCTCCGTCACCCTCGACGTGGAGGGGACGGCACAACCGTGGACGCGCATCACCGAAACGCCGGACGGCAGCGGCAGCACGTGGACGGGCGGCGAACAGATAGGCGTGCAGATGGACAACGGCACGCCGGGCACCTACACCGTCAACGCGGACGGGACGGTCAGCCCCGTAACCCCCGCCTACTGGCAGAGCACCGCCCCGGCCAACGTCGTCGCATGGTATCCCGTGGAGGAGACAGTCAGCCTGGCCGACCAGACCGGCGGCTTAGCCTACGTGTTGCGGGCCACCGTGGAGAACGCCCCCTACGGCCAGCCCGTGCGGCTGAACTTCACCCACCAGCTGGCCAAGGTGCGCGTGGTGCTGGGCGGCACGCAGGCCGCGCAGGTATCGCAGGTGGAGGTGAACAACTACACCCAATGCTTCAATGACCAAGGCTTGTTGACAATCTATACCGAACATCGGGGTTGGATAAAGATGCACCCGGTGGATGCCACCACCTGGGAGGCCAACGTGATATCCGGCCTGGGCATAGACCCCGCCAACTTCATCCGCCTGAACGGTTCGGCCGTGGCCCAAGTGACCGGCCTCACCCTGCTGGAGGCCGAACAGATGTACACCGTCAACCTCACCGTGGGCGAACCTGCATTGCAAGACGGTGCCACCCTGACCGAGCCGGGCACATACACCATGCAAGGCACGTACACCCAGGGCATCACCATTCAGGGCGACGGCATCACGGTGGTGATGGACGGGGCGACGGTCTCGACCTCCGGCATCGGCATCAACGTGCAGGGTGACGGGGCCACCATCCAGGTGTCGGGCGCGAGCAACACCATCACCTCGTCGGGCAGCGCGGGCATCTACGTGGCGCAGGGCAAGACCCTCACCATCGAGGGCAGCAGCCGCGACGACCAGCTGACCGTCAGGGGCGGCAACAGCTGCTGCGGCATCGGCGTGTACTTAAGCAGTTCGAATAACGGGGTCCCTTGTGGCAACATCACCATCCGCAACGTGACGGTCTATTCTTACGGAAACGCATATGGGGATACGGCTGCAGGCATAGGCAGCACAAGTGGCGCCTCTTGCGGAACCATCACCATTGACAACGCCACCGTCCATGCCTATGGGGCGAGCATGGGATTCCAGGCCACCCCGGGCATTGGCGGCGGATACCCTTATTCCGGTGACCCGACTTCCATCCCGGCCGTGACCATCACCGGCCAGTCGGAGGTGCATGCGCATCGCGGCGGGAGCGTCGGCAATACCGACTATATCGGCTGGGGAGGTAGTTCATGGAATGGAACCGCCGCGGCCAATGCCGTCAACCTGGGCGGCGGCACGTGCATCAACAGCACCGTCTATTGCTACACGGGCGACACGCTGGACAAGACGGTGGACTACGACGCCTCCGGCAACGCCACGGAGCGGTGATGGAAACGGAAGCGCACGTAGTCAAAAACGCGTCCGCACGCAGTTACAAACGCGTGCGGTCGCAGTTGAAAATGCGTGCGGACGCATTTTTAACGCCATGCGGTCGCATTTTTAACGCCGTGCGGACGCATTTTCAAAAAGGTAAAAAAGC
>CALUGY010000109.1 GCA_944320295.1 uncultured Bacteroides sp.
GGCAAGGGGCAAGCCCTTTGCTCCGTACATACACGGAGCGCAAGCGCAACGCGTTGCGAGCACGGACGGAACATGTTGCGAGCACGGACGCAACGCGTTGCGGATAAAAGGCCGATATATAGCGTCAAACAGAAGGATAGACTGGACGGTAGGAATACATGAAACAAAGGGGAAAACTTACAGTTTCCCGTCCGCAGAGCGCACCACCGATCGTACCCTGCCCGACTGCAAGCGCGTCTCGATGCAATCGCCTTCGCGAAGTTCCGCCGCATTCTTCACCGCCCGCCCGTCCTTCAACGTAATGCTGTAACCACGTGCAAGCTGGCGTTCGGGCGAGGCGTCGGCAAGGCGTTGGCGCAACAGTTCCAAACGATGGCGATGGTGCGAGAGACTGGCTTTTACGCCCTGTGCCATGTCCTTGCGGGCGGTAAGCAAAGCGAGTTTTTCCTCTGACAGGCGACGATAAGCCATGTTGGGGATGCGTTGTTTGTAGCCCTCCAGCCTGTTGCGTGCCTGTTGTAAGCGGACGCGCACCCCTTCCTGTATACGCAGGGCCAATGCCGCCAGCCGGTCTGCCGCCTCGTCCATGCGGGCGACAAGGAACTCCGCAGCAGCCGTGGGAGTCTTGACACGGACATGCGCTACGGAATCGAGCACCGTGTCGTCGCGCTCATGCCCTATGCCGGTAATGATGGGAAGGGGAAACTGCGCGCAAGCGGCCGCTAAAAGGTAGGTGTCGAAACCGGAAAGGTCGGACGTGGCCCCGCCGCCCCGTATGATGACCACCACGTCGAAGTCTTCGATGCGGGCGTTTATGGCATCGAGTGCAGACAGAATGGACGGCTCCACCCGGTCGCCCTGCATCATGGCCGGAAACAGTTCCGTATGGAAATAATAACCACGCGGATTGTTCTGCAACTGATGGCAGAAATCACCGTAACCGGCCGCCGTGGCCGACGAAACGACCGCCACACGCTGCGGCAAGAGGGGCATGGAGAGTTCCTTGTTCAAGGTCAACACACCTTCCGCCTCCAATTGCTGCAATATCTCGCGGCGGCGGCGGGCCATGTCGCCCATGGTGTAGGCAGGATCGATGTCCTGCACCACGAGGCTGTAGCCATACAGTTCGTGGAAGGAGACGGACACCTGTACCATGACGGTGATGCCCGCAACAAACGCCTGCCCGGTGGCCTCTTCAAAATAAGGTTTCAACAGACGAAACACGTTGTTCCAGATATTGCCCCGCGCCTTGGCCAGCAGGGTATTGCTGCGCGGGTCTTTCTGCACGAACTCCACATAGCAATGGCCGTTGGTCCCTACGCGCACTTCGCTCAGTTCCGCCCGTAACCACATCTCATCGGGCAGACAATGCTCTATGCTGCTGCGCACCAGCGAGTTCAGTTCATATAAGGATAATGCTTCCATCTACGTGGATTTATAATTGAAAAACGTATCTGGCAATATCGGCCATGCCGCTCAACGCCGGGAAAGCACCTCCTCGTAAGCCTCCCATAAGTCGGGCACGCCATAACCGTAGATGTTGTCGGGGCAAGATACCCGGTCGCCATGACGACGCACCAGTTCAATCAGTTCCTTGGCCGTCAGTTCGGGACAGGCTTGCCACAAGCATGCCACCATGCCACACATGATGGGCGACGCGAAAGAAGTACCGTTCGCCGTGCCTTGGTTACCACTTGTCCGCATAACGTCGGCCGATTGGCCAACGGCCACGACATCGGGTTTCACGCGTCCGTCGACCGTATTGCCTATGGAGGAAAAGGGAGCGAGTACGCCTTGCTTATCGATGGCACCGACCGTCAAGACATTTTCGGCATCGCCGGGAGGAGTTATCTTCTTCCATGGGCCCATGCCCGAATTACCTGCGCTGCACACCAGCACCATACCTTTGTCGGCAATGTGCGAGGCTTGACGGGACATCAAAGCATGTCGGCCATCCAGATGGCACAGCTTATAATTCTTCGTGGCATCGTCGAACACATAATATCCCAACGAAGTGTTGAGGACGTCCGCACCCACGCTGTCGGCAAACTCCACGGCTGCAGCCCAATAGTCTTGTTCCACCAGATGCTCGCTATATTCGTCTTCGCTGCGCAGCAGCCAATACGAGGCATCGGGAGCCGTGCCCGTCATTACGTCGGGACGATTCATTGCCATGCAGGACAAGACAGCCATGCCATGGCTGCTCTCCGCATAGATGTCCGACCGGGGATTTACGAAGTCTTTCGTCCCAAGGATTCGTATATTCCCCATGGACTCGATGCGGTCCACATTGTGGAAGCCTGCATCCACCACGGCAATGGTCATGCCTTGCCCACGGAAACCCGCCTCGTGTAACTTATCACCGTTACTCATCTTGATTTGAACAGCGGCAAGGCCGTAAACGCTATCGGGGTGAACGACCGGGCGGTTTATCAGCGTGTCGCGCGCAGGGACGAAAGCCTCATCATGATTTGCGGGAGCCGTCCAGACCTTCTCTACGGAACGGACGAATGGTAGGGCCGCCACGCGCGTCATCAACGTGGAATCGCTGCAAGCCACGGTAGCAAAGTTCTCCCACTTGCCGGTCACCACGATGCGCACGCCGCAGTTGCGGATTTCATCCAAATACTTTCGGCACACAGGCAAATCGGTAGAATCCAAAGGCAGGTGCTGCTTCTGCCTGCGCTCTATGGCTTTAGGGGAAAGAAACTCTTCAGGTCGCTGCAACGAATACTCTGTAGCAGCCTTGTCCTTCAAACATACCCGGTATTTCAATGTGTCTTGTTGTGCCGACAATCCGCCCGCGAAGCAAGCTGAAAGGGCAAAGGTGATAATCTGTCTTTTCATATATCGGAATTATTCTTTAGTCATCCATTGAACTTATGTACATGCCTATGCCGCGCTGCGAAGCAATGAATGCGCCCCCCACCACACGCTTCCCGACATAGAACACGGCCGATTGCCCCGGAGCGATGGCCGAGGCCGGAGACAGGAAACGCACTAACAGGCGTCCGTCGTCCAAACGGCGGACACGGCAAGGGATGGGCGTGCTGCGATAGCGTATGCGCACCGTCAAGTCGGGCGAGGAGAATACTTCTTGCTCGTCCGTCAATACATCTTGTTCCAGCAACATATATTCCGCCTGCAATTGCTCCGCGTCACCCAGCATCACGGTGTTTTTCTCCGGGTTTATCTTCAGCACATAGGCCGGTTTTCCGAGAGCAATCTCCAATCCTTTGCGCTGGCCGATGGTATAATACGGAAAGCCTTTGTGCTCGCCAAGCTTCACGCCTGCGGAATTGACGAACCAGCCTGGACCTATCTCCCGGTCTATCGCGGGACAATGTTCGCGCAGGAAGTCGCGGTAGTCGCCTTGAATGAAGCATACCTCCATGCTCTCCCCCTCATCGGCTTTCAACGCGTAGCCTTTACCCCGCAGATAGTCGCGCACCTGTGTCTTGGCATAGGCGCCCAACGGAAAGAGACAGCGGCGCAACACGTCCTGGCTTAACCGCCAAAGGAAGTAGGACTGGTCTTTCCTGGCGTCCTCGCCCACTACAATACAAATGTTACCCCCATGCTCCTCCAGACGCGTATAATGTCCGGTGGCTATGTAACGGCACGACAGGCGGTCCGCCCACTCCGCAAGAAGGCGGAACTTGAAGAGCGGATTGCACATCACACACGGATTGGGCGTGCGCCCGTTGCGATACTCGTCTATGAAGTACTGCACGATGCTCTGTCGGAAAGCCTCACGCTCGTCGGCCACATGATGCTCTATGCCCATGTCCTCCGCAAGGCTGCGCGCTTCCACGGGTTCTTCACCCCACACCCACATGGTCAGGCCTACAATATCGTAGCCCTGCTCTTTCAACATCAGACATGCGGCGGTACTGTCTATGCCCCCGCTCATGCCTACCAGCACCCGCTTCTCAGGATTGTTCGCCATACGCATCACTATTAACAAGGATAATGGGAAACCGTACAGCCACATGGTCACACGGCAACGGCTCCCGCATTACATCAACGGGGGCAAAGCTACGAAAAAGTTTCTTACATAGGAACGGAGGAAGAGAAAATCCGCTGTACAGCCTCATCGGAATGAATAGGCCAAAAATCGCAAATGGCCGTCCTCATCCGCAGCAAGAGAAACAGGCCCTACCCCCTACGTAAAGCCCTCCAGCGGCATGTATACAGGGGCTTGGGGCGCAACATGTACGGAGCGCGCCCGCAACATGTTCGGAGCACAAGCGCAACACGTTGCGAATAAACGCGGAACACGTTGCGCCCAAAAGCCCTGCATATGACAGGGTTGTAACACAAATGAAACATGAATGAAACAGATACATAACATATATTTCGTAGTTTTGCGGCCAGGAAAATAATCATACATCACAAAGATGAGAAAGACTTGCGCATTCTTGCTCGCGGCCATACTGTCTTCCTCCATTGCGGCACAAGCGGTCGGCAACAATGAGGACGGGAAGAAAATAAATAAAGAGAAGTTGGAGAAGGCCGATTATATGCCGGAAATACACGGTACCATACGGGCCAAATACGAATACCAGCCCACCATGGGAGCCGGACGCTTCGAAGTGCGCAACGCACGGGTCAGCCTTACCGGCAACGTACTGCCCGCCGTGGCTTACAAAGCAGAAATAGATCTCTCGGACGAAGGCGAAATAAGGATGCTCGATGCCTATGCCCGGCTTTTCCCGACAGAAAGCCTTACCATCACCGCAGGCCAGATGCGCGTGCCATTCACCATAGATGCACACCGCTCGCCTCATGAACAGTTTTTCGCCAACCGCTCGTTCATTGCCAAGCAGGTGGGAAACGTGCGCGACGTGGGCCTCACCTTGGGATACGAACTGCCCACCGCCCTGCCTGCCAAGATAGAAGCAGGACTGTACAACGGCACAGGGCTGACCCGGCAACAAGAATGGCGTAAAGTGGTGAACTACTCGGCCAAAGCACAGCTGTTCCCCGCAGAGGGAGTGAACATATCACTCAGCGCGCAAGGCATAAAGCCCGCAAACACGTGGATGCGCTCTTATGACATCGGCGCATATTACGAAAACGGACGCTTCCACATAGAGGGGGAATACTTGTACAAGCAATACTCCGACAACGCTTTTGACGACGTGCATGCCGTCAACACATTCATCAACTACGACCTGCCCATGCGGAAGGTATTCCAAAAAGTGTCGTTCCTGGCACGCTACGACATGATGACCGACCAGAGCGACGGCATAGCCACAGACCCCGACAGCGGGCACCTCATCACGACCGACCACAAACGTCACCGCTTGACCGGAGGACTCACGTTCAGCCTGAGCAAGGCTTTCCGCACCGACCTGCGGCTCAATTACGAGAAGTATTTCTACTCATCGGGCAACATCCCCAAAGAGTCGGAGCAAGACAAGGTGGTGCTCGAATTGATGGTGCGCTTCTGATTCCTCCGTACCACGCTCTTTCCAGACCGCATCATGCCCGGACCCCACTTTTTCCCCACCAAAGGGCCTTTAGAAATCTTAATCTTCTGCAAGCGAGAAGGCAAAGCGTTTCCTATTCAGAAGAAAATGGCTATATTTGTCGGTCGGCGTGCGAAAGGTCGTCGGAGTTATTAACAAAATGCCCGACTTATCAACGTTTTTGCATTCTTTCGCCCCGACAATATAGGCGCGATGCGAAATTATTGCTTATTTCGCCCCGACAAAAAGTTTTGAGATTATGGGAAAAATTATTGCAATGGCCAACCAAAAGGGAGGCGTGGGAAAAACCACTACTACGATAAACCTGGCCGCCTCGCTTGCCACCCTCGAAAAACGCGTGCTCGTTGTAGACGCTGACCCGCAGGCCAATGCCTCGTCCGGACTAGGTGTGGACATCAAACAGGCTAACATCACCATTTATGAGTGCCTCATCGACCATGCCGACGTACACCAAGCCATCCACGACACGGAGATGGACATGCTCAAAGTCATCTCCTCGCACATCAACTTGGTAGGCGCGGAAATAGAGATGCTCAACCTCAAGAACCGGGAAAAAGTGCTCAAACAGGTTCTAACCCCGCTCAAGGAAGAGTTCGACTACATCCTGATTGACTGTTCGCCCTCGCTGGGGCTCATTACGGTAAACGCGCTGACAGCCGCAGACTCCGTCATCATCCCCGTACAGGCTGAATACTTCGCCCTCGAAGGCATCAGCAAATTGCTCAACACAATAAAAATCATCAAGTCGAAACTCAATCCTACACTCGAAATAGAAGGATTCCTGCTCACCATGTACGACTCGCGCCTGCGCCAGGCCAACCAGATTTACGATGAAGTAAAACGCTACTTCCACGAACTGGTGTTCCATACCGTGATACAGCGCAATGTCAAGCTGAGCGAGGCTCCCAGTTACGGTATCCCCACCATCTTATACGATGCCGATTCCACAGGAGCCAGGAACCACCTTGCGTTGGCAAAGGAGCTGATAGATCGAGAAAAGAAATAACGCATATCACCCTCACCGCTTATGGCACAAAGAAGAAATGCTTTGGGACGAGGACTCGACGCCCTCTTTTCCATGGACGACGTGCAGACAGAAGGCTCTTCATCCATCAACGAGATAGAGCTGTCCAAAATCAACGTCAACCCCAACCAACCTCGCCGCGAATTCGACCCCGTGGCCTTGCAGGAACTGGCCGACTCCATTGCCGAGATTGGCATCATACAGCCCATTACTTTACGGCAAATGGATGGCGGTACTTATCAAATCATCGCGGGCGAACGCCGCTTCCGAGCCTCACAGCTGGCCGGGCTGTCCACCATCCCCGCTTATATCCGTACGGCCGACGACGAGAACGTAATGGAAATGGCCCTCATCGAGAACATACAACGTGAGGACTTGAACTCCGTGGAAATAGCGTTGGCCTATCAACACCTCATAGAGCAATACGGCATCACGCAAGAACGGCTGAGCGAACGCGTGGGAAAGAAGCGCACCACCATAGCCAACTACCTGCGCCTGCTGAAGCTGCCTGCACCCATCCAAATAGGATTGCAGAACAAACTGATAGACATGGGGCACGCCCGTGCACTCGTTGCCCTCAACGACCCGAAGCTACAAATCAAACTGTACGAAGACATCGTGCAACATGGATACTCCGTGCGCAAGGTGGAAGAAATGGTGAAAGCCTTGGCTGAAGGGGAAACCGTGAAAAGCGGCTCACGTAAACTGGCTCCCAAACAAAACAAGCTTTCCAAAGAGTTCGACATGCTGAAGGAACACCTCTCCAGTTTCTTCAACACTAAAGTACAACTCACTTGTTCGGAAAAAGGAAAGGGAAGAATCAGCATCCCGTTCAACAACGAAGAGGAACTGGAACGTATCATCGGCATATTCGACACGCTGAAGAACAAATGAGGATGCCGCACAAGACATACTGCCTCGTGATAACGACCCTGTTGCTCTGCCTAATGCAAGCCGTGGACGGTTTGATCCATGCACAAGAACGTCCACGTGCAGCCCTCAAGCGGGAACATGCCGCGCAAGTGGAAACGGCAAGCGACAGCGCATCGCTCGCGCTACAGGCCGATACCATCGCCCCTGTACACGCATTCGGTACAGGAGACAGCCTCGTAGTGACGGCCCAAGCAGACAGCATTGCCGCCGAAAACAAACGGAAGTTGCTGGAACTGACTGCCGTACCCACCACCGGAGCTACCGAAATGCCGGCCGATACGCTGCTGCAAAGCCAACTGAACCGCAAGATGTGGGTGCCCAATCCCACCAAAGCCACATGGCTGGCACTCGTCATCCCCGGAGGCGGGCAGATATACAACCGCAAGTACTGGAAGCTGCCCATATTCTACGGAGGGTTTGCCGGATGTGCCTATGCACTAACCTGGAACGGCAAGATGTATGACGACTACTTCGACGCGTACCGCGAAGCGGCCAACGGCAACTGGAACTCATCGGCCGTGACAGACCTGTTGCCGCCGGGATACCTTGACCGCGTGTCGCAGCCGCAAGTGTTGGAGACCTTGCGCAAGGGAAAGGACCGTTACCGCCGCTGGCGGGACATGAGCATATTCGCCTTTGCGGCCGTGTACCTGCTATCCGTGGTAGACGCGTATGTGGATGCCGAGCTTTCCAACTTCGACATCACGCCCGACCTGAGCATGAAGGTGGAGCCTGCCGTGATGGACGTGAAGATGGAGGGCTTCTCCGCCAAGACATCGGTAGGGGTACAATGTAGCCTGTGCTTCTAAGAGACAAGGAATACACATTATATTATATATAGACACACTAACAACCCATGAAGACAAGAAACATATCGACCCGGTACGTGGCAAGCATGTTGTTTGCCATGGCCATAGCCTCCTCGCCGCTGGCACGCGCACAAGAGAGCGTGGAAGTCACCATCGGAGAGAACGGCACTTCACATCAGGAGACCATAGACCTGCCCAAGAGCATGACCTACCCGCTGGACAGCCTGCTCAACGACTGGAAGGCCAAGAACTACATAGATCTGGGCAAGGACTGCGAAACGTCGTTGGAGAACCCGCAGTTCAGCGACTCGGTATACATAGACCGCCTTTCGCGCATGCCAGTCACCATGGAGATGCCTTACAACGAGATAGTGCGCAAGTTCATAGACCAATACACGGGCAAGCTGCGCGGGCAGGTGTCATTCATGCTCAGCGCGTGTAACTTCTACATGCCCATCTTCGAGGAGGCGCTCGACGCTTACGGCCTGCCCCTGGAGCTGAAGTACCTGCCCGTCATCGAGTCGGCGCTCAACCCCTCGGCCGTGTCGCGCGCCGGGGCGGCGGGGCTGTGGCAATTCATGCTGCGCACGGGCAAGCTCTACGGGCTGGAGAGCAACAGCCTGGTGGACGAACGCCGCGACCCCATCAAGGCCACATGGGCCGCCGCACGCTACCTCAAGGACATGTACGGCATCTACAAGGACTGGAACCTCGTCATTGCCGCCTACAACTGCGGGCCGGGCAACGTGAACAAGGCCATACGCCGCGCCGGGGGCAAGACGGACTACTGGGCTATATACCACTACCTGCCCCGCGAAACGCGCGGATACGTGCCCGCCTTCATTGCCGCCAACTACGTGATGACGTACTACTGCAAGCACAACATCTGCCCCATGGAGACCAACATACCCGCCGCCACCGACACCGTACAGGTATCGCAAAGGCTGCACTTCCAGCAGATAGCCGACCTGTGCCACGTGCCCATGGACGAGCTGCGCAGCCTCAACCCGCAGTACAAGCGCAGCATCATCCCCGGCAATACCAAGCCACAGACCTTGCGCCTGCCCCACGAGGCCATCAGCACCTTCATCGACCTGCAAGACACCATCTACGCCCACCGTGCCAAGGAGCTGTTCGGCAACCGGCGCACCGTGGCCGTGGCCTCCAGCGGCGGCACGAAGGCCACGCCCGGCAAGGGCAAGCCCATCACCTACAAGATAAAGAGCGGCGACACGCTGGGAGGCATTGCCCAACGCTACGGCGTCACCGTATCCCAACTGCGCAGCTGGAACGGCTTGCGGGGCAGCAACATCCGCGCCGGCAAGACGCTGAAGATATACAAGTAAAACACTATAGCGCTTTGGAAAACAGGATAATAATGCTATCTTTGCAAAGTATCAATAACATTGAGCAACATGAAAACAAACGTATTGACCCCCACGCAACAGCACCTGCTAAAGCTGTTCTCGTTCAACGACAGCGATGAATATGCCCTCGAAGTGCAAGAGGTGCTGACACGCCATTTCCAAGAGCGGCTGGACAAGGAAGCCGACAGGCTCTGGGACAAAGGCATACTCGACCAGAAACGCCTGGACGAGATAAGAACCGAAGACTTACACAAAACAGGCAAAGAGCATGGCACGGCTGGTACTCGACACTAACAGCCTGATATGCTGCATCGCGCGGCGGAGCAGGCATCACGAACTGTGGCTGTCCCTGCTCGAC
This sequence comes from uncultured Bacteroides sp., assembly GCA_944320295.1. Classification (GTDB taxonomy): domain Bacteria; phylum Bacteroidota; class Bacteroidia; order Bacteroidales; family Bacteroidaceae; genus Bacteroides. Next base: position 9,987 of record CALUGY010000109.1, read on the forward strand.
GGCCGTAATCAGCTATGCGTCAGCAGCGAAATTCTGGAGGAGTATGAGGAGATATTGGAAAGGAAAACGAGCCACACATTCGCCTCATTGGCCATTGCCGTCATCCTGAACAACCCGCACACCTTGTTCGTGACGCCCTACTACCACTTCGGACTGATACAGGCAGACCCGGACGACAACAAGTTCGTGGATTGCGCCATAGCTGGAAACGCCAAGTTCATCGTGACAGAAGACCGCCACTACGACATACTGAGGCAGACGGACTTCCCCAAGGTCGACACCATCAAGCTGGACGACATGATGGCGATGCTTTGACAGAAAAATCCCGCCCACTTCCTTGCCTCTCGCGAAACATTCCTTATCTTTGTGCTTGCAGTACAATTTAAATCATGACGCCATGAAAAGAGTCTTACTACCAATCTTAATGTTATTCCTGGCCTCTGCCGTCATGTACGGACAGCAAAAGGAAGTGACCAAGTTCCTCGGCATACCCGTCGACGGGAGCAAATCTGAAATGATACGGCAACTAAAGAAGAAGGGCTTTGAACCTACTCCAGACAACCCCGAGGTGTTGAACGGCGAATTCAACGGGATGGATGTCAACCTGCATGTGGTGACGAACAACGGAAAGGTGTGGCGAATTATGGTGGCAGACAATCATCTCGCAGGTGGGACGGACATACGGATAAGGTTCAATAATCTTTGCCGCCAGTTCCAGAACAATGGGAAGTACATGTCTATTTCCGCCAAAGGTTATGAGTTGTCTGATGACGAGGATATAGAGTATGAGATTACTGTCAATGACAAACGCTATGAAGCCATTTACTATCAGCTTCCAGCTGTTATTGACAGTACGGCAATCATGAAAGCCATGGAATCCACCATCTCTCAATACACGGACGAACAACGCTCCAATCCCACTAAAGAGATGCAGGCGGATGCTTATGCTGCCGCTATTATGTACTTATATGAAATAAGTAGCAAACGCCCTGTCTGGTTCATGATAAACAATGTATATGGGCAATATTACCTCACCCTGTTCTATGATAACGAATACAACCGGGCCAATGGAGAGGACTTGTAACCCTCCCCAAGAAGCCGTTGAAAACAACATCATGATCTCGACATGGTCGACACCATCAAGCTGGACGACATGATGGCGATGCTTTGACAGAAAAATCCCGCCCCCTCCCTTGCCCCTCGCGAAACATTCGTTATCTTTGCCCCAACGAAACATCAATACCACCGCATTATGAAGAACCGTACTTCCATTTCTACCCCCCCATTTAAGATTACTTAACACGGTATCAGCATTTATAACCCTTGCCGTGCTGGCAGCCTGCACGCAGGAAGAGCCAAGCTTCCCCACAGGGGGAGTTGAGGGGGCTTATCCCCTGCAGATAAGCTCCGTCACCCTTGCCGTCGAAGCGGGCGAGGAGCCGTGGACGCGCATCAGCGAGAGCCAGGACGGGCAGAGCAGCGCATGGGACTGGGACGGCACGGAGCAGATAGCCGTGCAGCTCGCCGGCGAAACCGCCGTCTACACCCTGAACGCCGGCCAGACATTGATACCCGACAAGCAACTCTACTGGCAAAACACCGCCCCGGCCACCGTCACCGCATGGTATCCTATTAACACCGACATAGACCTCAGCGACCAGTCGCAGCGCCTGGCCTACGTGCTGCAAGCCACCGTGCCGGACGCCCCCTACGGCCAGCCCGTCTCCCTCGCCTTCACCCACCAGCTGGCCAAGGTGCGCGTCACTCTCGGCGGCAGCCGCGCCGGGCAGGTCACGCAGGTGGAAGCATACGACCCCACCTCGTGCACCCACTCGCAAGGCACCGTGGCCCCCGGCAGCGCGCAGGGCTGGATAAAGATGCACCAGGTGGATGCCGCCACCTGGGAGGCCAACCTCGCGCCCGGCACGATAGCCGACCCCAACCAGTTCATCCGCCTGAACGGCAGCGCGCCCGTCGCCCTCACAGCCCCCGGCCAGCTGACAGCGGGCGCCATGCACACCATCAACGTGCTGGTCAAGGCGCCCCTCATCACCGGCCCGGGCTACACCATAGACCCCGACCTGCACACCATCACGCTGAGCGGTGCGGCCCTCACCCAAGAGATGGTGGACACCGCCCTGGGCGGCACGGGCACGCTCGTCATCAACGGGCTGCTGAGCGAGGCGGACTACGGGCTTATAAACAATTCTTATAATACACGCATCACAAGCCTGACGCTGAACGACATGGAGCGCATCGAGCAGTCCAGACTCGGCAACATGGTGGCCCTGCAGTCCATCACCCTGCCCAAGGCCACCGACGTGGGAGCTTTTGCCTTCGGAAACTCACCAAACTTAAGCGTCGTGTCCCTCACGGCGGAGGGCCCCATCACGCTGGGTGAAAATGCTTTTGGACCCACCCTCACAACCGATAGGGTAGCCCTCACCCTCAACGCCGACAAGCGCGGCGAGGTGAGCGGCAATACGTGGAACGGCGTCAACTGGGGCAGCATCGCCTTCCAGGAATAAGGGCGGGCGAAAACGCGTCCGCACGCAGTTACAAACGCGTGCGGTCGCAGTTGAAAATGCGTGCGGACGCATTTTTAACGCCATGCGGTCGCATTTTTAACGCCGTGCGGACGCATTTTCAAAAAGGTAAAAAAGC
>CALUGY010000110.1 GCA_944320295.1 uncultured Bacteroides sp.
CCGTCCACGTGCTCCATCAGGTACTTAATCTTCGCGCCATACTCGGAGGGGAGGCAGTAGCCCGTCGTGTCGGGGATGTTCACCACCGTGGCGCCCGCCTTGATGACCGCCTCGATGACGCGGGCCAGGTACTCGTTGTCCGTGCGTCCGGCGTCTTCGGCGTAGAACTCCACGTCGTCCACATATCTCTTTGCATACTTCACGGCCGCCACCGCGCGCTCGATAATCTCCTCACGGTTACTGTTGAACTTGTACTTGATGTGCTCGTCGCTGGTGCCGATGCCCGTGTGGATGCGCTTGTGCTTGGCGTACTTCAAGGCTTCCGCCGCCACGTCGATGTCCTTCTGCACGGCACGGGTCAAGGCACATATCGTGGGCCACGTCACCGCCTTGGATATCTCAATCACCGAGTTGAAGTCGCCTGGACTGGATATGGGAAACCCCGCCTCAATGACGTCCACGCCCAGCAACTCCAACTGCTTGGCCACTTGAATCTTCTCTACCGTATTCAGCTGACACCCGGGTACCTGTTCACCATCCCGGAGTGTCGTGTCAAAGATGAATAATCTGTCGCTCATTTCTCTTATCTGTATTTATAGTTTGTATCTAACAAAAAAGCCTTTCGCACCAGGAAGTGAGAAAGGCTTTCATATATCCATCATTCATTTTACATATATTCATGCACAGCACTCACTTCCACTACATTTAGATAGCAGAATAATAATGCCACACAATAGAATATATACAAAACCGTAATCCATCTTACATTCTGTTATTACGGCTGCAAAGTTAGAGATTATTTGTTATCATCCAAACGAATCTGTAAGTTTTTTCACGGGAAAAGTGTCATTTCATAAGCACGGGAGGGCAAACAGGCTACTCCCCTGCCCGCTCCAGGCAACGTTCCACTTCGGCACGGTCCACCGTGGGCGGATAGCCGGCACGCAGTTTGCGATATACCAACTGCCCCACTTCCAGGGCCTCTTGCTCGGTGCGGAAAGGCTGCCTGCCGCCCAGGACTGGGATGTAGGGCTGGTATATCAGCGTGTCACCCCGGTCCAGGATGACATAGCCATAACCTCCGTCGACTTGCACGGCCCGGCAACACATCTTCTTGCCGGACGAACAAGCGGACAGGCACGCCGCCAACAAGAGCGACATGCCTGCCTTGGACAATATTGAACGCATGTGTTCCATCACTTATCATCAATTGTCTTCCAGTTCATAAGGCAGCAACTCATACACGTCATCGAAGTAGCTGTTACCAATGGAATCGAGCGCCCAAAGGCGGACGATATACGAACGGTGTACACGCACGAAATCACCGGCCGGGAGATTTCCCTCCATATACTTCATTGTGCACAGGCTCATCAAAGGACGTGATTCGCTACGGCAATGAATCTTCACATAGTCCCCGCAGCTTTCTATATAACAGATGTCATCCAAATCCAGCCGCAAGATACGGCTGTCCGAACGCAGGTAGATTACTTTCGGCGGCAAATCCGGTTGTCCGTCCAGTTTGACCACCAGATAGTCCAACGCATCCACCCGGAAACAGGCTGCCGCATAACGATCCGTGTCCGCCACGAAGATAATCCGCGTATATGCCGATAACAGGCGGCAAAAATCCATACCGCTTATCTCTCCCGGTGCAACAGGAGACAGTCCGACAATATAAACTTCCACTTTCGTCACATAATAGTCCTTCAACGCGGATACTGATTCCGTATAAGTCCCGCACAACGTCAGGAAAGGTACCTTTCCGACAAAGTCTTGCAACTTTTCAACCATTGCCGGGTCAGCATGCAATATGGCACAGTTCAGGTTCATTGGTTATCTTTTTTTCATAATGGACGTGGAAAGTTTGAAATGCTGCACGGAATTTCCACCATTAAGTTACATTAACCTCCTTAAAGGCTCCCTATATGTCCGCACTCCGGACGCGACATGTCGCGGGCACGCTCCGTACACACTCCGCTCCGGCTCCGCACACATCGCCCGTAAGAGCGGTACAAATAGCGCTCAAAAAGGCATATAGGTGTAGCTTTCCCCTCCCCTGCTATATATAATATATGGTATAGCAAAAGGCAAAATATTCACTACTGATGCAAGAAAGCTATTATATAACATATTCCAATCTTTTAAAATAGTAACACTACTGTAACAAAGGTTCAAGATATTATAGCTATCTTTGCACCACGAAACATTTATTAAAGTTAGCTTAAACCCATTTATTAACTAAAAGAAGGATTTATGAAAAGAAAACCGATTCATTTCCTGTTGGTTATTGTGCTTTCGCTATGCAACCTCTATGCATTTGCACAAACCACGGTAAGCGGCCAGTTGGTTGACGCAGAAACCGGCGAACCGCTTATAGGTGCTTCCGTTGTGGTGGAAGGAACGAGCCAAGGCTCCGTGACAGACATCGACGGGTATTTCAAGCAAAGTGCAGCACCCGGCTCCACCTTGTTGTTTAAGTATGTAGGATACAAGGATCAGAAAAGGAAACTGACTCAATCTGGTTCTTCCATCAATCTGGGAGTAATAGAAATGGAAACCGATGCCGTGATGCTGAGCGACGTCACTATCACCTCGTCTGTGGCCGTGGCACGTAAAACCCCGGTGGCCGTATCGACGGTTAATCCGGTATTCATAGAAGAGAAACTTGGTACACAAGAATTTCCTGAAATATTGAAAGCCACACCGGGCGTTTATGTAACAAAAGACGGTGGTGGTTTTGGCGATGCTCAGACCCGCATCCGTGGTTTCGAGAGCGACAACGTGGCCATGATGATAAACGGTGTGCCCATGAACGGCATGGAAAACCAGAAAGTGTACTGGTCCAACTGGGCAGGTCTGTCGGACGTGACCAGCTCCATGCAGGTACAACGTGGTCTGGGAGCCTCTAAAGTAGCATCGCCCGCAGTCGGCGGTTCAATCAACATCGTTACCAAAAGCACCGATGCACAGAAAGGCGGCTTCGTATCTTACGCCACAGGCAATGACGGGTTCAACAAGATTTTGTTCAGCGTGTCGTCCGGTCTGACAAAAGACGGATGGGCATTTACGATACTGGCCGGCAAGGATTGGCGCGACGGTTACATCCAAGGCACACAGTCTGAGGGATACAACTACTTTGCCAGCGTAGCCAAACGCTTCAATGACAACCATCAGCTGACGTTGACCGCTTTCGGCGCTCCGCAATGGCACTACCAGCGCAACAACCAGAACGCGCTGTCCATCAAGAACTGGCAGGCAGTCAGGAAGTACATGGGCGACAAGAGTCCCTACCGTTATAACGCGACGTTCGGTTACCGCAAAGGCCAGGTTTACAACTCCAACCGCAACTCTTACCACAAGCCGCAAATCTCGCTGAACCACCTGTGGCAAATAGACCATAAGTCCAGCCTGAGTACCGCCCTCTACGCCTCTATCGGTCGTGGTGACGGTTACAGCGGCACCGGAAGTTCGGCTTACCGCAGCAGATGGTATGGCGCTTCAAACGGTAGTGTGAATACATATTTCCGCAACCCTGACGGTACATTCAACTACGATGCTATCGACGAGATGAATGCGGCCAGCACTACCGGTTCGCTCATGGCCATGTCGAAAATGATGAACAACCACGAGTGGTACGGCTTGTTGTCCACTTACACCACCAAGTTCGGTGAGTTCTTCGACTTCTATGCAGGCATAGACTACCGCTTTTACAAAGGATTGCATCAGAACATCCTGACCGACTTGTTCAGCGGCGCATACTTTGTTGACGAAGAAAACCGCAAGGTGGTGAACCCACTCAACAATGCAGCAGCCCAAAATCCTAACTTCATCAACGAGAAGCTGAATGTAGGCGATGTAGTTTTCCGCGACTATGACGGTTATGTAATGTCTGAAGGCGTATTCGCACAATTGGAATACAATCGCGAGAAACTGAGTACGTTTGTATCAGGCGGTCTGTCGAATACCGGATACTGGCGTTACGACCGTTTCTATTATGACAAGGAACATGCCAAGAGCGGCAAGAAGAACTACTTGGGCGGCAATATCAAGGGTGGTGCCAATTATAACCTGACAGACAAGCATAACGTATTTGTCAATGCCGGATTCATCAGCCGTGCCCCGATGTTCGACACATCGTTCATCAATTCGCAGAACTCGCACGAACGTAATCCGGATGCCAGAAACGAAAAGGTAATGTCGTTCGAAGCTGGTTACGGCTTCCGCAGCAGCGTATTCTCAGCCAACTTGAACCTCTACTACACGCAATGGATGGACAAGAGCCTGTACGACAGCAGTACAGATGCCGATAGCGGCGAGCGCTACGTATTGAACATGACCGGTGCCAACGCCAAGCACATGGGTGTGGAACTCGACTTCGAGGCCAAACCTGCCCGCTGGGTAAGCATCAACGGTATGTTCTCGTGGGGCGACTGGCGTTGGGACGGCCTGGCCAGTGGCTTCTGGTACAACTCGCAAGGACAGATGGTAACTACTCCGAACAGAGGAGAAATCGTGCCAGACATGTCGCAAGCAGAACAATACCGTTACAAAATCCGCATGGACAACGTGAATGTGGGTGGCTCCGCACAGACTACCGCAGCCTTAGGCGTAACAGTACGCCCCATGAAAGGCTTGCGACTGGGTCTTGACTGGAACTTCGCCGCACGTCTCTTTGCAGACTATGACATAGAAGCAAGTTCTGCCAAGATGGGTGAAGAGTACATAGTGGGCAAACCTTGGCAGGTTCCCTCTTACCACACGTTCGACCTTAATGCCGGCTATACATTCGATTTTGGCAAGGTTCGTGCTACACTCAGCGGAAACGTAAACAACCTCTTCGACCAAGAATATATTGTAGATGCCTGGGACGGCAGCACTTGGGAAGATGTTGAACGTGTATTATACGGATGGGGACGCACTTACTCCGTAAGACTGAAATTCAACTTCTAAACTTTTACGTGAAAAAGAAATCATTATGAAAAAAAGATATTATCTGTACAGTCTGCTCGCAACAGCAACATTGACTCTGGCTGGTTGCGACTACAACGAAGATAACTTCCCCGGCTTTGATGAATTGGCCGTTCCAACCGACATCGGTAACGATACGCTCACTCTGGCTGCTACCGATTATCAGGCCATAGCCGATCTGCAAGCCAACAAAGACCTGGCTCTCAATCAAGACCCGGAGGGAGAAACTGCTAAAAAAGCCTTGGAAGCAGTAGGAACCAATAAATACTTTACTGAAAGCGCCCCGGCAGTATTATACCTGCCTGCCTATATCGAAACGAAATACCCGTACTTTGACAATGGCTCAAAAGTGACGGTATTCTATGACAACTTCGAAAACTTGCCCGCTTATCTGGAGGACTTCAACGGGACTACCGACTACCAGCTGGACAGCGATGACTACACGTTGGTATGGGGAAGCGGCCGTACGGTGAACTACCTGACCCCTTCGACGGTAAACCAGATACCGAATATACTGAAAGAGTCCATCAGCAACCCCAAAAACGGGGAAATGCGCATGGTAAGCTACGCCTACTCTGATACGGAACCTGCCACGGGAGGCGGTGACGAACCGGCAGAGACATACAAAAAGATTAGCGAAATCTTGTCAACCGGTCCCGGTACTTATGACGTAGAGGGTACTGTTGTCGCCACCTATGCACGCGGATTCATGCTGGGCGATGAAACAGGCTCCATCCTGGTATACCTGAATGCAACTGCCAACTATTCCGTGGGTGACTTGGTTACCGTTTCCGGCAATGTAACCGAATATGGTGGCATGTTGCAGTTCGGCAATTCAAGTACCATCAACTTTACGGGACGCAGCGAAACATTCGCATACCCGCAAGCGACAGCCATGAGCGTGGCAGACCTGAAAGCATGGAAAGAAGCTCCAGAAGTGGAGTATGTGTCCATCACAGGCGAGTTGAGCATCTCTGACAATCATTACAACATCATTTTGAACGATCCTGACATCCAAGGCAGCATTTCCTATCCGGCAGCTGGTCTGGTGGATGCCTCGCTGAACGGACAAGAGGTAACTGTTACCGGATACCTGATCGGCACATCCGGCTCCGGAGGCAAATACATCAACATGATGGCTACCTCGGTAGTAGCAGCCGGTACAGCCAGCGAATACTCTCCGATTGGTGTAGTAGCCCTTTCCCAAGCCGGGGAGTACTCTGTCAAAGGTATGATATCTGCAACGTACGAACGCGGTTTCCTGATAAACGACGGTACCGGTTCTATTCTGGTTTATCTGAACAAACAACCTGCCGGCTATGCCATTGGCGATGTCGTGGCTGTATCCGGAAAAACTTCAGAATACGCAGGACTTATGCAGTTCGGCAATAGTTCTACTGTTGAAACCGTTTCTACTGGTGGAAAATTCACTTATCCAGCTACTCGTGTCCTGCTTGGCGAGGATATGGACGCTTATGCTCAGGCTCCATACATAGCTTATGTAAGCTACGAAGGCACGCTGACTATAGACGGAAATTATTATAATGTTGAAGTTGAGGGTGCATCAAATACAGTAGGAAGCCTATCCTATCCTTCGGCGGCAACAGTACCTGCTTCTTTGAACGGCAAGAAGGTCATTGTTACCGGTTACGTCATAGGGGTTACCGGTAGTGGCAGATATGTAAACACCATGGCCGTTTCTGTAGAAGAAGCCACTACCACCAAGAGCGCGGCTTTGGCCTTGACACGTGCCAGGGTGACCCCCAATGCAACTGGCGTATATACCTATAACGGTACTTCTTGGAAAGCATATACCACAGATGAAGCCGATATCGCCGTGCTGCAACCGGCAGACTACGCGCAAATGGGTTACTCATACATCAGCAAGCCAGAAGAGACTTTGCCCATCTACTTGAAGAAGGCTTATCCCTATGCCAAGACGGACGATGTGGCTGCCGTGGTTTATGTGGCCGATGACAAGGGCACCATTACCGCTACCGAGTTCAAATTCGACGGCATAGACTGGATAGAAACCGTAGTGGCACAGCGCACATCCATTGTATTCCTCAAATCGGAAGGAACTTGGATAGAGGCCAAGGTTTACTACACCGCCTCGTTGCTCAATGGAGAAGATGGTGGTTTCACTACGCAAGACATTAAGCTGGATGGTTTGAACTATGTATGGTCTCTTGACGACCGATATGGCTGGAAAGCATCCGGATATGCCGATCAGACCAACAAAACAACAGAAAGCTGGCTTATATCTCCTCAAATAGACTTGAGCAAGGCCGCTGCCCCTATCGTGAAGTTTGATGTGGCAGTCAATTTCCTTAAGAAAAATACAGTAGACCATTATTTCACGATGGAGATTTCTACTGACTATAACGGAGATGTCTCGCAAGCTACGTGGACCAAAGTAGAAGGCATTCAATGGCCGGCCGGTGATTCTTGGACATTCTACACCATCGAGGGTGCAGACATCAGCAGTTTCGCAGGACAAAAGGTTTACATCGCTTTCCACTACAAGAGCGATAAAGATACTGCTTTGACTGTAGAAATACAGAACCTGTCCGTACAAGAATAATCTTGTAGCCACATAAAAGGAGGTAAGGGAGAATATATGCCTTTACCTCCTTTTTTATCTCTAATGTAAAACCTCACAATTCAACCACACAATGAAAAAGCTTTTATATCTGTTCCTGCTATCCGCACTATACCTCGCTGGTTGCGATAGCGACAACCCCTCCCCCATTCCTTCGCCCTCTGACAACGTACAAGCCACCATAGAAGGATCCACACTCGATGTGCTCGAAGGCTTAGAGAATGCCACACAAGGCTTCAATACCCTGAAGCCAGAAGGATTGGATGACCCTATCTATATTTCAGAAGGGAAACTGGCCGGAAGTGCCTACGGCTTCATGGAAAACAATAGCCAGCGTCTGGACGAAATGGGTAACGTCCCCACAGAAGACGGCTGGCAACAGACTGCTGCCATTGTAGACGGCAAGTGCTACTGGTTGCGTCACACCGCCACCACACTATATACCTATCTGAAGCTGCGCGTCACCTACATTGACGGCAATAACGTGGGAGTGGAATACATCATTGATAGCACAGCCGAACGGGAAACCTCTTCCGATAATGTAAATGCCAACCTCCCCATTGAAGGCAAGGCATATGTCACCGACTACTCCATGCCCCACCTCAACCCGGAGAACATCTACGTGGAACATACCGTGAGCTTCAACGAGCAAGAGATATTGAACTATGCTTACGAATGGGTGGACAGCAAGAAACATGCGGCATGGGTGGCTTTCACCTTCGATAGCGAAACCTCCCAGGATAATGTAAGCCGCACAGATGAATGGAATGCGGATCCCGACCTGCCCGACGGCATGAGCCCGCAAGAAAGCAACCACAAGAACGACGGGTTCGACAAAGGACACCTCTGTGCATCGGAAGACAGGGTATATTCCCGTGAGGCCAATGTGCAAACATTCTACTACAGCAACATCAGCCCGCAGCTGACCTCGTTCAACCAAGGCTTCTGGGTTACGTTTGAGAAGACCATACAAAACTGGGCACGTTCCAGAGACTACGACAAGCTGTATGTAACCAAGGGCGGAACTCTGAACCACTTGTTGGTAAACTTCACCGGCACGCAAAAGGGACAAGACGGACAAACTCCCACCACCGATGCCAACGGACTGACCAAACATGGACTGGCCTGCCCGCAATACTACTTCATCGCCGTACTGGCCGAAAAGGGAGGAGACTATCAAGCCATCGGCTTCTTGGCGGAGCACCGGGATGACTATGGCTACACCAACAACAACCAGGCTCCCATAAGCGTGGTAAAGGAACATGCCCTAAGCATCGACGAATTGGAAGAGCAGACCGGCCTGGACTTTTTCTGCAACCTGCCGGACGAAATAGAGAACCAGCTGGAAAGCAGCTATACGGAAAGCGATTGGGCTTTCTGATAAGGGTATTCCTGTCCATAAAGAGGATGTGTCAAAATAAAAAGTAAAATTACATTCTGTCACCCTGAGCGAAGTTGAAAGGTCTCACTTATGCCTATGGGAGATGTTTCGACTTCGCTTTGCTCCGCTCAACATGACAGACTATACTTTGGTATAATTGTCAGAATTTGTTTTGAGCGAAGCTAATAATATCGATATCGCATTTTGACACATTCTCTTTTGATTATAGCCAGTCCACAAACGGATATTTACAGTACCAGTCCATTGCCATAGAGATTATTGATCCACATGGCAAAAAGCTTGTCCGTCACAGAATATCTTTTATTTATTTCGGTAATCAGGTCTTTCTCCAACAATTTCTTCATGGCAGCCTGCACAGAACTGGCCGATGTAAGACTGTGGCGTTTTATGAACTCTGTCGAGGTCAATTGCACAGCTTCCCCATCTTTGGCTATTGCATAAAGAAGTTCTTTCTGCTTCTCAGGAACATTCGACAAAATTTCACGGAAAATCGTATCGTTCGATGCCACAATATTGTTTATTGCAGTCCGTATGATTTCCATAGTACAATCTTCCCCTTCCGGTGTATCAGCAAAGGCCTCGTTAAACGTTTTCTGAATATAAAACGTATGCCCCTTGAACAAGGCATACACTTTAGCAATATCAACCTTATCAATACGACGATTACACCTCTCAAAATGCCCGGCTATAAAAGGAATATACACTTCGGAAGGAATGGCTTTCAATTCCAATATATCGGCACTATGATAAAAAGGTCTTGCCGATGACAAAAACATCTCCTGCATCATGTGCCGTTCGCTCCCGGCAAATATAAAATGGCTATTACCCTGCCTCTGCATATGCGTGCGAAGCAATGCTTCGATGTTCTTTTCGGGATATTTGGCAATTTGCTGGAACTCATCTATCGATACGATGCAAGGTTTGTCGGCATGTTCCAGATATTGGAAGATCTCGTCCAACGTATACTCTGGTCGTTCTATATCCCCCAACTCAATATTGAAAGTGGGTAGATTGGTCATCGGGTCGAAACCGAACTTCCCGCTAATCGATTTGATAGTTTGTAAAAAAAGGGAAGCCATCTTACGGCTACGAGGCAGCAAGGTTTCATAAATCTCCTTTCCAAACAGATAAGTAAATTCCCGCAAACTCGATGTATGAAGTATGTCGATAAAAAATGTATAATACTCCCGGCTCAGCTCCGGCTTGTCATAACAGAACTGTATCAGGCCGGTTTTACCCATCCGTCGCGGAGAAATAACAACCAAATTATTGCCATTAATGATAGACTTGACAAGCCGGGCAGACTCTGTTACCCGATCACAAAAATACTCAGGAGCAATTTTTCCTGTCACCACAAAAGGATTTACCGTCTTAGCCATAGGTACTTTGTTTTGTGCAAATATAATTATTCCATCT
>CALUGY010000111.1 GCA_944320295.1 uncultured Bacteroides sp.
CGACAGTCATCACGTTCAAGGGGAACTTGACGTCTATCCCTTTCAGGTTGTTCTCGCGTGCGCCCTTCACCTCAATGTAGTTGTTCCACGGCCTCCTGTGCGCCGGGGTGGGGATGGTGTCCTCGCCCAGCAGGTAGCGCCCGGGGTAGCTGTCCGTGTGTCCGCGCAGGTCTTTCATGTCGCCCTGGTAGACTACTTCGCCTCCCAGCCGGCCTGCCTTGGGCCCGATGTCGATGATTTAGTCCGCCGCGCGTATGATTTCCTCGTCATGCTCCACCACTACCACGGTGTTGCCCAACCTTTGAAGCTGGCGCAGCACGCGTATCAGGCGGTCGGTGTCGCGGCTGTGCAGGCCGATGCTCGGCTCGTCGAGTATGTACAGGCTGCCCACGAGGCTGCTTCCGAGCGACGTGGCCAGGTTGATGCGCTGGCTTTCACCGCCGGACAGGGTGTTGCTCTGCCGGTTCAAAGTCAGGTATCCCAGTCCCACGTCCAGCAGGAAGCGTATGCGGTTCTGTATCTCCACCAGTATCCGCCGCGCCACCTCGGCGTCATGCTTGTCCAGTTGAAGTGTCCTGAAGAACTCGGCCAGTTCGGTTATGGGCAGGTCTACCAGCTCGGAGATGCTGCGTCCGCCCACCTTCACATATCCAGCCTCCGGCTTCAAGCGCGTGCCGTGGCAGCGGGGACATACGGTCTTTCCCCTGTACCTGGCCAGCATCACCCGGTATTGAATCTTGTATTGGTTCTCCTGCAACATGCGGAAGAAGGCGTTGATGCCCTCGAAGTAGGGAGTTCCTTCCCACAACATGCGGCGTTGCTCGTCGGTCAGTTCATAGTACGGGGTGAAGATGGGAAAGCCAGCCTTGTCGGCTCCCCGTATCACCATGTTGCGCCATTCGCCCATCTTCTCGCCCCGCCAGCACATTACAGCCCCGTCGTACACGGAGAGGGAACGGTCGGGAACCACCAAGTGTTCGTCGATGCCTATCACTCGCCCGAACCCTTCGCACTCCGGACAGGCACCTACCGGTGAGTTGAAAGAGAACATCTGGTCGGTTGGCTCCTCGAACGATATGCCATCGGCCTCGAACTTGGTGCTGAAGCGGTACAGGGTGGTGGTGCCATCGTCTTGGTAGAAGCGGAGCAGACATGCGCCGTCTCCCTCGTACATGGCCGTCTCCGCCGAGTCTGTAAGCCGGCTTATGGCATCCTTTTCGTGCGACACGGCCATCCTGTCTATCAGTAAGAACAGCACATCTCCCTCTTTCGGCTCATAGTCGCCTATGCGTAGGATGGTGCCGTTGGCTTCTATGCGGTTGAATCCCTCCTTGAGGTATATGCTCAGTTGCTGGCTAAGGCTGCGCCCCTTGGGCAGGACGACGGGGGTCAAGACCGTGTATCTTATTCCGTCCGGATGCGCGGTCATGCAGGCCACGATGTCCTCCGTACTGTGTTTCTTTACCTCCAGTCCGCTGACGGGACTGTATGTGCGTCCTATCCGGGCGTACAGCAATCGCAGGTACTCGTATATCTCGGTGGATGTCCCCACCGTGGAACGCGGGTTACGGCTGCTCACCTTCTGCTCAATGGCTATGGCTGGTGGGATGCCCTTGATATAGTCGCACTCCGGTTTCCCCATTCTTCCCAGGAACTGGCGGGCGTAACTGCTCAGGCTCTCCACGTATCTGCGTTGCCCTTCGGCATACAATGTATCGAACGCCAACGACGACTTGCCCGAACCCGACAGGCCTGTGATTACCACAAACTTGTTCCTTGGAATCTGCACGTCTATGTTTTTAAGGTTGTTCACCCGTGCCCCTTTGATGATTATAGATGCGTTTTCTGCCATATCATTGTCCATGTGTATTCATTCTGTGCCTGCAAAGATACATTTACCAAGCTAATTTAGTGCTCCTTTCCCTACAATAAATGCACTACATTGTCATATTCTGTGGGCTGCTTGTCCGGAACACGTTGCGGCTGTGTCCCGTACATGTTGCGTCCACAAGCGCGACATGTTGCAAGCCCGCCCGCGACATGTCGGGATGTAAAGCCCTCATTGTTTGTCGGTAGAAGGGGGCAAATGCCCCTGCATCTTGCACGGGCCTTTCACCCGGCCTTCATCCTTTTTCAGGAAAAACCTACTTGATGTTTGTTATAAAGCCCGGTTTACATTATATTTGCCGTTACTAAATAATAAACATATCCAGTATAACGAAGAAATGATTAAGTATATGAAGACCAATACTCTTGTTCTGGGATTGCTATTTTCCATCCTACCTTGTTTCATGCAAGCCCAGGCTCCATCATCTGTCGGACTTGCCACCGGTACCACATGCCCTAAGCGTGAATTCCGTGCTGCGTGGATACAAACAGTCAATGGACAGTTCCGTGGTATGTCCACCGAGCGTATGCAACAAACCTTGGTAGAACAGCTCAATTCACTTCATGCGGCAGGCATCAATGCCATCATCTTCCAAGTACGCCCCGAAGCCGATGCCCTCTATGTCTCCAAGCTCGAACCTTGGAGCCGCTTTCTCACGGGTGTACAAGGACAAGCACCCGAACCTTATTGGGATCCCATGCAATTCATGATAGACGAGTGCCACAAACGTTGCATGGAGTTTCATGCCTGGATAAATCCTTACCGTGTCAAGACATCGTTGAAGAACGAACTGGCTCCAGGTCACCTCTACTATTCCCATCCTGAATGGTTCGTTACTTATGGTGATCAACTGTTCTTTAATCCAGCCCTCTCCGAGAGTCGGGAACACATCTGTAAAGTGGTGGAGGACATCCTCTCGCGCTATGATGTGGATGCCATTCATATGGATGACTACTTCTATCCGTATCCTGTCAAGGGACAAGACTTCCCTGATGACAAGGATTTCGCGCGCTTCGGTTCGGGCTTTACTGACAAGGGTGATTGGCGACGCCATAATGTAAACCTCCTTATCGAGCAGCTGCATGAAAGAATACGCGCCATAAAACCGTGGGTGAAGTTCGGTGTATCTCCTTTCGGAGTCTATCGCAACGAGAGCAGTTATCCGCTTGGCAGTAAAACCTCCGCCCTGCAAAACTATGACGATCTGTATGCCGATGTCCTTTTATGGGCACGCGAGGGCTGGATAGACTATAACATACCACAACTATACTGGAATATTGGGCATCCTCGTGCCGATTATGCGACATTGATAGACTGGTGGGCACGCAATACCGGAAATAGGCCTTTGTTCATAGGGCAGTCTGTTTCGGCCATAGTGCGTGGTGCAGACCCTGAGAATCCGTCCATCAACCAGCTGCCCCGCAAGATGGCTTTGGTTCGTCATTATCAGACAATCGGTGGCAATTGCTTTTGGCCTGCAAGTGCCGTTGTGAAGAATGAAGGGAGATTCCGCGATGCTCTGGTTACAACTTATCATAAGTATCCTGCCTTGCCGCCCGTGTTTGATTTTATGGATAATGATGCTCCCGGTAAGGTTCGCAAGATAAAACCGATATGGACAGAAGATGGTTATATCTTATGCTGGACAGCACCTAAGTATCGCGATGAAATGAATAGGGCTATACGGTATGTCGTATATCGCTTTTCTGCTAAGGAGCAGATTGATATTAGCGACCCGAGTCACATTGTTGCCATCACTCCGGTACCTTTCTATAAATTACCTTATGATGATGGAAAGAGTAAATATCGCTATGTCGTAACTGCACTTGATAGGCTTTGGAATGAATCGCGTCCGGCATCAAAGAAAGTGAAGTTGTAACCTTTGAGGAAGGAATCTGCTAATCTTTGATTCCATATAGTTTCATCGTTATGATGGTGTGAGCTATGCTTTTTATTCTTATGTTTGTTTTATAATCTTATTAGGAGCAGGGGCAATATATGATAGACTGGGATTGGGTGTTCGGGCAGATTGCTTCTGTGAGTTTCGATATCCTATATTTAGGTGTCATTATAGGTACGATTGCTGTGATTATTCTGGACAATCGTAATCCATTCAGGACCTTGGCATGGGTTCTGGTTCTTATATTCATACCTATAGTTGGATTGATACTGTACTTCTTTTTCGGACGGAACCAGCAACGTGAACGCGTCATTGGAAAGAAAATGTACAGCCAGCTAATGCAAAATCCTGTGGCTGGCTATATAGACCATGAACCATGTAATAGTTTTGGAGAATATAGCCGGTTGATAGCTTTGTTTCGTAATGTTGATAATTCTTTACCATTCGAAGGGAATGTTGTAAATGTCTATACATCGGGAATATCGATGCTTCGTGCACTACTTGGTGAGTTACAAAAAGCGACCCGCCATATTCATATGGAGGTTTACATCTTTGAAAACGATGCTATTGGGCGTATGGTAAGAGACGCGTTGATTGAACGTGTGCGTGCAGGTGTGGAAGTACGTCTGCTTTATGATGATGTGGGGTGTTGGCATGTGTCTCGTCATTTTTTTGAAGATATGCGTAATGAGGGAATTGACGCACGCGCTTTTTTGAAAGTTCGTTTCCCTCGTTTCACTAACAAAGTAAATTATCGGAATCATCGTAAACTGATAATCATTGATGGGCAAGTCGGCTTTATTGGAGGAATGAATGTGGCTGAACGTTATATACGGGGAGGCTCATGGGGGGAATGGCGTGATACGCATCTTATGTTGAAAGGAGAAGCCGTATATGGCTTACAAACTGTTTTCCTTACAGATTGGTATCTTGTGGATCGTACATTGATTACTTCTGCGAAGTATTTCCCCAAAATAGATAATCAAGGAGTGGCAAAGATCCAAATAGTTACTGGAGAACCAATTGGGCCATGGAAAGAAATTATGCAAGGGCTCGTTATGGCAATAACAGGTGCTAAACACTATTTTTACATTCAAACTCCTTATTTCCTTCCTACTGAACCTGTGCTTACAGCCATGCAAACAGCGGCTTTGGCAGGGGTTGATGTTCGTTTAATGTTGCCGTATCGAGCAGATTCTTATCTTACACAGTTAGGGTCTTTTTCTTACTTGTCAGATATATTGCGTGCAGGTATCAAAGTTTATTTTTATAAGCGTGGCTTTTTGCATTCCAAGTTGATGGTGTCTGATGATATGTTTTCTACTGTTGGCTCAACCAATATGGATTTTCGGAGCTTTGAGCACAATTTCGAAGTCAATGCTTTTATTTATGATACAGAAGTCGCATTACAGATGCGTGAAGTCTTTTTACAAGATCAGCGTGACTGCAAACAAATATTTTTGAGGACTTGGTCTGCGCGCCCATGGTATCACAAAGTTGCCGAAAGCATTGTGCGCTTGCTCTCTCCCTTATTATAAGATTCAGATTTGCCTTTCTATAAGCTCTTAAAGAAGCTGAAGTTTACACTTCCGTATACTCTCCGCTCCCAAAAGTTCGGGTGAAGTTCAAAGTTATTGTTTTTCCCATGTTCCAGTACGAATATTCCGTTAGGATTCAGTAACTGGTTGTCAAATATGAGTGTTGGTATTGTTTCCAGTTCTTCAAGTGTATAAGGAGGGTCGGCAAAGATGAAATCGAATTTCTGGTGACATGTCTTTATAAATTTGAATACATCACCTCGTATAGGAAAACATCTATCAGTATTGACTTGTTTCATTATTTTGCAGATGAAAGCATAGTGATCACGGTCTTTTTCCACACAAACGACCTGTTCGCATCCTCGTGAAACAAGCTCGATGCTAATACTCCCTGTTCCTCCAAACAGATCAAGTGCCTGAACTCCGTCTTCAAAATCGATGTAATTTGAGAGTACATTAAATAAGTTTTCTTTGGCAAAATCCGTAGTAGGGCGTGCCTTAAACGAATGTGGAATGTCAAAGTGCCGTCTTTTATATATACCGCTAATCACCCGCATAATATTGATACCTATTGTAGGTCTATATATTCTGTGTGGTCTATAATGCTCACTTGGCTTATGAATTTTTGAAGTTCGGCCAGAATGCCTTCTTTTTCGGGCATATCTCCTAGAAGGAATAATTCATCTTCTTTTTGTTTGAAACTTATGGTGTGCCAGATATATAATATGTAATAAATACTATCAAGGCGGTTATTGCATTTATATGAGTTGGCAAACGACAAAGTGTCGTTATTATAACAAAAGACATCAAGCATTCCTTTATGCATGTATACATACATCCTTTTTCTATTAGAAAGAGCTTGCTTGTTTTTTCTTGAGATGTATTCTATCAGGGAAGTGGCATGCGAATAGAAGTTCGCATTAGGATATTGCTTCTGTAAGAAATGGTATGCTGTTTTATCTATTCCGAAAAGTACGACAATCCCAGCCTGTTTGACCATGTTGTATGATAGTTGTTCATTATCTTTCTTTGGGAAGTTGTAATGAAAGAGTTCTTCTACCATATTACTGTTAAAGAGGTCGAGTGGCACAAGGGTGAATCTTTCATCAGTCATCAGGATATTGACATGCTGAAATGTGCCGTGCGGCCATTTCATTTCATGGAGAGCCCGTTTCAAATTGGCCGTTAGCGGTAAGTCCTCATGTGCAGGATAATTGAATGTCGTAGTCTTTTTCGCTGCGTCGGAAATAGAAAAAGAAAATCCATCCGTACTAAGACGGATGGATAATGTATCAGATAATGATGTTAATGTATTGAAATCAATTGATTCTGTCATAAATAGACATGCTTCAGGAACGGAATTATTCCCAGTTTCCGGCATTGTTGTTAGCCGTCTCCAAATCACCGATCTTCAAACCGCAGTATTTGTTCAGCTTGGTTTGCTTGTCTTTCAGGTTGGCAATTTCTTGTTTGTCGAGTCCGCTCAGATAAATGTCGTAAGGTGCTCTTACTTCAAGCAGGCAGAACGGTGCACCCGACTGGGCTGTATCGTTTCTGATTTCCATCTCAAATTGCGTACCATTGCCGTAAGGAATGTATCTCAAAGAGTCGGCATTATAGTTTTTGGAGAAGAGGGTATCTTTTACATTAACCCACATCGTGTCGCGCACGAAGTTCTCCAACTTGTTCTTTTTTACTTCGGCATAGTTGCCAGTCTTTTTGGCCTTCTCGATGATGCGCACGGCTTTCTTCTCTGTCATGCCATTCTCCAGTTGCTCATCTGTCAGTTCTCCCACCTTGTAGATGAAAGGCAGCTTGGCGTTGTTGACGAAATGGATTAGTGTGTCGAAGTTGTCGGTATACTGCTGGTTGTGCGTATTCCGATACTCCTGCTGTGCCTTGCGGATGTCAATCAGACGGGCAATGACAGCATTGTCCCTAACCTTTTTCTCATTCTCGAAATCTATAGGTCCCATGATGCTGGCATAACAGATATAGATTAAAACCAAGACGCACAGGCCTAAAATCACATTGAATACAGTTTTCATGATAAATATGTTTTTAGTTTATTATATTCGCACCGCAAAAATAAAAGAAATAAATTTAATAACGGCAGTTCCTCTTACTTTTTTTCAATCGTACGGATGATAAATAACTATTTAGAAAGGCAAATTAAGGAAAATTTCCCTTATTGTCCTACTTCCGAACAGGATGATGTCTTGAAATCCATTGCCGCATTCCTGATGTCGGCACGGGCGGACGGCGTGTTCGTGCTCCGTGGGTATGCCGGAACCGGGAAAACGTCATTGGTCGGGGCATTGGTCCGCACGCTGGACAAGCTGGGGCAGAAGTGCGTGTTGCTGGCACCCACGGGCCGGGCCGCCAAGGTGTTTGCCGCCTATGCCGGCCATGCCGCATACACCATCCACAAGAAGATTTACAGGCAACGGGCTTTCTCGAACGAGATGACGGGCTTTACGCTGAATGACAACCTGGCCACCCATACATTATATATAGTAGACGAGGCATCGATGATATCCAACGACGGCCTGTCGGGCGGCATGTTCGGGAGCGGGCGACTGCTCGACGACCTGGTGCAGTTTGTCTATTCCGGACAGGGATGCCGCCTGATGCTGGTGGGCGACACGGCCCAGCTGCCCCCGGTGGGCGACGTGCAAAGCCCCGCCCTGTATGCCGACGTGCTGCGCGGCTATGGCCTGGAGGTGTCGGAGTGTGACTTGACGCAGGTGGTGAGGCAGGAGTTGTCGTCGGGCATCTTGTGGAACGCCACCCGCCTGCGCCGCCTGATAGCCGAAGAGGCGTATGGGACGCTGCCCAAGGTGAAGGTGGCCGGCTTTGCCGACATCCGCCTGCTGCCCGGCGACGAGCTGGTCAGCGCCCTGGAGACGTGCTATGCCAACGACGGCATGGACGAGACCATCGTGATATGCCGCAGCAACCGCAGGGCGAACATATATAATAATGGTATACGCAAGCAAATACTCTGGCGCGAGGAGGAGCTGGACGCGGGCGACTGGCTGATGGTGGCCAAGAACAACTACCATTGGGGCGGCAAGGAGATGGACTTCATTGCCAACGGCGAGGCGGCCGTCGTGCGCCGCGTGCGCCGCACCAGGGAGCTGTACGGCTTCCGCTTTGCCGACGTGCTGCTGGAGTTTCCCGACCAGGGCAACCTGGAGCTGGAGGCCACCCTGCTGCTCGACACCCTCGGCAGCGACGCCCCCTCGCTGCCCCAGGCCGACAGCGACCGCCTGTTCCACGCCGTGCTCGAGGACTATGCCGACGTGCCCACCAAGCGAGAGCGGATGCGCCGCATGAAGGCCGACCCGCACTACAACGCCCTGCAAGTGAAGTACGCCTACGCCGTAACCTGCCACAAGGCGCAGGGCGGGCAATGGAAGAACGTCTTCCTCGACCAGGCCTACGTGTCCGAGGAATACCTCACGCCCGACTACTTCCGCTGGCTCTACACCGCCTTCACCCGCGCCACGGGGACGCTCTACTTGGTGAACTATCCAGGGGAATGAAGAATGAAGAATGAAGAATGAAGAATGAAGAATGGAAAAGGGCCTCCCTATGGAACATGTCCTCCGGGAGACCCTTCTTAGCCCCTCCCTAACCCTCCCCGAGGGGAGGGAACTCAGGGCATGCGGGCCTGTCATGTTGAGCGCAGCGAAGCATCTCCCGCAGGACATGCATATATAATGTAGAAGGGCCTCCCTAAGGAGCATGTCCTTCGGGAGACCCTTCTTAGCCCCTCCCTAACCCTCCCCCGAGGGGAGGGAATTCAGGGCATGTGGGCATGTCATGCTAAGGGACTCTTCCCCCTCCCTACGGGGGAGGGCTGGGGTGGGGCCCCTCCTCTTTATCCCAGCGTCCCTTCTCCACCTCCTTCTCCGGTGCCGGGTTCGGTGGTGCCGTTGTCAAATAGCTTTGAATATCGGCATAATGATAAGAATTTAAGTTAGACATGCCCTACAAGCCCTCCTGGAGGGGCGTTGACACTTAGCACAAGTGTCAATGACACTTCTTATAGGTGTCGGCCACCTTGCCTAAGCTCGTCGCCCCCGCCCAAGGGGATGTCAGGAATTATTCATTATTCTCATTATTCTTTCGGTACCAAGGTGGGGAGGCCGTCCTCGCCGGCCACGTAGTGCCAGCCGAAGTCCGCGGGGAGGTTGTTGTTCATGTCATTGATGGCGTCTGTCCAGTTGCCGCCGGTCACTTGCGTCCCGGTGCCGTTGTTCGTGATGCCGTTGCCCTCCCAATAGCAGGCGGTGAGGGTGCCGCCGCTTTGACGGCCTATCATGCCTTTCATGGTGGCTTGGGAACCGAGTGTGACGGAGGTCCAGCAGGCGGTGGCTGAAGAAGAGTTTGACGGAAAAACTCCTGCCAAGCTTCAGGGATATAGGGTGGTGGCGTTATAGCTTCCTGTGTAGGAACAGGCCATTATCGAGCCGTGGTTGGTTCCCGCTATGCCGCCTAGAGATCTGTTGCCGTAATTTCCTTCGAAGCTGCATGCCGCCTGGCAGCGGGTTATCTGTCCTTCATTTGTTCCTGTTATGCCGCCTATAGCTCCGTTGGATAGGTTGCTTGAGGTAACCTTGCAGGTGGACAGGATAGTGCATCCGGCAATGGTTCCATTATTGTTGTAGCCGGCAATGAAACCGTTATGGCTGGCGCTGGCTTGCAGGCTCACGCCGTCCAGCACCAGGTTCCGCACCGTTCCATTGAGAAGTCTGAACAGTCCGTTATAGCCTCCCTGGTTATCCGGGATCACGATGTTGCTGAGGGTGTTGCCCCCGCCGTCGAAGATGCCGGTGTAGTAGGTACTGAGCTCGTTCCATGTCTTGCCCCCGTAGTCTATGTCGTTGGCCAGCGTGCAGTTGGCGCCCGTGTTGCCACCCCTCACGACATTGGCCCAGGCATCCAGCCCGGCGGCGTTGTAGACGGTGTAGGTGTCGGTGGTTTGGTCGTAGATGTAGCCCAGGTCGGCGGTGCCTTCGGTGGTGCCGCCGGGGTTGTCCGTCCAGCCACTTATGCTGTTGCCTGCCAGGTCAAGGCCCGCCTTGTTGACGGTGATGGTGTAGATGTATTGGTACCCGCCTTGCAGCTGGGCGGCCTCCTCCGTCTTGTAGACGTAGGTCACGCCCGGGGTGAGGGTTATTTGTATGAAGTTCTGTCCGGCTGCGATGGTCTGCGGGGGCAGCAGGGCGGTGGTGTTCTGGTAGGGGGTGACGGTATTGCCATCGGCCGCGTTGCCGGTGGTGATGCCGGTGAGGGTGACGGTGGCCTGGGCCAGCTCCTCATCGGTCATGCCGTCGCCGCGCTTCAGGGCGACGGTCACCTTGGCCGTGCGGTGGGTGAACGTTGAGGGCCGTGCTACCGCCGAAGGTTATCGTGTTGGTTGCGCTGATGTAGTCGCTCTTGTGGAAGTTGTCCTCGGTGCTTTGGTCGGCCTGCACCACCACGTTGGGCATCGCGGTGCTGCCGTCGGTGTAGGGCCACCAGGCGGAGACTTGGATGGGGGCGGTGCTTTGCCAGTAGAATGGGTTGTCGGAGGATAGGGTGGCGGTGGTGTAGTCGCCGGAGGCTTCTACATCGTAGGGTTTGACTGCGCCGTCCACCTGTATGGCTACTTGGTCGACGCCTTGCCAGTTGTTGTCCGTTGTGGCCTTGGTGTCCACGCTGAGGGCGATGCCTGCGGCGGTGAAGGTCATGGGGTATTCCCCTTCGGGCAGGGTCTGCCCGCCATTGTCGTCCTTCGAGCAGGCTGCCAGCAGCAGGATGCTTGCAAGGAACGGCAGGTTAATGTTCCTAAACAGGGCGGTGAATATGCCCTTTGTCATTGCTTGCTTCATAATATTTATTTAACTGTTGGGGCAAAGATAAGAAATAATTCGGAAAAACAATACATGGTAATGCTGCACAATGTGGTGCGCCATGTACCGTTTCCATCCAAAAAGTAAGATAATTCCCGCCCCGGCTGATTTTTTATTAGCGATAGCTTGCAGAATACGGAAATATTTCTGTAATTTCGCCATCTCGTAAGACATCAAGGCATATATAATATAATAGGTATAAGACATAAAGTAAACAATTGTATAACCAAAACAAACTTGTGATGAAAAAGCATAATTTCAATGCAGGCCCTTCCATCCTTCCGCGTGAAGTGATTGAGAATACTGCGAAGGCCATCTTGGATTTTAACGGTTCAGGACTCTCTTTGATGGAAATCAGCCATCGCGCCAAAGATTTCCAACCGGTAGTGGACGAGGCAGTAGCCCTGTTCAAGGAGCTGCTCAACATTCCCGAGGGATACTCGGTACTGTTCCTCGGCGGCGGCGCCAGCCTGGAGTTCTGCATGGTTCCCTACAACTTCCTGGAGAAGAAGGCTGCCTACCTGAACACCGGCACCTGGGCAAAGAAAGCCATGAAGGAGGCAAAGGCTTTTGGCGAGGTGGTTGAAGTAGCCTCTTCGGCCGATGCCAATTATACGTTCATCCCCAAGGACTACGTGGTGCCTGCCGATGTGGACTACTTCCATATCACGACTAACAACACCATCTTCGGCACCGAGCTGAAGCGTGACCTCGACGTCAATGTCCCGATGGTGGCCGACATGTCGTCCGACATCTTTTCCCGCCCGGTAGACGTTTCCAAGTATATATGTATTTATGGTGGCGCGCAAAAGAACCTGGCCCCGGCCGGTGTGACGTTCGTCATCGTCAAGAACGACGCGCTGGGCAAGGTGTCCCGCCACATCCCCACCATGCTGAACTATCAGACGCATGTCGATGGCGGTTCGATGTTCAACACACCGCCAGTAGTGCCCATCTATGCCGCCTTGCAGACCCTGCGCTGGATCAAGGCACAGGGTGGCGTTGCCGAGATGGAGCGCCGCGCCATCGAGAAGGCCGACATGCTTTATGGCGAGATAGACCGCAACAAGCTCTTCGTCGGGACTGCCGTTGAGGAAGACCGTTCCCGCATGAACATCTGCTTCGTCATGGCTCCCGAATACAAAGAGCTGGAAGCTGACTTCCTCGCCTTTGCTACCGAACGCGGCATGGTAGGCATAAAGGGTCACCGCTCGGTAGGTGGCTTCCGTGCATCGTGTTACAATGCCCTGCCTGTAGAGAGTGTGAAGGCGTTGATAGATTGCATGCAGGAGTTTGAGAAATTACATTAAGGCATTGAATATCATGAAAATATTAGTAGCAACCGATAAGCCGTTTGCCAAAGTAGCCGTGGAC
>CALUGY010000112.1 GCA_944320295.1 uncultured Bacteroides sp.
TCGTCACCTACGTGGGCATGCAAGAGGCACGCGTGGACATCAAGCCCAACGTGCGCGTGGTGCTGAAGTCCGACACCGAGATGCTGGACGAGGTGATGGTCGTGGCCTACGGTACGGCAAAGAAGTCATCGTTCACCGGCTCGGCATCTACCATCAAGTCGGAAAAGATAAGCGAGCGTGCCGTGAGCAACGTGACCAACGCCATGGCCGGACAGGTGGCCGGCGTGCAGATTACGCAAGGCAGCGGCCAGCCGGGCTCGTCGTCGAGCATCCGCATCCGCGGTATCGGCTCCATGTCGGCCAGCAACGCCCCGCTCTACGTGGTGGACGGCGTGCCCTATGACGGCGACATATCCGCCATCAACCCGCAGGACATCGAGAGCATGACCGTGCTGAAAGATGCCGCAGCCAACGCCATCTACGGCGCGCGCGGAGCCAACGGCGTGGTGCTCATCACCACCAAGCGCGGCGCCACGGGCGAGGCCAAGGTGACGGTGGACGCCAAGTGGGGCAGCAACAAACGCGGCGTGCCCAACTACGACGTGATGACCGACCCGGCCATGTATTACGAAACGGCCTACCGCGCCCTCTACAACTCACGCTACTACAACGGCTCGTCGGCTGCCGACGCATACGCCTTTGCCGACCGCGTGCTGCTCGATGCCAAAAACGGCGGTCTGGGCTACCTGGTATATACCGTGCCCGAAGGACAGAAGCTCATCGGTACCAACTTCAAGCTGAACCCCAACGCCACGCTGGGCTACAGCGACGGGACGTATTACTACACGCCGGACGACTGGTATGACGAACTGTTCAGCAAGGGCAACCTGCGCCAGGAGTACAACGTGACGGTGTCGGGTGCATCGGACAAGCTGAACTACTACATGTCTGCCGGATACCTGGAGGACAACGGTATCATCGCCAACTCCGGCTTTGAACGCTTCAGCGGACGCGCCAAGGCCGACTACCAGGCCAAGCCGTGGCTCAAGGTGGGTACCAACATCGCCTACACCTATTATAATATGAAGTCGCCGAGCGGGCAAGACGCTTGGGGAAGCACGGGCAACCTGTTCTACATATCGAACATGATAGCCCCCATCTACCCCATGTACGTGCGTAACGCCGATGGCAGCATCATGCACGACGACCGTGGCTACACGGTGTACGACTTCGGTACCGGCTCCACCAACTTCAGCCGTCCCACGCTGATGGGTAACCCCGCCGGGACGCTCGATCTGGACGACCAGAACACCTATAGCGACCAGCTGGTCACCAAGTGGTATGCCACCATCACTCCCATCGAGGGACTGAGCATCACCGCCACGCTGGGTGCCAACATCCTGAACCAACGCGCCAACGCCATCAGCAACCCCTTCTACGGCTCGGCTGCGAGCGAGGAGGTGCGCGGTGCCGTGTCGGTACAACACCAACGTTTGTTCGACATCAACCAGCAGTACATGGCCTCTTACAAGAAGACCTTTGCCGACGTGCATAACTTCGACATCTTGGCCGGCTTCGAGTCATACTCGCACAAGATACAATACTTGGGCGGCTCCAACACCAAGCTCTACAACCCGTTCATCGGTGAGTTGAGCAACGCCATCGCCACGCCTCCCAGCGTAAGTTCGTACACGCACGAATATGCCACCATGGGCTTCCTGGGCCGCGTGCAGTATGACTACGACGGCAAGTATTTCGTCAGCGCGTCTTACCGCCGCGATGCTTCCAGCCGCTTCCACCCGGACAACCGCTGGGGTAACTTCGGCAGCGTGGGCTTGGCATGGCTCATGACGGAAGAAGGCTTCATGCAAGACATCGAGTGGATCAACATGCTGAAAGTGAAAGCCAGCTACGGTGTGCAGGGTAACGACAACCTCGGCTCGTCCAGCGTATACTACTACGCCTACGCCGACCAGTTCACCGTACAAAACAGCAACGACAACTACTCCGTGGCCTTCGCCTTCAAGGGCAACAAAGACATCACGTGGGAAACGTCGCACGCCATGAACGTGGGCTTCGACTTCGAACTGTTCGGCAGCCGCTTGAACGGCACGGTGGAATACTTCAACCGCCGCACGAGCGACTTGCTCTACAACATGCCCGTGCCTCCCTCGTTCGGTTATACTTCCGTGCCCAAGAACGTGGGTGCCATCCGCAACCAGGGCATCGAGCTGGACATCAACGGCGTGCTCTTCAAGAACAACAATATCGAGTGGTTGGCCAACTTCAACATCACGCACTACAAGAACAAGATACTTGAACTTGACCCGACGGTGGAGGAGAACGGCATACGCTACAGCAACGCCATCTACCGCGTGGGCGGCTCGCTCTACAACGCTTACCTGCCCGTATATGCAGGCGTCGAGATGGAGACCGGTCTGCCGCAGTACTACGTGGATCCCGACAACGGCGACTACACGCTGACCACCAACTACGAACAGGCACAACAGAGCGACCTGGGCAGCACGTTGGCCAAGGTGTACGGCGGCTTCGGCACCACGCTCAACGCCTACGGCTTCGACCTGAGCGTACAGCTGTCTTACCAACTGGGCGGACGCGCCTACGACGGTACGTATGAGGCCCTGATGCAGACGGGCGACCTGATGGGCTCCAACTTCCACAAAGACGTGCTCAAGGCATGGACACCGGAGAACCCCAACAGCGAGTACCCGCGCCTCAACGTGTCCGACGTGACGAGCCAGCGCATGTCCGACCGCTTCCTGGTAAGCTCGGACTACCTGAGCATCAACAACGTCACCGTGGGCTACACCCTGCCCCAACGCTGGACGGAACGCCTCGGTCTGTCCTCCCTGCGCCTCTACGTGTCGGGCGACAACCTGGGCGTCATCTCCTGCCGCAAGGGTTTCGACCCGCGCATGATGCTGGGCGGCGGAAGCAGCACGGACAGCGGAAACTTCGTCTACTCGCCCCTGCGTACCATCACGGGCGGTATCAGCCTGAACTTTTAACCAACCTAACACAACAAGCGTATGAAAGCATATAACAAGATACTGGCCACCCTTGCCATGGGAAGCATGGCATTGGCCTCGTGCGTGGACCTGGACACGTTCCCCCAGAGCGGCTCGTTCACGGAAGAACAGAAACAAGAAATCGTGGAGCTCGACCCCTCGCTGCTGGCCGCCGACGTGACGGGCATGTACGCCAGCAACCAGAACCTCGGCACCGTGTTCGGACTCACCGCCAACGGCGGAGTACAGCCTTACGGCAACGACTTCGGCTATCCCGCCGTGGCCCTGTGCAACGACCTGAACAGCGCCGACATGGTGTCTCCGGACAACGACTACAACTGGTTCAGCCCCTGCGGAGACTATAGCGACCGCGGCACGAACTACATCATCAACATGATGCGCTGGTCGCTCTTCTACAACCAGATAAAGATGGCCAACGACATCATCGCCTCCGTGCCCGCTGACACCGACGACCCCACGCTGATAGCCTACCGCGGGCAGGCCAAGGCCGTCCGCGCCTTCGACTACCTGAACCTGGCTCCCTACTTCCAGTTCAAATACAAGGGCAACGAAGACAAGAAGTGCGTACCCATCGTGACGGAGCAGATGAGTGCCGACCCCAACAACCCGCGCGCCACGGTGGCCAAGGTGTACGAACTCATCATGCAAGACCTGAACGACGCCATTGCCGACCTTGAAGGCTACCGCCGCGCCAGCCGCGCCGAGATAGACCAACAGGTGGCCTATGGCCTGCGCGCCCGCGCCAACCTCTACATGGAGAACTGGCAAGAGGCCGCCAACGATGCCGCCAAGGCTTTGGAAGGCTACGTGCCTTACACCCGCGAGGAAGTCTCCCAACCCCGCTTCGTGGCTTCCGACGAGTGCGGCAGCGGCTGGCTCTGGGCACTTGAAATCACGGAGAACGACTTCCCCGCAGGCAACGGCCTCGTTTCGTGGCCGGGCGTGCTCGGCTCGTTCATGTCGGGCGGATACTCCACCGGCGTGGGCGTGTACAAGAGCATCAACGTGCTGCTGTACGACCTGATTCCCGACACCGACGTGCGCAAAGGCTGGTGGGTGGACGAGAACCTGCACTCCGACAACCTGGCCGGACAAAGCTGGGGCACCGCCACGGGCGACGACATTGCCACGCTGCAACTGCCCAACCAGACGAAGGAGCCGTTCCTGCCCTACACCAACGTGAAGTTCGGCATGTACGGCGGCATAGGCGGGGCCGTGGCTGCCAACGACTGGCCCTTGATGCGCGCCGAGGAGATGATACTCATCCAGGCCGAGGCAACCGCCATGGCCGGAGGCGACGGCAAGACCATCCTCGAGAACTTCGTGAAGACTTACCGCGACCCGAGCTACACCTGCCCCGCCGTGAGCGGACAGGACTTCCAAGACGAAGTGTGGTTCCAACGCCGCGTGGAGCTGTGGGGCGAGGGCTTTGCCTTTGCCGACATCATGCGACTGGGCAAGAACATCGTGCGTGTGAAGAACGGCGTGGAGAGCAACTTCCCCGATGCCTTCCAATTCAACATCAAGGGTGACGACCCCTACCTGCTGCTCTGCATCCCCATGAGCGAAACCAACGCCAACCCGGGCATCCCCACCACGGACGACAACTCCGGTGCCACCATGCCCAAACCGGGCGACGGCATGGGCCTGACCGACGGCGTGACAGACTGACGAGATACCAGAACAACAACGTTAACATAATACATACAGAAACAGCATATGAAAAAACTATATCAACTGGCCATGGCGTTCATGGCCGCTGCCACGCTGACTTTTACTGGTTGCTCGGACTCCATAGAGTACGAGCCCGCGCCAGGCGTGGAGGGTGAAGGCGTTTTCTTCCCCGAAGGAACGTCACAGACTATCGTGCTCGATGCCACGTCGGGTACGTTCACCATGGATATATACCGCTCCAATGCCGGGGCAGCCTACGAGGCACCGCTGACAGTAACATACGGCGAAGGAGCCGAAGGTCTCTTCAACGTGCCTACCACGGCAAGTTTTGCCGAAGGAGCCAACGTGGCCACGCTTACCGTGACTTACGACAACATCGTGCGCGACCAAGTGTATGAAATCACCGTGTCTGCCAACGACGGCACGCCCTACGGCACGCAGGCCATGACCTTCAGCGTGTCGTGGCCAGAGAACTGGACGGTGGTTTCAACGGAAGCCGTGCTGGTGGACCAACTGTACAGCGGATGGGGCGTAAGCAACCTCGAGATATCCGGCATCACGGTGGAGAAGCACCCGGAGCAGAACAAATACCGCTTCCGCAGCCCCTACGACAACAGCTACTTCCAAGCCATGATTGGAGCAGACGTATTTGGCGATGACTTCGAAGCCCCTTACATTATCCTCGACGGCGAGATGTATGCCGACGAAGTACCGGGCAGCTACGCCATCGCTCCCACCGCACTCGGCTTCCAAGTGGACGAGACAGGCGCGGCTGTCGCCATGTCCGACTGGGTAACGATAGGCTCGGTGGCCGGTTATCTGAGCACAAGCGAAGGCCCGATACTCCCCGGCAACCCGAATTATCCGCTGGGGTCGTATGACGAAGCAACAAAGATGTTCGACCTCGGCACAGTATTCCACCACTTCATGTTAAGCGGGCAGGAATACTACGACACGCCGAGCGGATGGCAACTATGGCTCGACCCCACCTTGCGTGTGACGGACTACGAGCGCGACTTCACATGGATAAACATGCCAGGCTACGGCGGCAACTATACCTCCACACTTGAAGGATTGGAGAACAAGGTGTGGATGCAGGCCATCCAGCAGGCCGACGGCGAAACCCTGTTCCGCTTCCCCGACCTTTACGCCGAGGGGCATCCCATCTACTTCAACATCGACTTCGAGACGGGCAAAATCTCTCTGCCGGACGACCTGATGCAGAACACGGGCCTCACCAGCTTCGGCAACGACGTGTATGTGCGCCTCACCTCAGGCGGTGGTTCATCGTATGACGCCCAGACCGGGCTCA
This sequence comes from uncultured Bacteroides sp., assembly GCA_944320295.1. Classification (GTDB taxonomy): domain Bacteria; phylum Bacteroidota; class Bacteroidia; order Bacteroidales; family Bacteroidaceae; genus Bacteroides. Next base: position 5,977 of record CALUGY010000112.1, read on the forward strand.
TCACCTTGGCCATGACCTTCTATCTGGTCGATGAAGTGAAGGATACCGACGCGGAGGGTAACGAGACCGTCACGCTGGTAGAGAGCGCCGTGCTGGCCGAGGCTACCGAAACCTTCGAGATGGGCGGTGAAGCAGCCATGCTGCAACCCAACAAGTCGATAGACGACTATGTGGGCACATGGGAAGTAACCCTTACTGATGGCGAAATTACAAGAAACATACCTGTGACCATTACTAAGTACAATGAACGCTCTCTCAATGTCAGCGGCCTTTCATTTACAGGCATGCCCGATGACATCCTGCTGGGCTACGATGCCGAAAGCGGACTCCTGACATTCTACCCGCAGCCCACAACAACTCCGTTTGAGCTTCCTGGAGTGGGCACGGTCATTCTGGGTGCCGCATCTTTCAATTCAGCAACTACAGGTTACGACATGGAATCCGAGAGCTTCACGGGCGGACTGACGGAAGACGGAAAACTGAAGTTCATCAACAGCTCGCTCAATCAAGGCGTTTGGGACTCTATGATATTCCTCCTGTTCAATACACAAGGCTCACTCCTTGGTATGGCATCAGGTTACTGGAACAACCTCGACTGGTCGCCCTACACAGGTGGCACAAGCACGCTGGCCCTGCAACAGCAGCCGCTCAGCATGGAGGCTCCGTTCAAGGCCCTCACCAAGCAGATGGTACCGCGCCGCACGTATAAGACGGAGCTGAACATGAAGGCCACCCCGGCCACCCAAATCCGCAGCCGCCAGGCCACGGAGGCCCCGCAGGTGATGCTGATGAAGAAGTAAGACTCCGGCCCCTCCCTAACCCTCCGGGCCTCTCCCCCTACCCCTACCCCATAGGGAGGGGATAAGGATAGAGGGCAAGTGAAGAGAGGTAATCGGGGGGACAAAGAAGAAAGCGATAGAGAAGCGTCCCTTCCCGCCAACTGCGGGAAGGGACGCTTTGTTTTTGGTGCCGGCCCGATCTCCCGGCCTCCCAACCGCTCCCCCCCCGTAGGGAGGGGAGTAAACATGCGGACATTGTCCGGCGGCCTTCTTGTTATGCAAGGCCCATGTGTACATGTCCTCTGGGAGATTCTTCGCTTGCGCTCAGAATGACAGGGCGTGCGAAAGGGGCATACCGCGGGAGAAAAACGCCTGTCGCTCGCAGCCTTGTCACCAGAAATCAGGCAGAGACGCGGCGCGTCACGTCTCTACATGGCACATGCCGAGGCCATCCGTGCGCAGGGTGCCTTCCCGGCGTAAAAAAGGCCAAGCCTGTCTGAGCGCAGCGAGTTCTTGGCCTTTAGCCGGGGAGGTGCCCGTAGTAGCCCCGGCGGTGCAGCCGGTGCCCTTTCTTTTTGGTAGCTTTTTCTTTCGGGCAAACGAAAGAAAAAGTACACCTTCCTGTCATGCTGAACGCACGTGAAGCATCTCCCGCATGCAATGTCCTGCGGGAGACCTTTCGGCTGTGCTCAGGGCGGCATGCCCGTATGCCTTGCTCCCCCTCCCTATGGGGGAGGGGATGGAGGAGAGGCTGGAGAGGCCGGAAATCTAGTAGAGACGTGGCGTGCCGCGTCTCCATAAAGGGCTACTGCCTGCCACCCCAAGTATAGCGAAGGGCCTCTCACGCGTACATGCCCGCCGGGAGATGCTTCTGCATGACAGGAAAAAGAGGCATGTGTTGTGTAGAGACGCGGCACGCCACGTCTCTACAGGGGCAGCAGCCTATCATTCCGAAAGAAGCGAAGAATCCCCCAGCGGCATACAGCCAAACCATGCGGGAAATGTTTCGCCCCGCTCAACATGACGGGCAAAAGCCAGCGTGTCTGGTCTCCTCCCCTTCGAGGGGGGGAGAGGTTGGGAGAGGCTTTCGGGGGCTTCCCCTCCTACTTCAATATATCAATCAATATCGGCTTCACGCCGCTCACGAAGCACTCCACACCGATGACCATCAGGATAAGGCCCATGAGGCGCATCATGACGTTGTTTCCCGTCTCGCCAAGCACCTTGACCAGGCGGGTGGAGGCGCGCAGAATGAAGTAAGTCAGCAGGTAGATGACGGCAATGGAACCTATCAACACCCCTTTCAGCTCGATGGTATCGGCATCCTGCATGAGCACGATGGCATTGGCAATAGCACCGGGACCGCAGAGCATGGGGATGCCGAGAGGCGTGATGGAGATGTCGTCGGCATACTGCTTTATCTCCTCGTCGCGCAGCTTCATGGGCGTATAGCGCGCCTGCAGCATGTCGAAGCCAATCTTGAAGATGATGAACCCGCCCGCAATGCGGAAGCCGTCGGTGGAGATGCCGAAGAACTTGAACAGGAACTGCCCGCCGAAGGTAAAGACCATGATGATGATGAAAGCCGTCACCGTGGCACGGGTCACAATGAAGCGGCGTTCCTTCTCCGTCATGCCCTGCGTCATGGTGAGGAACACAGGCATGGTGCCCAGCGGATTGGTGAGCGTAAAGAAGGACGTGAGGCACAGAAGTGCAAAAGGAAGAATAGTATCCATTGTAAATGAAAAATGAAGAATGAAGAACGAGGAATCAAGAATCAAGAATGAAAGGCCCTATAACGCGCCAATTCTTCATTCTTAATTCTTCATTCTTCATTTAATAAAGTCTCCGGCAGCTCGCGCAAGTCGGCTATGCGGTAGGTGGGGCGAAACGGTACAGGAGCCTGGCCCGTAGGGTCGAAGAACACCTGGTCAATGCCCACGGCCGCCGCGCCCTCCACGTCGCTGGCCCAACTGTCGCCTATCATCAGGGCCTCGCCGGGCTGCGTTTGCGTCACGGAGAGGGCAAAGTGGAATATGGCCTTGTTGGGCTTCAGCACGCCGATATGGTCGGACAGCACCACATGGCTGAAGTAACCGTCTATGCCCGCCGCCCGCATCTTGCGGCATTGCAATTCCTCGAAGCCGTTGGACAGGATGCAGAGGCGGTAGCCGCGCCCGCGCAGACAGTCCAGCACCTCGCGGGCATGGGGCACGAGCTTGGTCTTGGTGCCCACCTCGGCCAGGAAGTCCGTGGCAAAGGCAGCTGCGGGTTCCAACGGGGCCTCCACCTGACGCAACGGGTAGCTGAAACGCTCGCGGTTCAGCTCCTCCTTCGTGATGTCTCCCTTGGCATACACGTCCCACAACTCCAGGTTGCGGCGGCGGTAGAGGCCGTAGAAGTGGTCGAACGAACGGAACCAGCGACCGTACCCGTAGCGGTCGTACAACTGGGCCAACGTGTCGCGGGCATTCTCGGTGAATGCCCACAACGTGTCGTCGAGATCGAAAAACAGCGTTTTATATGCAAGCGGCATGGCTGGCTACGGCAAACGCGTCATTTCACCTGGATGACCAGGTACTTCGATATGCTCCAGAACTGTACGGGGTCGAGAATCTTGAGCACCAGCAAGTCTTTGTCATCCTTCTCCAAGGCGTAAGAACCTGCCGGATGGCTGGTCAGCACCTCGGCACCCTTGGAATAGAGTTTGATTTCCTTCGTGGTGCGGATGTCTATCTGCGTGAAGTAGTCTTTGTTCACGTCGGAATCCTGCATCACCTGGCCTTTCTTGAACAGCCCGGTGTTCGTCAGGATTTTCTGGTCCTTCAGCTCCTTGCGCGTGCCGAACACGAACCATGCGGTGTTCAGGGCCTTGTCCTGCTGCGACACGGTCTCGGCCTTGGCGGCATTCTCCGCTTCGAGGTTCTGGTTCTGGGCCGTCAGGCCGGAGACGGTCTCGTCCAGCTCTTGTATGCGCACGTTGCGGGCGGCCAGTTCGGCCTGCAACTCCTCGATGCGGCGCGTCTTGTCGGCCAGCTCGCGGGTGAGCGACTCCACGGCGCGCTTCAGTTGGGCGGAGTTGGCCTTGCTGCTCTGCAACATGCCTTGCAGTTTGGCAATCTGCTCCTTGTTCTCCTGCATCTGCTTACGGATGAACTCGATGTCCGACGCCATCTGTTCGCGGGCCGACACCGACCCCTCGCCCACGGCGTTGCGCTGCAGGTTCACGCGGTTTTCGGCTTCGTTAATCTCGCGGAACCCGTCCGATATGTCGTTAAAGGTTGCCAGCATCTCGTCCAGCTCGGCATCGCGCAGCTGCAACACTTGCTTGAGCGAATCGTTTTGCGACTTCAAATCGCCGCTTCCGCCTCCCGACATGCCGCCGCACGAGGCAAGCGCTCCCGCGCACAGGGCCAATAGCATTAATTTTTTCATACTCTCTGTCGTTTAAATGGTTATTAAATAACGTATATCATTCGTCTATTCCTGCTACGGTAATGACTATCTCGCCGCGCGGTTCGTTGGCGGTGAAGTGCTCCACCAGCTGGGCCAGCGTGCCCCGCACGGTCTGTTCGTGCACCTTCGATATTTCGCGCGACACGGATGCCTGCCGCTCCGGCCCGAAGTTTTCCGCAAACTGGGTCAAGGTTTTGACCAGGCGGTAGGGCGACTCGTAGAACACCATGGTGCGGCGTTCGGCCTGCAAGGAGGCAAGGCGCGTGGCACGCCCTTTCTTCTGCGGCAGGAAACCCTCGAAGCAGAAGCGGTCGTTGGGCAGGCCGGAATCCACGAGGGCGGGCACGAAGGCCGTGGCACCGGGCAGGCATTGCACCTCCACGCCGTGACGCACGCATTCGCGCACGAGCAGGAAACCGGGGTCGGAGATGGCGGGCGTGCCGGCATCGGACACGAGGGCCACGTTGCTGCCGCCGAGCAGGCGTTGCACCACGCCCTCCACGGCACGGTGTTCGTTGAACTTGTGATGCGACTGCAAGGCGTTCTTTATATCGAAATGCTTCAGCAGGATGCCCGACGTGCGGGTGTCTTCGGCCAGGATGAGGTCCACCTCCTTCAGCACGCGCAGGGCGCGGAAGGTGATGTCCTCCAGGTTGCCCACGGGCGTAGGTACTATGTAGAGCGTGCCCATATCGTCAGTATTCGTTTTATCAGTTACGGTAGTATGTTTCAAGCAGTTCCATGAAGCGTGAGGCAGCCTCGCTGTCGTCGGCGGACCGCACCTCGCCAAGGAACAGGGCCACGGCCTCGTCCAGCGCGTCGGTGCGGGCCAGGCGTTCCAGCAGGCTGTCCATGCGCCCCGCGTCGCCGCCGAACAGTTCGCGGGCGAAGAGGAAACGGTCGTTCAGGCTCATGGCATGGCGCAAGTCCACCGCCGCGCGGATGCGTTCGCCCAACACGGGAGCGGGTTTCGGCTCCTCCGGGACGGCCGCCTTCTCCTCCGGGGCAGGCTCCGGCTCCGCAGGGGACGGGGGCGGGACCACGGGAACGGCGGGTACAAGCTCCTCCGCCATCTTCTCCACGGGGAAAGACGGTTCCGGAGCCGTCGCGCAAGGTTCACCGGCCTCGTCAAGGCGGGCCAGCAGTTCATCAAGCCGCGCCTGCATCTGGCGTATGCTGCGACGTGCCGCCCCGCGCAGGGCAGGATTCCCGTCGGCGGCCAGGGCGTGCAGCAGGCACTTCAGCTCGGCCACGTCCAGTTCGATGTCCCTCAATATCGTTTCCATAATCTTCTTCGATGCTACTTGTCGAAGCACAAAAGTAGAAATAAATAATGAAAAAACGCGGCGGAGCGGACAAAAGTGTTATTTTTGCGCATAATTCACAGGCTCCGCGCAAGCCCGGGCAAGGACACAGGAAGGCCCTCCGCCCGCAACGCACCGGAAGCACGCACGCAACACGTTGCGGACACAGGCGCGACACGTCCGGAGCACGCCCGCAACGCGTTCCGGGCAAGACAGGCAAACGTATACCCCGCAAGGGGCAGGAGACACAGAAAAAGGAACAACATGGTAGTATATTCGGAAGACCACACACAAGAAACCCGGCGGAGGGGACGCATCGAAGTGATTTGCGGCTCCATGTTCTCCGGCAAGACGGAAGAGCTGATACGCCGCCTGCGCCGCGCGCAGTTCGCCCGGCAACGGGTGGAGATTTTCAAACCAGCCATAGACACGCGCTACTCCGAGGGCGAGGTGGTGTCGCACGACAGCCACGCCATCGCCTCGACGCCCATCGACTCGTCGGCCAGTATCCTGCTGTTCACCTCGGAGATTGACGTGGTGGGCATAGACGAGGCCCAGTTTTTCGACAAGGGGCTGCCCGACGTGTGCAACCAGCTGGCCGACAACGGCGTGCGCGTCATCGTGGCCGGACTGGACATGGACTTCCGGGGGGAACCGTTCGGCCCCATGCCCGCGCTGTGCGCCATAGCCGACGAGGTATCCAAGGTACATGCCATCTGCGTGAAGTGCGGTGAGCTGGCCTCGTTCTCGCACCGCACCGTGAAGAACGAGAAGCAGGTGCTGCTGGGCGAGACGGCCGAGTACGAACCGCTGTGCCGCGCGTGCTACCGCCGGGCCGTGGAGGCGGACAGGCAGGAGTGAAAGGAAGGGGAGAAACAGGAACAAAAAGATAAGGAGACAAGAAGATGGAACGGAAGAAGATAACATTCGACAGCTTCATACGCGGCATCATCGTGGGGGCCGTGATATTGGGCATCCTCATGCTGCTCAACCGCCTGAGCAGCGTGCTGCTGCCGTTCTTCATCGCCTGGGTCATCGCCTACCTGGTCTACCCGCTGGTCACGTTCTTCCAGTACAAGCTGCGCATGAAAAACCGCATTGCCGCCATCTTCTGCGCGCTGCTGAGCCTGACGGGCCTGGGCGTGCTGGCCTTCCACCTGCTCGTGCCGCCCATGCTGCAGGAGTTCGGCCGCGCGAAAGACCTGCTGGTGGAGTACATTGCCAGCAACACGCAGGCCGGCAACATCCCCGCCACGCTGTCCGAGCTGCTGCGCGAACACATAGACACGGAGACGCTGAACCGCCTGATGCAGAGCGGCGACCTGGCGGAAGCCGTGCAAGTGGCCCTGCCGCGTCTGTGGGCCTTGCTGTCGGAGTCGGTCAGCATCTTGTTCAGCCTGTTCAACGCGTGCCTCGTGGTGCTGTACGTGATATTCATCCTGCTCGACTACGAGAGCATAGCCAGCGGCTGGATACGCCTCATCCCGCTGAAGTACCGCCCCGTCGTGACGCGCGTGAGCAACGACGTGAAAGATGCCATGAACCGTTACTTCCGGGGCCAGGCGTTCGTGGCGTTGTGCGTGGGCATACTGTTCAGCATCGGCTTCCTCATCATCGACTTCCCGCTGGCCATCGGGCTGGGGCTGTTCATCGGTCTGCTCAACATGGTGCCTTACCTGCAAGTGGTGGGCTTCATCCCCACCGTGGTGCTGGCCATGCTCAAGGCGGCCGACACGGGACAGAACTTCTGGTGGATTCTGGCCGCCGCGCTCATTGTCTTCGCCGTGGTGCAGGTCATACAGGACGGGCTCATCGTGCCGCGCGTCATGGGCAAGATTACGGGTCTCAACCCGGCCATCATCCTGCTCTCGCTCTCCATCTGGGGCTCGCTCATGGGCATGCTGGGCATGATCATCGCCCTGCCGCTCACCACGCTGATGCTCTCCTACTACCAGCGCTACATCATCAACAAGGAAAGCATCTACAAGCAAGACCCGCCCGTAACGCCCTCCCTCCCGCAAAAAAACGAAGGGGAATAGAAGTTTTTTCACACAAGGCTTTGCTATTTCGGAAAAACGCCCTATCTTTGCACCCGCTTAACAGCGATAAGGGTTCGATTCGCTAGCTCAGCAGGTAGAGCACAACACTTTTAATGTTGGGGTCTTGGGTTCGAGCCCCAAGCGAATCACCAAAAAGACAAGCGGTTATCCAGTCTGGATAACCGCTTGTTTCGTATTCGTACATTGCCCGCCGGCCCCGCCTTCTTCATATTAGAACGGATGGGCAGAGGGGCAACGAACAAACGGGCGGCAGGCGACGGTGCAAGACACGCCCTTTTCACAAGGATGCCGGACACTTCCCTTCCCAAAAATCCAAATACTGTTGCGCCACGCGCACATGGTCGTGGTGGCGGCGGACGTACTCCATGCTTTGCGCCGAAAGCAGGGAGATGCATTCACGGTGGAGCACCAGGTCTTCCAGCTTGCGGTAGATGTCCGCCGGGTCGGGCAGGAGGTTGACGATGGGGTGCAATTCGTGCTCGTGCAGGATGTCGTAGTTCTCCGGCTCGCCGCCACCCGCAACGACCAGGCCTTTGGCCATGGCGGCCAGCGAGTTCATGGAGGGCGTGTACGAGTACAGCTGGTCTGCCTGCACGTCGGCCTCGTCCATCAGTTGCACGTAGCGGGCATAAGGGACATCTTCCACACGGGTCACGCGGCACAAGTCGGGGTAACGGGCTTGCAGCTCCATGAGCACGGGCAATATCACGTCGGTGCCCTTCAGCTCGCTCCGGGCGGACTGGATGCCGATGAAGAAACGCAGCACGCGGGGCACCGCACGCACGCGGCCCGGCAGCGAAGCGCAGTCTATGGGCAGGGGGATGAAGGCCAGCTTTTCCGGGTGATAGAGGCGGTAGGCGGCATAGTACTCCCACAGGCAGGCGATGATGCCGTCGCACGTGGCGGCTATCTCGCGGGTGGCGCGGGCCGTACCGCCCTGCAAACACTCGCGCACGGTTTCGCGATTGGCGGGCGTATCCTTAAAACGGTCTCCTATCTTAAAGTCGGAATAACGGTACGTATCGGTCTCCATGCAGGCACGCACATAATAGTGGTCGGCGCCGAAGGCTCCGAGAAATACCTTGCCATTGTGCCGCTTCAGGTAACGGTAGACATACAGGCACTTCTCCGGACGCAGGCGCAGGAAACCGGGATTCACTAACTGCACCACGTCATATCCGCGCAAGCGGGGCAGGCAGCGCAACAGACGGGCCACATAACGCACGCCGCCCCACGGCCCGCCAGTCGGACGCATAAGGTCTATGTCGCGCGGATAATTTTTCCACTCGTTACCGTCGGACAACACGCAAACATCCTGCCCCAGCCGGCGCAAACCGTCGGCCAAGGTGGAGTGCAGGCCGCTGTATTCGCCCATAAGCAATATCTTCATAGGAATCGTGTTAAGAGGTTCAAGGCGGCACGCGCCATGCGGTACTTCGCGCCGTAAGCCTCATCGGACAAGGGCAGGAAGCCTCCGGACTTCAAGCCGCGCAGTTGCGCCACGACGTATGAAAAGTTCATGCGGTTGCGGCGCAGTTGCCGCACGTAGTCTATGGTGAGGAAGGAAATGCGCCGCCGCAGGGCTTGTCGCGGCATTCCTTCAGAAAGAGCCTGGCAGTAAGCGGACAAGCGTCCCAGCATGGCCCGGAATTCCTCCACACGCATCAGCCTGTCCGTCTCCCCTTGTCTCCGCGTAACGGAGAAGCCGTGCAAGACATGCTCGTAAAAGGAGAAACGAGACACCACGAACTTTCCAGCACGGGCGTATGCCTTGGCCGTAAATTCCTCGTCTTCGGCAAAGCTCATGGAGCTGAAGCGCAGGCCTTCCCCCTTTACGAAGTCGCACCGGAAGAATTGTCCCCACACCACCCCCGTGTAGTTATGCCGTAGCATGAAGTCCGCCCCCGTGGAATATTGTTTATCCTCCTTGCCGCAGAGCAGTACGTCGGGTCTCTCACGCTCCAGCAAAAGGTAGGCTTGGAGCAAGGAAGCATCCAGCAGGCGGTCGTCGGAATCCACAAAGCAGAGGTATTCACCCCGCGCCCGATCGATGCCCTGATTACGGGCCTCGCCCGTAGAAGTAGCCCCCTCGCCGCAGACTATAATCTCATAATCCTCCCCACGCATTGCGGGCTGGCTCCGAACAGACTGCAAGCACGCTCGCAACAGGTCGCGGCTGACCTCGCCATAGAAGGGGATGATAAAGCTTATGAGGGGCGTGTCCATAGGCGTGTGTCAACGGATGGGGACTCCCTTGTAGAAGTCC
>CALUGY010000113.1 GCA_944320295.1 uncultured Bacteroides sp.
AAGGGAAACATTTGCCTTATGAAGAGCGAAAAACGTGGGAAACGTTATGGATTGTAGACCCGTTGGATGGCACGAAAGAATTCATCAAACGGAATGGAGAGTTTACGGTGAACATCGCGTTGGTGCGTGAAGGTGTTCCTGTGTTGGGGGTCATTTATGTTCCGGTTAAGAAGGATCTTTATTTTGCGGCAGAACAGTTCGGGGCGTTCAAACTATCGAACGTTGACTCAGTTGCTGGTCTTGCGTTGGCAGAACTGGAAAAACGGGCTTCCCGTTTGCCTGAATTGCCGGAGCGTGACCATTTTGTCGTGGTGGCTTCCCGTTCTCATCTTACGCCCGAAACGGAGGCATATATCGAGGAGATAAAACGCCGGTATGGCAAGGTAGACCTGTTGTCGAGCGGTAGTTCCATCAAGATATGTCTGGTTGCCGAGGGGAAAGCGGATGTGTATCCTCGTTTTGCTCCTACAATGGAATGGGATACGGCTGCAGGACATGCCATAGCCCGCGCGGCAGGTATGGAGGTGTATCATGCGGAGAGCGGTGAGCCTTTGTGTTATAATAAAGAGGACTTGCTGAATCCCTGGTTTATTGTTTCCGGGCCGAGAGCCGGCAAGTGATAATTGTATATAAGTAGTAGCTATGAATTTTGAAATCATATTCGTGTTGTTAGGCTTGGTAGGGATGTTGGTCGCCCTAATCTTGGATAAAATGCGTCCCGGTATCGTGCTATTGAGCCTTGTGGTAATGTTTATGGTGGCAGGAATCATTACTCCGAAACAAATGGTGGCGGGATTCAGTAACCGGGGTATGATTACAGTTGCTTTGTTGTTCCTTGTCAGCGAAGGGGTCCGCCAAAGCGGTGCATTGGCCACGGTGGTGAAGAAGTTGTTGCCCGATAAGAAAACGACAGTTGCCAAGGCTCAGCTCAGGATATTACCTGTGGTAAGTGCTTTTTCTGCATTCCTTAACAATACACCAGTAGTAGTGATATTCGCTCCCATTTTGAAAAACTGGGCAAAACGGGTAGGGCTATCGTGTACGAAATTCCTTATTCCTTTGTCGTATGCCACCATTCTTGGCGGACTTTGTACTTTGATTGGTACTTCTACTAATCTGGTGGTGCACGGCATGATGATAGACAAGGGCCTGGAAGGGATGAAGATGTTCGACTTGGCTTTTATCGGCATACCCATCACCATTGTGGGACTTGCTTATATTTTATTGGTTTCGAAGAAACTGTTGCCTGCCGAACGTCCTGACAATTTCGAGGAAGAAGAAGTTGATACGGCTGAAGAAACAGGAGGCCATGTGGTGGAGGTCGTTTTGGCTTCTCGTTTTCCAGGGTTGAAACGCCGTCTGAAAGACTTCGATTTTAAACGTCGTTACGGTGCAGAGGTGAAGGAAATCCGTCAAGGCGGACAAGTGATTACCGAGAATCTTGGCAATGTGCGGCTGCAGGAAGGTGATACGTTGGTGTTGTTGGCCGATGAGGCTTTTACGCGTACTTGGGGAGATTCTTCCGTTTTCCTCATGATGACCAACGGGCATGAAATCCCCACACGTACTATACCTGTATGGAAAAAGTGGACGGCCTTGGCTCTGCTTATCATTATGATAGTCGGAGCAACAGTCGGTGAGTTGCCCGTGATGCAGGAGCGTTTTCCGGAGGTAAAACTGGATATGTTTTTCTTCGCTTCGGTAACGGCTGTTGTCATGGCGTGGCTAAAGCTGTTTCCGCCTAAGAAATATACAAAATACATTAGTTGGGATATCTTGATTACCATTGCCTGCGCCTTTGCCATTAGTGCGGCGATGGAGGAGTCTGGACTCGCTGCCCTTATAGCTGACTTTATCAAGGGCGTGTCCGGTTCGTTAGGGGCGTGGGGAGCTTTGGCGTTGCTCTATCTGGTGACGTTGCTTATTACGGAATTAGTCACCAACAATGCTGCTGCGGCACTTGCCTTTCCGCTTGCATTGGAGACTGCTGCCAAGTTTGGCGTGGACCCGATGCCTTTCTTTATTGCTATTTGTGTGGCGGCCTCTGCTGGTTTTGCTACTCCCATCGGTTATCAGACTAATCTGATAGTGCAGGGTGCGGGCAATTATAAGTTCATGGACTTTGTGAAGATTGGGGTTCCGATGGATATCATTGTGATGATCGTGTCGGTTACGCTCATTCCGCTGTTTTGGCCGTTTACTGCGGCGGCATGATAATTTTAGTTTGATCGTTTGTAACATCAATGTATATGGAACATATATATCCGATATTCGACAAGATGCTGGCACGTGCCGACAAGGAGAAATTGTTGGGGCAGCGCGGCTTGATGATTTGGTTCACCGGCCTAAGCGGTTCGGGCAAGAGCACCATCGCCATCGCCTTGGAGCGAGAGTTGCACAAGCGGGGCATTCTGTGTCGCATTCTGGACGGGGACAACATCCGGAGCGGTATCAACAACAACTTGGGCTTTAGCGAAGCCGACCGCGTGGAGAACATACGCCGCATCGCAGAAGTGTCTAAACTGTTTGTTGATACGGGCATTGTGACGTTGGCGGCTTTCATCAGCCCCAGCAATGACATCCGCGAGATGGCTGCCCGTATCATCGGGAAGGATGATTTCCTGGAAGTGTATGTCAGCACGCCCATCGAGGAGTGCGAGCGGCGCGATGTGAAGGGCCTTTATGCCAAGGCACGCCGGGGCGAGATAAAGAACTTCACAGGCATTTCCGCTCCCTTTGAGGCGCCTGCCCGTCCGGCCTTGACGCTGGACACGTCCGTGCTCAGCGTGGAAGAGTCGGTGAATAAATTGCTTGAATTGGTTTTGCCAAAGATAAAAGAACAGTAATCGAAATGGAAGAATATAAGTTGAGCCACCTGAAGGAACTCGAAGCCGAGTCCATACACATCATCCGCGAGGTGGCGGCGGAGTTTGAGAATCCCGTGATGCTCTACAGCATCGGTAAAGATTCGTCGGTGATGGTGCGCCTGGCGGAGAAGGCTTTCTACCCAGGCAAGGTGCCTTTCCCCTTGATGCACATCGATTCGAAGTGGAAGTTCAAGGAGATGATACAGTTCCGCGACGAGTATGCCAAGAAGTACGGGTGGAACCTGATTGTGGAGAGCAACATGGAGGCGTTCAAGGCAGGCGTAGGCCCCTTCACCCACGGAAGCAAGGTGCATACCGACCTGATGAAGACCCAGGCCCTGCTTCACGCGCTGGACAAGTATAAGTTTGACGCGGCCTTCGGCGGGGCGCGCCGCGATGAGGAGAAGTCCCGTGCCAAGGAGCGCATCTTCTCCTTCCGCGACCGTTTCCACCAATGGGACCCCAAGAACCAACGCCCCGAGTTGTGGGACATCTACAATGCCCGGGTGCATAAGGGCGAGAGCATCCGCGTGTTCCCCCTGAGCAACTGGACGGAGCTGGACATCTGGCAATACATCCGC
>CALUGY010000114.1 GCA_944320295.1 uncultured Bacteroides sp.
ATTTTTAGGTAGGAGGCATGGTTTTTCTTGTATTTATACATTTCCTCATTACTTATTATCTATCCTTATGAATAAGAAGAAGCCGATACTGCTTGTATGGGCCGTGGCCGTCGTGTGCCTGGGCGGCCTCACCGCCTGCGGCGATGACGAACCGCTGCCGCCCGACCCCACGCCCGTAGTGCCCGACCCTGAACCCGAGCCGGAGCCTGACCCCGAACCAGTGCCTGCCGACACCGTACGTGCCCGCACCCTGCGCATCGTGCCCGACTGGAGCGACGCCCTTGCGGAAGAGCACCTGCCCGGTAGTTACAAGCTGGTGATAGGCGACACGACACTGACTATTGCCGGCATCCATACACCTATATTATATAGGGATTCCGTGCAGACGGGACCTTATAGATTGGTCGCCTATAACGACCCGAAGGGCATCACGATAAGTCCGGATTCCATCGCCACCATTCAGACGTTGGAAGATACTTTGCTGACTGCCCTGCCGGATTACCTTTTTGCCGCGGACACCACCGCCACGGTAGAGGCGGGCGATACGCTGACCGTTCCTCTGCATATGCGCCGCCTGGTAATGCCCATCACCCTGACTTTGAACTTTACCGAGCCTGCCGAGGTGGTCGATGTGCGCGGCACGTTGAGCGGACTCATCTCCTCCATCCATCTGCCGGACGGTACACCGGTGAAAACGGAGACCGGCACCCGCAGCGAAGCGGACGCGATTATTGCCAAGGCACTGATGGCCTATGAAACCTTGCCGGACAATAAAGGCATCCGCCTGCTGGTGCGTACCTTCGGCATCGACCGGGAGGAGAAGCAGCAGCTGGATGTAATCATCACCTTGGCGGACGGCCGTGTGTTGGAGCTGCATATGGACATGACGGAGGACTTGCGGGGCTATGAACACTTGGAAACCATCGCCTTGGAAAACAGCATCGATACGGCCAAGCCCGAACCGGAGCCAGAACCGGAACCGGAGCCTATGCCGGATACTCCGATTGACATCTCTGGAACAATCGAGGATTGGGAACCTGAGGGGAACACACAAGAAGGAGAAGCGTATTAAATAAAGAATAAAGAATTAAGAATGAAAAATGTAAAGCGATGAAGAAAAAGTATGTATTATTCGCCACGGCCGCGCTGATACTGGCGGCTTGTAGCAACGACGACGAGAACTTGAACAACGAGCCGGTGGAACTGCGTCTGAGCAGTGGGCTGGGAGTGGAGACCCGCGCCACCGATGTGCAGAACGAGCAGATAGCCAACGGGGAAACCGTCTATGCATGGGTGGACGAGAGTGACGGCACTCCCTACATCAATGCCTGGGAGTTGACCGCCAAGGGCAACGGAGGTTTTAGAGGTACCACCCAGTATTTCCCGCAATCGGGCAATAACGTGAACATCTATGCTATCCATGGCAACTTCGGGACGACAACCTTCACTGAGAATGAGACGGATTTCCCGACCACGTTGACCCACACGGTATCCGGCACCCAAACCGACGCTGCCGACGTGGCGAAGTCCGATCTGCTCTATGCGTTCGCCCAAAACGTATCGCGCAACAACGGACCGACTGTCAACCTGACGTTCAATCACCTGCTCTCCAAAGTGCTGGTTAAGCTGAAAGCGGGCGACGGATTGGATGACACGGACTTGACAGGGGCTACTCTCAGCATAGAAGGTACAATGCCAGATGTTTCCTTTGCGCTCGATAAAACCACCGGCATAAGCGCGATCACTGCCGCAGGCAATACCGCATCCATCACGCTGACATCCTCAGTCTCTGATTATGCCGAGGCCATCATCGTGCCGCAGACGCTCGCGAACAATACGCGGTTCATTCAAGTGACATTGAGCGATGGCGCCGAACTCTACTACACGTTGCCGCAGGAAGTAGAGTTCAAGAGCGGTAAGAAGTACACCTACGATATCACCGTCAACCTCACGGAGCTAACCGTTATATCAACCATTACGGACTGGGCGACGGATGACGCTTATTCTGGCGATGATAACGGGCAGGCCACCATGCAGTAACGACAGCCATCCCGTGCGCCTTGCGTCAAGCACGGAGATACCCATATAGATTATGGTGCATCGGGCGGCATCGCAGCCGCCAGTGGCACAAATCAATCATAATTAGAGCGTTCTTTGAAAGATTTGTGTGAGGAGAAGACGGATTCTCCGAAAAAAGCTTTACCTTTGCACTGTAAATCAACAGAGAAAGGAGACGGATTATGGCAAGAGCTATTAGAGAAACCCCCGTACTTTATGGAAAGGACGCTTTACGTTTCGAGAAAGAGATTCGTGAAGCTAAGCCTTTAAGTAGGGAAAGACGGGAAGAAATGCGCAGACAGTATGAATCATTCATGAGCAAGGTAAACATTAAAATCGAAAAAAAACATGGATTTGATACAACTGACTGAAGATTATGAATTGAAGCCATTCGACTGCGGCGATGCCGATTTGAATGGCTTTTTGCTGAACGATGCCAAGAAATTCCTAAAGAAAAAATTGGCACGTACATTCCTGCTGGTAGACGATGAAAAGATTGCCGCCTACTTCTGCTTATTCAACGATAAGATAGCCAGACAGGATGTGGCAACGGGCTCGTGGCGTAAAGTCAAGAAACTGTTTCCACATGAAAAGCATTTCAGCAGTTACCCCGCCATAAAGATTGGGCGCTTTGCCGTATCGTTGGCTTACCGCCATTCAGGGATAGGCAGCGAGTTGATGACCACGCTGAAATTCATCTTGGAGGCAGAGACTACCTATTCCATATTCCGTTTCTTGACGGTAGATGCTTACTTGTCTGCCATTCCGTTTTATGAGAAAAATGATTTTACTCTTTTGCAACCTGATGATGAAGACAAACACACCCGCTTAATGTATTTTGACATGACCCGTTTATAACCTCTCACACCTCTCTCAAAGTCTGCTCATAAACTGAAACGAAAATTTATGAGCAATATGAAACATTCATTATTAGTATCTATAGCGGCAGTTCTCGCCTTCACCGCCTGTACGCAGGACGAAACGGGTACGCTGCCCGACGGCACGCAGTCGTTGAAGCTGACCGCAGCCATAGAGGGCAGTACAGCCACCCGCGCCAGTGTGGACAACTATTGGGATGTTGATGATAATATTGCCTTGAAGGTGGAAGGTGACAATGCCATTTACACCTACACCGTAGAGGATATCTGGGGCAATATGTCCGGCAATTACTATTGGAAGAGCACAGGTTCCATTATGGTGCAGGGCTTTTATCCCTTTAAAGCGGCAGCAGCTACGGAATGGGAAGTGAAATCGCAGCAAGACACCGAAATTAACTACCAAGGCGGCGACCTGCTGGTCAGCCAAAAAGAGCAGATTGCGTTTGGAAATAACGCCTCCCTCACCTTCTACCACCAGACCGCCAAGGTGGTGGTGAATGTTGAAGCGAAAGGCTTGCTCTTCGAAGGTTGGGAAGATGCAACCATCACTTTGGATATCGGCAGCGACCTCACCCTAAACGGCACATTCACGCCTCCAACAGAGGCTGATGCTAACGGGCGTTGGATCGGTAAATGGATCCCCGGAAGCAAAAAAGACAATATCACTCCGTGCGAAGTGGATCCCAGCAATTACGCTGTCGCTACCTACGAAGCCCTTGTCATTCCGCAAGATGTATCAGCCGGAACGCAACTGCTGACCTTCAACGTTACAAAGGACGGCATTCATTACGGTCCTCTCCGCTATACGCTGGAGAATGGCATTACATGGAAACCTGGATATGAGTACACTTACGACATCACCCTCTTCCACTATGGACTCGAAGTGCTGGTAACGGAAAGCATCGAATGGAGCACAAACAATACCGGCAACGGCAACCTCTCCCTCGAAGACGGCTACGACGAGGCAACCGAAACCTACTACGCCTATACCGCCGACGGATTGAAGGACTGGGCTGAAAAAGTAAAAAGCGGAGAAATCGGACTGAATGCCAAGTGCCTCCTCTTCGATGACATAGATTTCGGAGGCGAGGAATGGACTCCGGTAGGCTCTTCTGATAATGGTTTTATCGGAACTTTCGATGGTCAAGGACATACTATCAGCAACATGACGATAGCCAATAGCGAATATGCAGGTCTGTTCGCCTACATAGAAAAGGGAGGTCGTGTGCAGAATGTGGAGTTCAAGAACATTGAAATCTCTCCGAGTACAGCCGATGGCTATACCGGCATTGTTGCCGGACGTAATGAAGGCACTATTTACCACTGCCAGATAGTAGACGGTGAAATAATGACAACTGTAGCGACTCAACGCGTTGGCGGCATTGCAGGACAGAACGATGGTACCATCTCTTTCTGCGAGGTGACGGATTGCATTGTTTATAGTACATCCGGCATTGCAGGTGGCATTGTGGGAGAGAATAGTCTTGAAGGAGAAATAGTAGCCTGTTCTTTTACTGATATGATATATGCCGGCACTTACGGCGGCGGTATTGTGGGACAGAATTCAGGAGATGTAAGGGCTTGCTGGGCGGATGCTACGTTTGCCGGTAATAGTAATTATAAAGGCGGTGTATGCGGAGATCTTCTCGACGGTAAAATCGTCGCTTGCTATTGGAGCGGCAATGCCACTGCAGGCTGTGGTCAGAATTTGTCCGGCAGTCCAGACGATACCAACAAAGTGAACAACAATTGGGATGATGCAGCCACCATAATGAATGACGATATTGAATACTTATTCGGCCAGGAACTCGGCTGGCATTGGCAGACCGACAACGGGAACACTCCCCCTACTCTCGTACAAAGATAGAAACATAGAATAAATATTGAAATAGATGAAAAGAATGAATAAGAGAACATTAATCAGCATAATCCCAGCGGCAGCACTTCTATTGCTCGCCGCCTGTTCGCAGGACGAATTAGCTGAGCAAGGAACGGCTTTGCCCGATGGCAAATACCCCCTGCAGATAGGGAGCGTCACCCTGTCCGCCGAGGTGAGCGGACAGCCTTGGACACGAGTGGCAGAGGATGCAAGCAATGGCGAGAGCAGCGTGTGGGAATGGGACGGCGCAGAACAGATTGCCGTGCAGTTGGGAGACGAAACAGCAGTCTATACATTGAATACCGATAAGACTTTGACACCTGACAAGCAACTTTATTGGAAGAACACGCAGCCTGCCACTGTCACCGCTTGGTATCCTGCCACAGACGGTACTATATCCCTTGCTGACCAGTCAGAAGGGCTTGCCTACGTGCTTCAAGCCACAGCGGAAAACGTCACCTACGACAAGACTGTCTCCCTTGGTTTCACTCACCAACTCGCCAAAGTGCACATAGTGCTTAACGGTACCCAAATGAATAGCGTAACCAGCGTGGAAGTGTATGGCTACACTTCTTGTACCAATAACGAAGGTGTTGCTACAGGCGGCAACGAGCAAGGTTGGATAAAGATGAAACATACTACCTACACTAATGGTATGGAATGTTGGGAAGCCAACGTTGTACCGGGCGCGATAGATATCAAGAATTTTATCCGGCTGAACGGATATAATGTATTGACGGAAGATAATTGGCAAGGCTTCGCCGATAACACATTGAAAGCCGGTTCGATAAATACTGTTGACCTTACCGTGGGAGATACTAAATATTGACCTCAGCACTTATGAAGAGCTACAAGTAGGTTGCGCTCTGAGTCTTGTAAATAACTTTACTCGTCACTCGTAGCTTGTAGCTCGTAGCTGAATAGGAGCTTTGCGGATGTTCAATTATTTACGTAAGTAAAAATAGAAAAATGGATTTGAGTAACATACAGATGAGTCAAGTCGCACGGATGGGAGGACTGACCGTACAAGTCGCACGGGAGGATGTCGTGCGCCGGTTGATGGAAGCGGGAATTCCCGTTAAGGTGGTAGGCGTAG
>CALUGY010000115.1 GCA_944320295.1 uncultured Bacteroides sp.
GGTGGAAATACACCGCATATCACAGAATTAGCAACCGTTGCCAAGTCATTACCTCACTCTTTGAGAAAAGCTTATAAATAGCTTGTTTCTAACAGATTCCTATTTGTGTATCGAATTTTTATTGAAAGGAAGGCGCTTGTATGGGAATTTTTGCAAGGGTCGTGCATGTGGTGTGTGGCGGGCCTTGATGTCGCTTGTTATGCTGCCATATAAACGCGCTTTGCCCGGAACACGCTGCGAGCGTACTCGCAACATGTTCCGGGCGCGGGCGCAACGCGTTGCGGGTTAGCTCGCAACACGTCGCGAATAATGGCCGTTGAGGCCGGAATATTTGTTATTGAATATCAGGCATTTGCTTTCGGCGGGCGTCCTCCCTTCCGGCAAGGTATGGTAGCGCTTTACACCAAGTGCGATATCCACTCCTCGCGCTCACCGGGCAGCAGGTCGATGACGGGAATCTCCGGCATGGTGTAGCATCCCGGTTGCTGGCGCATGGCGGCGCGGGCCACGCACACCAATACTTGCGCCGTGAGCGCGGGATTGTTGATGCGCATGTTGAACTCGAACAGTTGGTTTTGCGTGCGTCCCGACACGCCCTTGCGGGTGAGGTTCACGCCATGTCCCATGTCGAGCAACGCATCTACCGAAGGCACAAGCTTCACGTGCGTCTCATCGTGCGCGAAGTAGGGGTCTTGCTTGATGGCTTGTGCCACCGTGTCGAAGTTATATCCATTGTGTAGTTCGATGTACACCATGCGGCGGTGTATGCCCGTGCCCGTGGGGATGGTCATGGACAGCGCGGCCTTGACGCCCGGCACGGCTTTGACTGCCACGGTGTGCCCCATGCTCATGCCCGGTCCGAAGTTGGTGTAGGTGATTCCCTTCGGGGCGATAGCCTCCAGCAGGGTACGTACCACCGAGTCGCTTCCCGGGTCCCATCCGGCTGAGATGACGGACACTACGCCATGCTTGCGGGCCACCTCGCCCAGCGTGCGGCGCAGGTCGGCGATGCCGGTGTGTATGTCAAAGCTGTCCACGGTGTGTATGCCAAGGGCCAGTATGTCTTTGGCGTACTCTTCCACGCTACGCGTCGGCGTGCTCAGCACGGCCACGTCCACGTTTGTCAGCTCGCGGATGTTCTTGACTACGGGATACCCTTCCAGTTCGGCCGGACGGTTCTCACTTCCTGAACGGCGTACTACACCTGCCACCTCGAAGTCGGGGGCGGCTTGCAATGCTTCGAGCACGTAGTGCCCTATGTTGCCATAACCAACGATGGCTGCACGTATCTTCTTCATGCTTGTTGTGGTTTTAAGATGTCAACTTTCTGTTAATGCGCCGCAAAAGTACCCATTTATCTGCAAATTCGTCTTATTATGGCGCGTTTTTTCATTAGTGGGCGGGTTTTATTGACTTTGCACAACCTTTGTGCTTCCCTTGTGTGGCAAGGCAAACCGTTAACTTCCCGGGCAATAAACGGGCGGCCTGTACGTTAATAAGGTATTATGATAGAATATGTGACAGGCGGCCTTGCCGAGCTGAGTCCGGCCACCGCCATTATAGACTGCAACGGCCTGGGATATGCCGTAAATATCTCGCTGAACACCTATTCCGCCATCCAGGGCAAGAAGGAGTGCAGGCTCTACATTTACGAGGCTATCCGTGAGGACGCGCACGTGCTCTTCGGCTTCGCCACCAAGGAGGAACGCGAGTTGTTCCTGTTGCTCATCAGCGTTTCCGGCATAGGGGGCAACACGGCCCGCATGATACTGTCCGCCCTTTCGCCCTCGGAACTTGCCAATGTCATTGCCACGGAGAATGCCGGCTTGCTTAAGAGCGTGAAAGGCATCGGTTTGAAGACTGCCCAGCGCATCATTGTGGACTTGAAAGATAAAATCAAAGGCGTAGGTGCGCAGGCCGGTGCGGCGCAGAGCTTGGCACTTCCTGCTGCCGACCGGCAAGTGCACGACGAGGCGGTAGCCGCCCTTACCATGTTGGGCTTCCTGCCTGCCGCATCGCAAAAGGTGGTGACTGCCATCCTGCGCGAGGAGCCGTCTCTTCCGGTGGAGCAGGTCATCAAGCTTGCGCTTAAACGGCTTTAAGCATCGTGGTCGTACGGAACTGTTCCGTGCCTTTATTCCGTAGACTGACTATGAACCGCGTTGTCCGTATCCATACATTGCTTTTGCTCTGTTTGTTCGCATTTGCGGTATCCCGCCTCAAGGCGCAGGGCTATGCGACCGACTCCATTCCGCCGGCCGCAACCCTCCGCATGCCCCAAAACGTGCGTACCGTGGTGGAGTATGATGCGGCGACGGATTGCTACCTGATACGTACCAAAGTGGGGGATGTGGACATCGAAGTACCTCGTATGCTTACTGCACGCGAATATTTGGACTGGACGATGCGCAATTCCATGAGCGATTATTACCGCCGTAAGAATGACGAGCTGCTGGATAAGGGGCAGACGCCTTTCGATTTCATGGACATGCGTTTCGACATTGGCCCGGCCGAGCGGCTGTTCGGTCCGGGAGGGGTGCAGATACGTACTCAAGGTACGGCAGAACTGAGCTTCGGCATGAACTATAAGAACGTGAAGAACCCTTCACTTCCCGAAAGCCAGCGCAAAACGTGGTCGTTCGACTTTGATGAGAAGGTAAACGTCAATGTGCAAGGCAAGGTGGGCAGCAAGATAGACTTCGGCATGAACTACAATACCGATGCCACCTTCGATTTCGACTCAAAACAACTCAAACTGAAGTACGAGGGCGACGAGGACGAGATAATCAAGCTGATAGAGGCCGGCAATGTGAGCATGACCACGGGTAACTCGCTCATCCGGGGGGCATCTTCTCTGTTCGGTCTGCGGACTGACTTCCAGTTCGGGAAACTGAAGTTGCAGACGGTGGTCAGCCAGCAGGAGAGCGAATCGCAAACTGTTACCAGCAAAGGCGGTGCGCAGACCACCACGTTCGATTTCTCTGCTTCCGACTACGAGGAGAACCGCCATTTCTTCCTTGCGCATTTCTTCCGCGATACGTACGACCGCAATATGGGGGAACTACCCAACGTGCTTTCCGGGATCACTATCAATCGTATAGAGGTATGGGTTACCAACAAGCGAGGCAATTATGATAACCCGCGTAATATTGTCGCGTTGGCGGACCTTGGAGAGGCCATCCATATAGAAAATTCTGCTTGGCAGGGTGGGGGGATGCCCGGCTCGCCCACCAACAACGCCAATGCACCTGCCAACTCTGCCAATAGCCTGTATGCGCAGATGACCTCCGCTTATTCGGTGGCACGCGACATCAGTCAGGTCAGTTCGGTCATGGGAGGAATTCCCGGCATGGAAGGGGGTGTGGACTATGAAAAGATAGAGAGTGCCCGCCTGCTCACGGAGTCGGAATATACGTTGAACAAGTCGTTGGGATATCTTTCGCTGAAGCAGACTCTTCAGCCCGACGAGGTTCTGGCCGTGGCTTTTGAATACACTCTTGGCGGACAGAGTTATCAGGTAGGTGAGTTTTCCACGGACGTCAAGGAGTCTGGACAGGCACTATTCGTCAAGTTGTTGAAAAGTACCTCTAATAGCCCTACGACCCAGACATGGGACTTGATGATGAAGAACGTCTACAGCCTGAACGCTTATTCTGTACAGAGTGAGAAGTTTCAGTTGAACATCACCTATCAGAGCGATACGACAGGCGTGTACTTGCGTTATCTGCCGGAGGGGCGGATAGCCCATACACCCTTGATTCGTGTCATGAACCTCGACCGCCTGAACAGTCGCAACCAACAGGGGAGCGATGGCTTCTTCGACTTCGTGGAAGGCTATACCATCCAAGCCACGGACGGGCGTGTGTTCTTTCCGGTGGTGGAGCCGTTCGGTTCGCACCTGCGTCAGCAGATAGGGGATGACCGTCTGGCCGACAAGTATGTGTTCCAGGAACTGTATGATTCCACAAAGACAGTAGCAAAACAGACGGCGGAGAAGAATAAGTTCCGTTTGAGTGGCGAATTCCGTGCTTCGAATGCCAATGAGATACGTCTCGGCGCCACCAATGTCCCACAAGGTTCCGTGCAAGTCTCGGCTGGTGGGGTGGTACTGACAGAGAATGTGGACTATACGGTGGATTATACCTTAGGTGTAGTGACTATACTCAACCAAAGCATTATCGATGCTGGTACGCCCATCAGCGTCAGTTCGGAGAGCAATACCTTATACAATATGCAGCGTAAGACCATGGTGGGGTTGAACTTTACTTACGACTTCTCCAAAGACTTCCAGTTCGGTGGAACGTTGATGCACCTTAGCGAGAAACCGCTCACCACCAAAGTTGCCATGGGTGATGAACCGTTGAACAATACCCTGTGGGGATTGAATGCCGCTTGGAAGACGGAGAGCCAATGGCTGACCAACATGCTGGACAAACTTCCTTTCGTGGAGGCTACCGCACCGTCGGCCATCAACCTTGGGGCGGAGTTTGCCCACCTTATTCCCGGTCGTGCCAAGGGTTTGCAGGAGGATGCCTCTTATATAGACGACTTCGAGAGCACGCAGAGTGGCATAGACCTGCGCCAACCCTCGTACTGGATGCTGGCCTCCACGCCTTACGATCCATCGGCCAATGCTTTGTTTCCGGAAGCCTCGCTCAGTAATGACGTAGATTATGGAAAGAACCGTGCCTTGCTGGCTTGGTATCACATAGACGGCTTGTTCACCCGGCGCAACTCGTCGCTTACGCCTGTGCATATCAAGAACGACCCCGACCAGCTGAGCAACCACTATGTGCGCGAGGTGTACGAGCAGGAACTCTTCCCCAATCGTGAGACGGCTTATCAGGAGTCGTCGGAAATGAATGTGCTTAACGTGGCCTTCTACCCGCAAGAGCGTGGTCCTTACAACCTCGACACGAACCTGAACACCGACGGTACGCTCCGTAACCCGGGGAAACGTTGGGGTGGCATGATGCGCAGGCTCGATACGAGCGACTTCGAGGCGGCCAACATAGAGTACATCTCCTTTTGGCTGCTCGACCCGTTTATTTACGAACGCATGGAGGGGACGCTTGGCGTGGGCACGGGAGGCGATTTGTACATCAACCTGGGGGATGTGTCGGAAGACATATTGAAGGACGGCAAGAAGTTCTTCGAGAACGGCCTGCCCATAGACGGAGACTTGAGCAAGACGGAAGAAACGGTATGGGGGCGGGTGCCGCGCGACCGGAGCATAGTCTATGCGTTCGACAATGCGGCGGGGGCACGGCGGTTACAAGACGTGGGATTGAACGGCCTTTCGGCAGACGACGAACGTGAGTTTTCTACCTACCGGGACTATCTGGACAAGGTGCGTGCCATAGTGGATGCAGAAGCGTACGAACAGTTCGACAACAGTCCGGCAGGCGACAAGTACCATTACTTCCGCGGTTCGGACTACGACAGCGAGGAGCGTTCCATACTGGACCGCTATAAGTACTACAACAACACGGAGGGCAACTCCACCGCCTCGGAAGACTCGCCTGAACGCTATGATATATCTTCCAAGACCGTGCCCGATGTGGAGGACATCAACCAAGACAACACGCTCAGCGAGAACGAGAAGTACTACCAGTACCGCATAGGCTTGCGTCCGGAGGACTTGCAGGTAGGCTCCAACTATATAACGGACAAGCGCACCGTCAGCGTGAAGCTGCGCAACGGCAAGACGGAAGAGGTGGACTGGTATCAGTTCAAGGTGCCGGTGCGTAGCGGTCGCAGCGTGGGAAACATCAGCGACTTCAAGTCCATCCGCTTCATGCGCATGTATCTTACGGGCTTCGAGAAGCCGGTGGTACTGCGCTTCGCCACCTTGGAACTGGTGCGGGGCGAATGGCGCGTATATACCGAGACCCTGCGTAGTGCACAGCAGGACACACCCGCCACCACGACGGCCGAGCTGGACGTATCTGCCGTGAACATCGAGGAGAACGGAGACCGCACCCCGGTGAATTACCTGTTGCCGCCGGGCATCAGTCGAGTCATAGACCCCGGGCAACCGCAACTGAGGCAGGAGAACGAGCAGGCCATGAGCCTCAAGGTGGAGAACCTGGCACCGGGCGATGCGCGGGCCGTCTACAAGAACACGTCCATGGACATGAGGCAGTACCGCCGCCTGCAGATGTTCGCGCACGCTGAGGCATTGCCCGACCTGTCCACCGACCCGCAGGACGGGGAACTGAGCGTATTCATCCGCCTCGGTTCCGACTACCAGAACAACTACTATGAGTACGAGATACCGCTGGCCCTGACTCCCCACGGCAGCTACAACGGCTCGTCGGGGCAACTGGCCGTGTGGCCGGCGGCGAACAACCTGGACATAGACCTCACCGTGCTGACCGACGTGAAGAAGAACCGCAACCGCCTGAAGAACGTGCCCAACAGCGGCGTGAGCTACGCCCGCATCTATTCGGAGTACGACCCGCAGAGGCCCGCCAACCGTGTGAGCGTCGTGGGTAACCCGTCGCTGGCGGAGGTGAAGACCATGATGATAGGTGTGAGGAACAACGCCCGCGCCACCAAGTCGGCCGAGGTGTGGGTGAACGAACTGCGCCTGACCGACTTCAACGAGGACGGGGGATGGGCCGCCCAGGGTAACCTGAACATCCAGTTCTCGGACATAGGCACACTGAACCTCACCGGCCACTACGAGACTGCCGGCTTCGGCGGGTTGGACCAGGGAGTAAGTGAGCGGCGCATGGACGACTACATGCAATACAGCGTCACCACCTCGTTCGACGCGGGCCGTTTCTTCCCCAAGCAGGCCAAGCTCACGGCCCCCATCTACTATTCCTACTCCAAGGAGATGATCACGCCCAAGTACAACCCGTTGGACAAGGACATGCTGCTGGACGATGCCCTGGAGGCCTGTGCCAACGACCACGAGCGCGACTCGCTGCTCACCCTGGCCCGCGAACTGTCCGTCTACCGGAACTTCAGCCTGAGCAACATGCGCGTGGACATCAGCAGCGAGACCCCCATGCCCTACGACCCGGCCAACTTCTCCTTCAGTTACTCGCGCTCCCGGCGCCACAACCAGGGCAGCACCACGGCCTACGAGGACGAGACCAACTGGCGTGGAGCCATGTCCTACCAGTACACACCGGCCTTCAAACCCTGGGAGCCGTTTGCCAAGCTGGGCGGGAAGTCGCGCTGGACGGAGGCGCTCCGCGACATGGATATCAACTGGCTGCCGCAGGCCATCTCCTTCAACACCGAGCTGACGCGGTACTACTACGAATTGCAGATGCGCGACATGGAGGCCGTGACCTCGGGCAACGGCGAAGACCCCACCGCCGGCATCCCCCTGTCGTTCGCCAAGGAGTATTTGTGGAACCGCGACTTCGCCTTGCGATGGGACTTGACCAACCGCCTGTCCGTGGACTTCACCTCGGCCACGAGGGCGGAGATTGAGGAACCTTACGGTGCGGTGAACAAGGACCTCTACCCCGACCGCTACACCGCCTGGAAGGACTCCGTGCGCCGCAGCCTCCTGTCGCTCGGCAGGCCGATAGACTACCAGCAGACGTTCAACCTGACCTACCGCCCGCCCCTCGACAAGATTCCCCTGCTGGACTGGGTGAACGCCGACTTCCGCTTCGCCTCGTCGTACGACTGGGACAGGGGCGTGTCGCTGTCCGACGGCGTGGAGATGGGCAACACCATCAGCAACCAGCGCAGCATCGACCTGAGCGGCCGCCTCAACCTGGAGACCCTGTACAACAAGTCGCCCTACCTCAAGCAGGTGAACCGCCGCTTCTCGTCGTCGCGCCGCAAGACAACCCGCCGGGAACGCCGACCCGCCCCGAAGCCCAAGACGCTGAAGCGCACCCTGCGCCTGCGCCCCGATACCACCGTCACCCTGCGCCACGGCCTGAAGACCAAGCGCCTGACGGTGACGGCAACCGACGCCCACGGGCAGCGCTACCGCCTGAAGTATAAGACGGTGGACCTGAACTCGATACGCATACTCAACCGCGACACCGCCGCCGTCAGCCTGGCCATCACCCCCAAGCCCGAACGGGGCGAGACGCGCTGGGACCGCGTGGCCCTCTACACCGCCCGGCTGGCCATGAGCGTCCGCCAGGTGCAAGTGTCTTACCGCAACATCAGGGCCATGACGCTGCCCGGCTTCCGTCCGGAGGTGGGCGACATGTTGGGGCAGAAGAGCCTGGGCGGAGGCATGGCGCCGGGGCTGGACTTCGCCTTCGGCCTGGCCGGGGACGACTACATCCAGCGGGCGTACGATAGGGGATGGCTCGTGTGCAACGACTCGGTGGTGACGCCCGCGAGCACCAACGCCCAGGAGGACTTCCAGCTGCGCATCGGCCTCGAGCCTGTGCGCGACCTGAAGATAGACCTCACGGCGCAGCGCACGGTGAACCGCAGCCGCGAGATACAGTTCATGTTCCCCGGCATGCCGGAGACGCGGAGCGGCAACTTCTCCATGAGCATTGTCAGCATAGGCAGCGCGTTCGAGCGGCCGGGGGCGGGCAACGGGTACCGCTCGCGTGCCTTCACCCGCTTTCTGCGCAACATCGAGGTCATCCAGCCGCGCGTGGAGGCGCAGTACCGCGGAGCCCGCTACCCCGAAGGCAGCGCCTTGGCCGGGCAGGCGTTCGACCCCGCGAAGGGCACCGTCAGCAAGTATTCGCCGGACGTGCTGGTGCCCGCCTTCCTGTCGGCCTACACGGGGCGGAGCGCCCAGGGAGCGTCGCTCTCCTTCTTCCCCTCGCTGCTGTCGCTCATGCCCAACTGGAGCCTGACCTACAGCGGCTTGGGCCGCCTGCCCTGGGTGAAAGACCACTTCAAGTCCGTCACTCTGCGCCATGCCTACCGCAGCACCTACGCCATCGGCAGCTATGCCACCTACCAGTCGTTCCAGAGCTACATGGGCGACCTGGGGTTCGTGGACGACGTGCAGTCGGGCCTGCCCGTCCCCTCGTCGCGGTACGACGTGAGCATGGCTTCCATCAACGAGCAATTCGCCCCCCTCGTCGGCCTCGACCTGTCGTGGAAGAACGGCCTGACCACCACTCTGGAGTACCGCAGCACCCGTGTGCTGAACCTGAGCACCACCGCCCTGCAGGTGGTGGAGACCTCGTCGCGCGACCTTGTCCTCGGCCTGGGCTACAAGCTCGTCGGCCTCAAGCTCTTCGGCCCCCGGAGCCGTCGTCCCTCCAAGGGCGGGGCCTTCAGTAACGACCTGACCTTGCGGGCCGACCTGTCGTGGCGCAACCAGTCGGCCCTGTGCCGCGACATCATGCTGGGCACCGCGCAGGCCACGAGCGGCAACCGCGCCCTCAAGCTCTCCTGCACCGCCGACTACGCCCTGAGCCGCCTGCTGACGCTGCGCCTCTACTTCGACCGCCAGCAGAACACCCCCCTCGTGTCCGCCTCGTCCTACCCCATGGTGACGACGGACTTCGGGCTCTCCGTCCAGTTCTCCCTGTCCAGATAGAAGGAGGCGAAAGATTCGCCAGTCCCTTCCTAACCCTCCCCGGCCTCTCCCTAACCCTCCCCCGAAGGGGAGGGGACTCAGGGCATCTGGGCGTGGGTATTTCTGTGGTCCTGGTCGACATGATTCTTCGACCTCGGTAGACAGATTTCCTCGACCTCGGTCGATAAGTCACCTCGACCTCGGTCGACATTCGGTATCGACCTCGGTCGACATGAAAACTCGACTACTGTCGACATGGCGCCTCGACAGTAGTCGACACATTGCCTCGACAGTAGTCGACCTATTGCCTCGACAGTAGTCGACCTGTTGCCTCGACTGCACTCGACCTGTTGCCTCGACTGCAGTCGAGTTTTCACCCCCATCCAGGAGGGGAATACACATTATATATATTATAAGGAAGAAGTCCCTCCTCGCATGTCCTGCGCCCCCTCCCCTTCGGGGGAGGGCTGGGGAGAGGCCGGGAGGGTTAGGGAGAGGCCACGATGTACGTCAGCACATACCCCTCCCCGATGCGGTATCTCACCGTGAAGTCCGTCTCCATGCCCGGCTTGAGGCAGGAGAGTTGGAACCGCCCGGCGGGGGCGGGGGTGAAGGGCGCGATGCGCAGGTCTTGCTGGAAGTCGATGCCCTCGCGGTCGAGGCATTTGAAGGCGGCTTCCTTGGCCGACCAATGCAGCAACATCGTCCACGTGTCGTCGCCCTGGTAGGGGAGGGGGTGCTCCGAGGGGTGCAGTATGCGCGGCGCCACGCGGCGTATGCGGGGGCCGTATTGCTCGATGTCAATGCCCACCGTCCCCCGGCCCAGTAGGATGGCCGCGTGCCCGGCGGTGTGCGATATGCTGATGCCGGTGTCGCTGCCCGTGAGATAGGGGCGGCCCGACGGCAGATAGGCTATCCGCGCCTCCGGCCCCGCCACGGCGTGCAGCAGGGCGCGGACGGCCAGCCACTCCGTGCGCCGTGCCGTGGACGAGAAGCGCCGCTCCGCCTCCTCCACGTGGGGGCGGCAGGGGGGCAGGAGGCATAGCTCGCGGTATGTCTCGGTCACGTCCCACACGGCCAGGGTGTGGGTGTCTTCGGTATGTGTGTAGGCTATGGGCATGGGCGCGTGCGGGTGGCGGGTCAGCCTTTGTCCGGCTCCTCCGGTGCGATGGTGACCTTGATTTTGACGATGCGCCGCTCGTCCCTCTCCAGTATCTCGAAGGTGCAGCGGCCCAGTTGCAGCTGCTCGTGCAGTTCGGGGAAGTCGCCCTTCAGCTCCAGCATCAGTCCGGCCAGGGTGTCGGCGTCTCCGGCGGCGTCTTGCAGCTCCCTCAGGTCGGTCTGCGTCACGCGGGCAAAGTCCACTAACTGCGTCTTTGCCTCGAACGTCCACGAGTGCTCGTCCAGGCGCGTGTATCCGGTGTCCTCCTCGTCGTACTCGTCGTGAATCTCGCCCACAATCTCCTCTATCACGTCCTCCATGGTCACGATGCCCGACATGCCGCCGAACTCGTCCACCACGATGGCAATGTGTATCTTCTTCTGCTGGAAGTCGCGGAGCAGCTCGTCGATCATCTTGGTCTCGGGCACGAAGTATGCCGGGCGTATGAGCGACTGCCACTTGAAGGCGGCCCCCTTGTCCAGGTGCGGCAGCAGGTCCTTGATGTAGAGTATTCCCTTCACGTTGTCCCTCGTGCCGGCATAGACGGGTATGCGGGAGTAGACGTTCTCCACCACGCAGCGCAGCACCTCCTTGAAGGGCGTGCCTATCTCCAGGTCCACCACGTCCGGGCGTGAGGTCATCACCTCTTTGGCCGTCTCGCCCCCGAAGCGTATCAGGCCCTTCAGCAGGCGGTCTTCGTCGGTCAGCTCCGCCTCCTCGGTCATGTCCAGCACCTGCGACAGCTCGTCCACCGACAGTCCGCGCACCCCGCGCCGCGCTGCCCGGCGGTCGGCATACGTCTTGAAGTATACCCACACCGAGCTGAACGGGTAGAACAGCGAATATAGCAGCCCCACGCCGCCCACGGCCTTGCGCAGGAACGCCGTCTTGTCCTTCATGGGGCACAGCCTGGGCACGGTGTATCCGGCCAGCAGCAACAACACCGTGGCCGCGGCGGCCAGCGTCACGATGCCCCATGCCTCCACGGCGAAGTGGAACACGTCGTTGAAGAAGTAGCAGCACAGCACCACCGCCGATACGTCGGCCACGTCCTTGGCGATGACCAGCGTGGCTCGGAGCCTCTCCCGGCCTTCGAGCAACTTGCCGATTCTGCGGTCTGCGGGATGTGTGCTTGCGGAGAACCCTTCCGCCTCCGCCTGCGTCAGTAAGAAGAATGCGTGCTCGCACCTGGCGGCGAATGCCGACACGGCCAGCAACAGGAGCGCGGCGGCAAGTGCCGCCACGGCCCCGATGGAAGGTATAGTGGTATATGTCTCGCCCATGTATGCCGACAGGCATAACGGGACGTCAGTATCAGGAAGCGTCTGCATGGATGGAGGGTGTTAGAATGGCAGGTCGTCTGTAGCCTGGCCTTGTGCCGGGGCGGCCTGTTGCGTGGCAGCCTGCTGCGGTTGTGCGGCCGGCGCTTGTTGCGCGGGCTTGGGGGAAAGCATCTCCATGTTGTCCACGAATATCTCTGTCACGTAGCGCCGCGCGCCGTTCTGGTCGTCATACGAGCGGGTGCGTATCTTGCCTTCCACATAGAGCTTGTCGCCTTTGTGCACGTACTTCTCGGCCGTCTCGGCCAGCCCGCGCCACAGCACCAGGTTGTGCCAGTCCGTGCGTTCGGGCACCTGCGTGCCGTTGGCCAGCGTATAGCCGCGTTCGGTGGTTGCCAAGGGGAACATGGCCACGGCCACTCCCGCGCTGACGTACTTGATGACGGGGTCTTTGCCCACGTTTCCTATCAATATCACTTTATTTACCGACATAGTGTGTTTGTTTGGTTTCGACGGTCAAAAATAGAGAGAATATCCATGCCGTGCAAACATCGCCGCCATAATCTTTTATAAATGCCCTTCGAGGAAGCGTTGCACCAGCCGCGGCATGGCGTATTGCCCTACCTCCCCGGCCGGCACGCGCAGGCATCCCGTAAAGGCGGCGGACTCTTCCGGCAGCAGCACCTCGTAGAAGTCGGCATGGATTACCTGGTGCGACAGCACGTGTCTCACGCCCTTCTGCACGGCCCTTACCTTTTGTGGCACCTCCCCTTCAGGGAAATACGAGCGGTATGCGGGTGAGGCACATAGTTCGTCCTTCGTCCATACCCGGCCGGATTCCACGAGCGGCAGTTCGTACAGCCCCTGCCAGATGTCGTCCCCGGTGCGCTTGTGCAGCAGGATTCGGTCACCTGTCCGCACAAACAGGTAGCAGAAGTAGCGGTCGGTGGTTTGTGGCTTGCGCTTCTTGGCGGGCAGTTGTGCCACGCAGCCGTGGCGTGCCGCATGGCAGGTCTCCACCAAGGGGCATCCGGCACAGTCGGGCGACGAGGGGGTGCATTGCAAGGCTCCGAAGTCCATGACGGCCTGGTTGTAGTCGCCCGGCCGGGAAGGGTACAGCATCTCGTCGGCCACCGCGCGGAAGGCCTTCTTCCCCTTGGCCGTGTCCGCCGGCTCGCTGATGCCGAAGTAGCGTGCCAATACCCGTTGCACGTTGCCGTCCACCACGGCATAAGGCATGCCGTAGGCTATGGAGCAGATGGCCGCTGCAGTGTATTCGCCTACACCCTTCAGCGCAAGTACCCCTTGGTATGTCGTGGGGAAGTGCCCCTCCATGCTGCGGGCGGCGGCGTGCAGGTTCCGTGCCCGCGAGTAGTAGCCCAGTCCTTGCCAGTAGCGGAGCACTTCCTCCTCGGTGGCGGCGGCCAGCGCTTCTACGTCGGGGAAGCGTTGTACGAAGCGCAGGTAGTAGTCGTACCCTTGCACCACGCGTGTCTGTTGCAGGATGATTTCCGACACCCAGATGCGGTAAGGGTCGGCGGTGTTGCGCCACGGCAGGTCGCGTCCGTGCCGTGCGTACCATTCCATCAATGTGCGGGTAAAGAGATTCATAGTGCAAAGGTAAACCATTTCTTCCGCATGGCAATGCCTCCGGCCGGGGCATCGTCCCGCTTTTCCGGTTTGTTGTTGCCTGTGTCGGTGTAAATGTTTACCTTTGCCGCATCATAAAGACAAGGAACATGAGACTCATCTACAACATCTACCAAATCTGCATCGCGCTGCCCATCTTCTTGGTTCTAACCCTTCTTACGGCCATTGTCACCATCGTCGGCTCCCTGATAGGAGGGGCGCACGTGTGGGGCTACTACCCAGGGAAAATATGGTCACAACTGACGTGCTATCTGTTACTCATTCCCGTCAAGGTGCGCGGCAGGGAGAAGCTGGACAAGCACACGTCTTATGTGTTTGTGCCCAACCATCAAGGGGCATTCGACATATTCCTGATTTACGGCTTTCTGGGGCGCAATTTCAAGTGGATGATGAAGAAGAGCCTGCGTAAGATACCGTTTGTGGGAAAGGCTTGCGAGAGTGCCGGCCACATCTTCGTGGACCGGAGTAATCCCCGCAAAATGATAGGCACCATGCGGCAGGCTGGTGCCACGCTCAAGCATGGCGTGTCGCTTGTGGTGTTTCCCGAAGGGGTACGTACATCCACCGGGCGAATGGGCCGTTTTAAGCGCGGTGCCTTCCAGTTGGCGGATGAGTTGCAGCTTGCCGTGGTGCCCGTTACCATCGACGGGTCGTTTGACATTTTGCCGCGCACGGCCAAGTGGGTGCGACGCCATCGCATGACGCTCACCATCCATGAGCCGATATTCCCCCAAGGAAAAGGGCCGGAAAACGTAAGTGCCACTATGGAAGAGGCTTACACGGCCATAGAGAGCGCATTGCCTGCTTCGCGCCGCAACCCGGTGGAAGGTACGGCACAAGGCAACTGATTGCCCGCTCGGGCGCGACATGTTCCGGGCAGATACGGAACGTGTTGCGGGCAAACGCGCAATGTGTTCGAAGCACAAGCGGAACGCATTGGGAGCCAGCCTTGATAATTAGCTGTTTATAGAGGGCGTATTAATAGGGTAAGGACGATATCCCTTGCTGCGAGTAGCCCTGTTCCTTTAGGTATTGCATGTTTTCTTCTGCCTTCATGAGGTAGGCTTTCACCAAGGGATTGGACTTGAAGTGGTCGGAAGCTTCGTCGACGATGGACTGTATTTGGGGAGTAAGGATGGGATATGGATGCATGTTGCACATCATCATGAAGACACTTGGCCCGAGCACATTGTCCGTATTGTCGAGGATAAACTTTTTCACGTAAGCTTCCATGTCGTTTTGCAACTGTTCTTTTTCCTGTTGGAGCTGTTCGTGGATTTCATCGATGTTGGCACCTTCAAGTATCATGCGTGCCTCTTTCCTTTCCACATCTTCCACGGCGACTTCCATGGCATTATGTTTCTTTATGAAGGTATAGAGGCGGTCATTCAAGGGAGTGCCTTTCGCCAAGAGCTGCGAGTTGGAGATGGCCACCTGCACTTTTCCGGCTTCGAGCACCAAGGGCATGATGCTTTCCCCGTCCATGTAGAGCGTCACCATGCGAACCGTGTCCACGGGACCTTCCATGTCGAACAGCCCATGAAGCACTTCGGCGGAGTCCACGTTGACCCATCCTTCTCTTTCGTATGATTTCAAAAAGAGTTTCTTTCCGTCAAGGCCGGTAATGGAAGAGCTTCCCTCTACATAATAGCTACTCGTGCATGACAAAAACAAAGCCGACATGCACAACACAGAGAAAAGAACATTCGCGCGTATTTTCTGCATATAAGAAATAAGTTTACGGAGCACAGGGGGCAAAGGTATTAATATTACTTATAAACTGGTCTGGAAGAAAGGTATTTTCAGTTGGTTTACGTATTTTTGCACAACATTTGCAGGTCGCAGCCGTGCCCCCGACAGGCGGAAGGCCGCTTGCCTGGACTTGTGTTTTCGACTGATAACTATAACCTATATTGAGAAACGACGTATGAATGTAAAGAAGTACATGGCGGCGCTTGTTGCCGCAGTATTCACCTTGTCGGCCCAGGCAGACGAGGGCATGTGGCTGCTTCAGTTGCTTAAGCAGCAAAACTCCATTGACATGATGAAGAAGCAAGGCCTTAAGCTGGAGGCCGACTCGTTGTATAACCCGGATGGCGTGTCGCTGAAGGATGCGGTCGGCATATTCGGCGGTGGATGTACGGGGGAAATCATTTCACCCGAAGGACTTATCCTTACCAACCACCATTGCGGCTATTCGGCCATACAGCAGCACAGTTCGGTGGAGCACGACTACCTGACCGATGGTTTCTGGGTCATGAGCCGTGCAGAGGAGCTGCCTACGCCGGGGCTGAAGTTCCGGTTCGTGCATCGCATCGTGGATATCACGGACTTGGTGAATGCCCGTGTAAAGGCCGGTGAGGTGACGGAATACGAGGCCATGACACGTCCCTTCCTCAGAAAGCTGGCCCAGGAGGAACTGGAAAAGAGCGACCTCAACGGGAAACCGGGAATAGAGCCGTTGGCATTGCCCTTCTATGCCGGAAACAAGTATTACCTCATATATTATAAGGTATATAGCGACGTGCGCATGGTGGCTGCCCCGCCTTCGAGCGTCGGCAAGTTTGGTGGAGAGACAGACAACTGGATGTGGCCCCGCCACACGGGCGACTTCTCCATGTTCCGCATTTATGCAGACAAGAACGGTGAGCCTGCCGAATACAGCACGGACAACGTTCCTCTGAAAACGCCCCAATACTTCCACATTTCCTTGAAGGGCTTGGCTGAAGGAGACTACGCCATGATCATGGGCTTCCCCGGCTCCACGGAGCGTTATCTTACGCAGAGCGAGGTGAAGCAGGCCATGACCGCCACCAACCAGGCCATGATAGATGTGCGCACCATCTACCTTGATGTGCTCCGCCAGTTCATGCAGGCGAGCGACAAGACACGCATACAGTATGCCAACAAGTTTGCCGGAAGCAGCAACTACTGGAAGAACTCCATCGGCATGAACAAGGCCATCGTGGACAACAACGTGCTGGAGACCAAGGCAGAGCAGGAACGCAGGTTCGCGGAGTTCGCCAAAGGGAAACCCGAATACGAGGGTGTCGTGGAGAAAATAGACGCCCTTGTGGAGCAAATGACCCCCGCCCTGCACCGCATGAACTACACGGCCGAAGCCTTGGCCCGCGCCATAGAGTTCGGCTGTCCGCCCGCAGTAATGGACAACATGAAGGAGGCCATCGAAACAAAGAACGACTCCCTGCTCCAAGCATCCAAGGCACAGTTGGAAGAAGTGTACGAGAGCATCTACAACAAAGACTACGACAAAGAGGTAGACCGCGCCGTGGCCAAAGCCATACTGCCCGCCCTGGCCGGCTTCCTCAAGCCCGAAGAACTGCCCGCCTTCTACCAGACCATTGCCAAGAAGTACAAGGGCGACTATGACTCGTACGTGGACGACCTCTTCGACACCTCCATCTTCGCCAGCCGCGAGAGCCTGGACAAGTTCCTCAAGAAGCCCAGCGTGAAGGCCATCGACCGCGACATGGCCACCGCCTACAGCCGCGCCAAGCTGGCCAAGCTGACCGAAACGGCCGAGGAGTACGGCAAGCACGCCGACGAACTGGCCATGCTCCATAAAGCTTACATCCGCGGCCTGGGCGAGATGAAACTCCCCACGCCCTCCTATCCCGACGCCAACTTCACCATCCGCCTCACCTATGGAAACGTCAAGTCGTACAACCCCAAGGACGGCGTGCACTACAAGTTCTACACCACGACCGACGGCATCCTTGAGAAGGAAGACCCCACGAACCCGGAATTCGTGGTGCCCGCCAAGCTTAAAGAGCTGATACAGAACAAGGACTTCGGCCGGTACGCCATGGCCGACGGCACGATGCCCGTCTGCTTCCTCACCACGAACGACATCACCGGCGGCAACTCCGGCTCGCCCGTCATCGACGGTGAAGGCCGCCTCATCGGCACCGCGTTCGACGGCAACTGGGAGTTGTTGAGCGGCGACATCAACTTTGACGACAACCTGCAGCGTTGCATAGCCCTCGACATCCGCTACATGCTCTTCATTCTTGACAAACTGGGCGGTTGCTCGCACCTCATCAATGAAATGACCATCGTGGAATAAAGGAACCCTCCCACGACGATACTCCACGGGCCGCACCCTCATCCTGCCATACGGGATGGGTGCGGCCCGTGTCTTTTGTGCACGCATCTCTCGCCATCGCCCGGCGGGAAAAACCTGCCCGCCAGCCACTTGCAACCTCCTGCCTGCCGGTTTGATACACGATGTCTCCCGGTTTCATCCTACATCACCCACCGTCTCATCCCACATCACATGCCGTCTCATCCTATATCAGACGCCGTCTCATCCTACATCACCCGCCGTCTTATCATCTTATAAAAGCCTTATATTAACCATATAAAAGCCTTATATTAACTATATAAAAGCCTTTTATATGTTATATTAAAGCCTTTTGTATGCCATATTAAAGCCTTTAATATATCAGATTAAAGCCTTTAATATATCACTAATAAGGCTTTTAAGTAAGTTATATAAGGCTTTTAAGTGAAGATGTTCCGCCGTCTGATGTAGGATGAGACGGTGGGTGATGTAGGATGAGACGGCGTCTGATGTAGGATGATACGCTGTTTGATATATGCTTTCCCGCCGCCCTTGGGATGGACGGCCGTGCATTGACGCCTTGACCCGGGCAGGAGGCAAGGCTGTGCGCCGTTTGTCAGGCATGTAATATCCGGCCTGTCTTAAAATTATCTTGGGTGGCTTCTTATAATTAGGAAATAATGTCTTACCTTTGCTGCCGATTCGTAAAACTACACATTATTTGATATTTAAAGAGAGACGCATATGCGTAGGTTTGTAGCAATATTTCTTTTCGGGTTGTTCCTGTCGGGCACGGCCGTGGCCCAGCAGATGAGCGATAGCCAAGTGGTTGAGTATGTAAAGCAGGCACATCAGGCAGGCAAGAGCCAAAAGCAGATTATGACTGAACTGATGAGGCGGGGCGTTACGAAGGAACAAGCCGAAAGGATACGTGAGCAGTATGAGAATGCGCAAAATGAAGAGTCGGCCTCGTCCCGGCAAGACTCCCGCTCGCGCACCCGTTCCATGTCGCCGGTAGAGGAAGGCAACCAGAAGGTGCCTATGCAAGGCTTGCGTGCCGCCTCCCCCCGGAATGCTTATGTCGGGGACGAGATGCCGGCCGATTCCCTTGCCCCTGCGGAGGAAATGCCCCTTGTGGAGGAGGACCCCACGGAACAAATCTTCGGCCATAACATATTTACCAACCACTACCTGACGTTCGAGCCGAACGTCAATATGCCCACTCCGGCCGACTATCGGTTGGGTCCGGGCGACGAGGTGATTATCGACGTGTGGGGTGCTTCGGAAACCACCATCCGCCAGACCATCTCTCCCGAAGGAAGCATACAGGTGACGACCTTGGGGCCTGTGTATCTGAGCGGCAAGACCGTGAAGGAGGCCAACGAGTTCCTGAAGGAGGAGTTCGCACGCATCTATTCCGGCATGTCGGGCAATGTGCCTACCACGCAGGTCAAACTGTCGCTGGGCGAGATACGCTCCATACAGGTGAACGTGATGGGCGAGGTTGTTGTGCCTGGCACATACAGGCTGTCTTCTTTTTCTTCCGTGTTCCATGCACTCTATCGTTCCGGTGGTGTGAACGACATAGGCAGTTTGCGTAGTGTGAAGGTCGTACGCAACGGGCAAGTCGTTGCCGATGTGGATGTTTACCGTTTCATTTTGGAAGGCAAGGTAGACGGCGATGTCCGCCTGCAAGACGGTGATGTGGTGCTGGTGCAACCCTATCAGTCGTTGGTACGCATCCTGGGCAAGGTGAAGCGCCCCATGTACTATGAACTGAAGCCGGAAGAAACCGCCAAAGCATTGCTGGGCTATGCCGGGGGCTTCACGGGCGATGCATACAAGAAGGCCATCCGCGTGGTGCGCAAGAGCGGGCGTGAACATGAAATATATAATGTGGACGACAAGAACTACGCCTCCTTCCGCATGGACGACGGCGATGTGGTGACTGTGGACTCCGTGCTCGACCGTTATGAGAACCGTGTGGAAATCCGTGGGGCCGTCTACCGTGCAGGGCTTTACCAGCTGGGCGCGGAAGTTTCTACCGTAAAGCAATTGATAGACAAGGCCGAGGGATTGCGTGGCGATGCCTTCCTGAACCGTGCCGTACTGGATAGGGAGTTGGAAGACCTTACGCACGAAATAATCCAGGTGGATGTAAAAGGCTTGATAAATGGCACCGTCGCAGATATTCCTTTGCAGAAGAACGATCTCCTTTATATACCCAGCATACACGATTTGCAAGAAGAACCTACATTGACCATACATGGTGAGGTTGCCAATCCGGGTACTTACCTGTATTCGGAGAATACGACAGTGGAAGACCTCGTGATTCAGGCAGGCGGTTTGCTGGAAACTGCCGCAACTACAAAAGTCGAAGTGGCCCGCCGGATGAAAGACCCCAAGAGCACGTCGTTCTCCTCTGTCATTGGCGAGCGTTTCAGCTTTGATTTGAAAGACGGCCTGTTGGTAGGAGAGGGTAGTGAGGACTTCCATCTGCAGCCGTTCGATGAGGTGTACATACGCCGCAGTCCCGGCTATTTCTCCCAACAGAATGTCATGGTGGCCGGCGAAGTCATGTTTAGCGGAAGCTATGCCCTGTCGAAGAAAAACGAACGCCTGAGTGACTTGGTGGAGAAGGCCGGCGGCATCACTCCCGAAGCTTATGTGAGGGGTGCGCGTTTGATTCGCCAAATGACTCCTGACGAAGTGCGCCGCCGGGATGATGCCTTGCGCATGGCAAGAGTAGGTGGCCAGGATTCGATTTCAATAAATACCTTGGACTTGTCCGACAGGTATTCGGTAGGTATCGATTTGGAGGAGGCATTGGCCGACCCTGCTTCCGACAACAATCTGGTGTTGCGTGAAGGTGATATCCTGTATGTGCCGAAGTTTGTCGGTACGGTCAAGATAAACGGTGCCGTGATGTATCCCAACACGGTAGCGTATAAGAGAGGTGAGAAGCTGAGCTACTACATAAACCAAGCGGGAGGCTTCGGCAACAACGCCAAGAAGCGTAAAGTCTACGTGGTCTATATGAACGGTACGGTTTCCCGGCTGAAGTCGAGGTCGAAGGACATTGAACCGGGATGCGAAATCATTGTGCCGAGCAAAGAGCAGAAAGAGAAGCTGAGCACGGCCGAAATACTCAGCATCGGTAGTTCCACGGCATCGTTGGCAACCATGGTAGCCACTATCTTTAACTTGTTCAAGTAATGCGTATGAGTGAGGCAAACGACAAGCTTTCTTCCGAAAAACGTCAGGAAGAAGAGCAGGAAATAGATTTGATAGAACTTGCACAGAAGGTGTGGGCGGAGCGCAAGCTCGTGTGGAAAGCTTGCGGCATTGCCGTGGTTGTGGCATTGGTCGTCGGGTTCAGCATTCCTAAAGAGTACTCCACGAGTGTGACTTTGGCTCCAGAAGCTGCCGGTAAAACTTCAGGAGGGAGCATGGGTGCGCTGGCTGCCATGGCCGGCATCAACCTGGGGGCTTCCTCAGGTGAGGACGCTCTGTCGCCCGACCTATACCCGGACATTGTAAGCTCCACGCCTTTCCTGACCGGACTGTTCGACGTGAAAGTCCAATCGCAAGAGGCGGAGATAGACACCACGTTGTATGGCTACCTCAAGGAATATCAGCGTGCCCCCTGGTGGAGCGCCATCCTTTCCGCGCCGTTCAAGGCATTGGGATGGACAATGTCTCTCTTGAAAGGTGACGAGGAAGAGGCCGGTGACGGCAAGTTGGACCCGTTCCACCTGACGCAAGACGAGTCGGATGTCGCCAACGCGTTGAGCGAACGTATTGCCGTGTCGGTGGACAAGAAGACAGGGGTCACTACCTTGACGGTGACGATGCAAGATCCGCTGATTTCGGCAGCCTTGACTGATACCGTGATGCGCAGCCTGCAAAACTACATTACCGACTACCGTACGAACAAGGCCCGTCACGACTTGGCTTTTACAGAAAAGCTGTATGAGGAGGCCAAGTCCAACTATACCGAGGCACAGCAGAAGTATGCGCAGTTTGCCGATGCCAACCAAAGCATCGTCTTGTT
This sequence comes from uncultured Bacteroides sp., assembly GCA_944320295.1. GTDB lineage: Bacteria > Bacteroidota > Bacteroidia > Bacteroidales > Bacteroidaceae > Bacteroides. The sequence goes on from CALUGY010000115.1 coordinate 21,709, forward strand.
GAGCTTCCGCGCCGAGCAGGAGCGTTTGCAAAACGAGATGAACCTGGCCTATCAAGTCTACACGCAAGTATCGCAGCAGCTACAGATGGCCAAGGCCAAGGTGCAAGAGATTACGCCGGTCTACACCGTGGTGCAGCCCGCAACAGTACCCTTGAAAGCCTCCAAGCCAAGCAAGATGATGATTCTTGTGGGCTTTGTCTTCCTTGCCGCCGTGGGCAGCGTGGGATGGATATTGTTCGTGAGGGATTTCCTGAAAACTTGGAAGAAGCAACAGGCTGAGGCAAAGCCGGAAGAAGCCGAGGCCAACGCATGACCGTCATGGGCGATATCAAAACAATAACCGAAGATTTACTGGACGACGTAACGGCGCAAGCCAAGGCAAATGCCCGCCTGCGCATGAACTACAACCTGCACCACTCGCTGGAGGCCGGTGTACAACGCATGTTGAATGCTTTGGAGCCGGGCACATACCTTCGTCCGCACCGGCATCTTGGGAAGGAAGAAACCTACTTGGTCTTGCGTGGTAGCCTGGTGGCTTTCTTTTATGACGATGAGGGGCACGTGACCGGTAAAGTCTTTCTCTCCCCCTCGGAAGGGAAATATGGACTGGAGATTCCGGCAGGCGTGTGGCACAGCATCCTGGTGCTACAGAGCGGTACCGTCATCTTCGAGGTGAAGCAGGGGCCTTACCGTCCTTTGGTTGCGGAGGAAGTGGCTTCTTGGTCTCCCGAACCTGCCGATGCCAACGGCGTGGCAGTTTTTATGGAGCACCTTTCCGCTCTTGTTTGATTCCTGTTTTTTTGTGAGTGAATTTGCGTATTTCGTGCAGTATGTCTGCACTTTATCCGCAATATGTCCGGAGCGTGGACGGAACACGTTGGAAGCACGGACGCAACATGTTGCGCCCGTGCTCCGTACATGTCGCGCTTGCATGCCTTATTCGTCGGAGGTTTCTCGCCTTTGTATCAGCTGTTTAATGAATTTCGTTTTCTGCTGCGCTTCTTCTTTGTCGGCTTTTATCTTTTGGATTTCCGCAAGCAACAGGTGTAGCTGGTAGACGCCTGCCGCGGCTTTACGGTCTACGGGCATCATGTTGGTGGTGTATGGCCGTTCGCCGAGGTATTGCACGCGGAGGTTCTTGTCGCGGTTGTCACAGATGAAGCTTATGACGCTGCCGTCCTCCCCCAGCGGATAGTCCGCCTTTTCGATGTGTTCGTCCATGTCGGTCGTTTCATAGCTGTCTCTCGAGGACGGAGTTTGAGCGAACGTGCCGTCAGGGGCGATGACCTTCACGGCTGTGTGGTGTATGTTGTACGGCCCGCAATAGATGGAAGTCATACTCATTTTTCCTGTCTCGTCCACTTGGAAGCGCAGGAATGAGCGGTGCATGTTACGCTCTATCACCTGTAACGGATGCAGGTAACGGCCTATCTGCTGGTATTCCTCGTCTTTCTCCAGCACGTAGTCCTTCTTCATCTCTTCCAGTTGTTTGTTCCGCTCGGCCTGCACGCTGTCCAGATAGGCCAGCGTGCGGCCCAGTTCGTCCAGCTCCACTTCTTGCAGCAGGTAGTTACCCGCCCTTCGCGTGTCGTAGGCTTTGGGGTATAAGATTTTAATGCTATCAATCAGTAGTTTCGCTTCGTTGTAGTTGCCCGCTTCGTAGGCTTGTCGGGCTTCTTGCAGTTTTTTGCCCGCCTCTTCTTCCACGTTCCCGCAAGCGGCCAGCAGTCCGCACAAGCATGCCGCCAGAATAGTCTTCTTCATATCTTTCAGATGTTTTTTAGTCAAACCGGCAAGCCGTTTTCGGTTGCCTGCGGGCAAAGATAGTGCAAAAATGTGAAAGCTGTGGCTGTCAGCCTGTTTTAATGCGGAATGCCGCGAAAATGCACTCCTTTTCCCGCCGGATATCCCTGTGGGGCCGCGTGTCGGGCCTTACCTTATTATATTATATGCCATCCGCAAGTAAGGAAAACGGTTCGGTGTTACGTTTCTTTTGGGAATTTGCTTACTTTTGCGCTCGTAAAATGTAAAAACTATGGATGCAGCAGAAAGGAAGCGCATTATAGACCTTGTAAAGCGGGAAGTAGTCCCGGCCATCGGGTGTACGGAGCCTATTGCCGTGGCTTTGTGTGTAGCCAAGGCTACTGAGACGTTGGGTAAACGCCCGGAGAAGATAACCGTTTTGTTGAGTGCCAACATCCTGAAAAACGCGATGGGCGTCGGTATTCCCGGCACAGGCATGATAGGCTTGCCTATTGCCGTTGCGCTGGGGGCTTTGATTGGCAAATCGGCATACTTGCTGGAGGTTCTGAAGGACTGCACACCCCAAGCGGTAGAGGAGGGCAAACACTTCATAGCCGAAAAGCGCATACACATCGCCCTGAAAGACGGCATTACCGAGAAACTTTACATAGAAGTGCATTGCGAGGCCGGAGGCGACCGCGCGGAAGCCGTCATTGCGGGCGGGCACACCACGTTTACTTATCTGTCGCATGGTGGAGAGGTCTTGCTGGACAAGCAGACCGCCTCTGGCGAAGAATCGGACGAGGATGTCCCGGAACTTACATTGCGCAAGGTTTATGACTTTGCCATTACGGCACCGATAGACGAACTGCGCTTCATCCTCGAGTCGGCACGTTTGAACAAGGCGGCTGCCGAACAGTCGTTTACCGCCGACTATGGCCATGGGTTGGGCAAGATGCTTCGCGGGAATTATGAGCACAAAGTGATGGGCGACAGCGTGTTTTCGCACATCCTGTCTTATACGTCCGGTGCTTGCGACGCTCGTATGGCCGGAGCCATGATACCGGTAATGAGCAACTCGGGCAGCGGGAACCAGGGCATATCGGCCACGCTGCCTGTGGTGGTGTTTGCGGAGGAAAACGGAAAGACGGAAGAGGAGTTGGTGCGTGCCTTGATGCTGAGCCATCTTACGGTGATATATATCAAGCAAAGCCTGGGACGCTTGTCCGCCTTGTGCGGATGCGTGGTGGCGGCTACGGGGTCGAGTTGCGGCATCACGTGGCTTATGGGCGGCACGTACAGGCAGGTGGCCTACGCCGTGCAGAACATGATTGCCAACCTGACGGGCATGATATGCGACGGGGCCAAGCCCAGCTGTGCCCTGAAGGTCACCACGGGCGTGTCTACCGCCGTGCTTTCAGCCATTATGGCCATGGAGAACCGTTGCGTGACTTCGGTAGAAGGTATCATCGACGAGGATGTGGACCGCAGTATCCGTAACCTGACCCGTATCGGTTCCGACGGGATGGACGAGACGGATAAACTGGTGTTGGACATCATGACATCGAAGGGCTGATGCCCGCCGGGAAACCGGGATATAACAAACGGAGGATGGAAAGGCTGCCCGCAGGCAAGCATTCCATCCTCCGCTCCTTTTATGTCTGTTACGTTGCCGGTCAGCACCCGCCGCAGCATCCCTGGTGGTCGTGGCCGCATCCGCCTTCACAGCCTCCGCTGCAACCTCCGTCGCATCCGCAACCTGCGCCTGCCATCATGCATGCCGCTTCGGCCAGCTCGTCGGCCGTGGCCGGACGGCTTGTCACCACCTGGCCCACGAAGTTCAGGTCGCAGCCTGCCAGCGGGTGGTTCATGTCCATCACTACAACGTTGTCTTTCACCTCTACCACGCTGCCGTTGAAGCGTTGTCCCTCGGCGTTCATCAGGGGTACGATGGCGTCTTTCACAATGTGCTCGTCGTCAAACTTCCCGTCTATCACGAACACACTTTTCGGAATGTCTATCACGTGCTCCTCGTTATATTCGCCATAGGCTTCGGCACAAGGGATAGTGAAGTCGAACGTGTCTCCGGCGTTCAGGTGCGCCACTTCCTTCTCGAAAGCTTCCAGCGTCTGTCCCAGTCCCGATATGAATGCGAAGGGATGTTCGGCCGTTGCCTCTTCCCCGAAATCTTTGTCGCCATTTTCCACGATGTACATCTTGTAGGCTATGGTGATGTACTTGTTTTCTGCTGTTTCCATTAAATAGAGTTGTTTAGTGAATATACGTGTTTTGTTCAGTCCGGTGCAAAGATACGAATTTAATTCGGATAACCCGTTTTGTGCGTGCAACGGCTTTCGTGACACACTATATGAGGCGTTTGTCCGCAACATGTTGCGGACAAACTTCCAACGTGTTGCGAGCGCGCTCCGTACATGTTGCGCCCGCGCTCCGTACACGTTGCGGGCAAAGGCCCCATCTCATACCTTGAAACCGCCGGGCCGTGCTGCAAGTGATAAAAATAGACTGCAAGCGGGCCTTTTCTTACAATTAATCATGTTTTGCACAAATTTTTCTTTCGATTTGTTTGTTTTATAAAGAAAAGCCTTTAACTTTGCCGCATGATAAATCATTTGTAAAGCAATAAAAGGAAACGAGATTATGAATTTGCTACATGCTTCCGTCGGTTTGGCAGTCTTGCACATTATTCACGTCGTGGTGGTACCATCAAGAGCGTGAGAAAGGGGCGTGTACGTACATTCATACGTAAGGAATAAACAAGGAAAGCCTTTCTCACATGTTGGGAAAGGCTTTCTTCGTTGAAAGGAGACAGGAATATGAAACATAAGCTACGCAGTTCAGTCAGCACACAAGGCCGCCGCATGGCCGGGGCACGTGCCCTTTGGGCGGCCAACGGCATGAAGCCGGAACAGGCCGGGAAACCCATTATCGCCATTGTCAACTCGTTCACCCAATTCGTGCCGGGGCATGTGCATTTGCACGAGGTGGGACAGTACGTGAAGACGGAGATAGAGAAACTGGGTTGCTTTGCCGCCGAGTTCAACACCATAGCCATAGACGATGGCATCGCCATGGGGCACGACGGAATGCTCTATTCGTTGCCCTCGCGCGACCTGATTGCCGACAGCGTGGAGTACATGGTGAACGCCCACAAGGCCGACGCGATGGTATGCATCAGCAACTGCGACAAGATTACGCCGGGCATGCTCATGGCAGCCATGCGGCTCAACATTCCCACGGTGTTCGTGTCTGGCGGGCCGATGGAGGCCGGCGAATGGAACGGCCGTCACCTCGACCTGATAGATGCCATGATACAGTCTGCCGACGAGAGCGTGAGCGATGCCGACGTGGCACAGATTGAGCGCCATGCCTGTCCCACGTGCGGTTGCTGTTCGGGCATGTTTACCGCCAACTCCATGAATTGCCTGAACGAGGCTATCGGATTGGCTCTTCCGGGCAACGGCACGGTGGTGGCCACGCACGAGAACCGCAGGTCGCTGTTCCGCGACGCGGCCCGTCTCATTGTGGAGAACGCGCGCCGCTATTACGAGGACGGCGACGACAGCGTGTTGCCCCGCAATATTGCCACCCGCCAGGCATTCCTCAACGCCATGACGCTCGATATAGCCATGGGCGGCTCCACGAACACCGTGCTTCACCTGCTGGCCATAGCGCACGAGGCGGGAGCCGACTTCAAAATGGATGACATAGATATGCTGTCGCGACGTACACCCTGCCTGTGCAAGGTGGCGCCCAATACCCAGAAATATCACGTGCAGGACGTGAACCGTGCCGGAGGCATCCTCGCCATCATGCACGAACTGGCCAAGGGCGGGCTGGTGGATACTACGGCCCGGCGTGTAGACGGGCTGATGTTGGCCGAGGCCATAGAGCGGTATGGCATCTGTACTCCAAGCGTATGTCCTGAGGCATTGAAGATGTATGCCTCGGCACCGGGCGGCAAGTTCAATCTACAGATGGCCTCCCAAAACAATTACTATAAGGAATTAGACCGCGACCGTGCCACGGGATGCATCCGTGACCTGCAACATGCTTACAGTAAAGACGGCGGACTGGCCGTGCTGAAAGGTAACATCGCCCTGGACGGTTGTGTGGTGAAAACGGCAGGAGTGGACGAGAGTATCTGGCGCTTTACCGGGCCGGCAAAAGTGTTTGATTCGCAGGAGAGCGCATGCGAGGGGATTCTTGGCGGCAAGGTGGAAAGTGGTGATGTAGTGGTCATCATTTATGAAGGTCCCAAAGGCGGGCCGGGCATGCAGGAGATGCTTTATCCCACCTCGTACATCAAGTCGCGCCACTTGGGCAAGGAGTGCGCGCTGATAACGGACGGGCGCTTCAGCGGGGGGACGTCCGGTCTGAGCATAGGGCATATCTCTCCCGAAGCGGCTGCCGGGGGCAACATAGGCAAGGTGCGGGATGGCGACCTGATAGAGATAGACATTCCCCACCGGAGTATCAACGTAAAGCTGACGGAGGAGGAACTGTCCGCACGTCCCATGATGCCTGTCACCCGTCAACGGGAAGTATCGAAGGCTCTGCGTGCATACGCTGCCATGGTAAGCTCGGCAGATAAGGGCGGCGTGCGTGAGATAGATTGATCACGAGTTCTGAATGATAAAGAAACGACTATAAGATATGGATACCAAGCAGAATAATAAGCCTGAGAACCCTATTAGTGGTGCTGAAGCCCTGATGCGTTCGCTGGAGGCACAAGGGGTAGACACCATTTTCGGTTATCCCGGGGGCAGTATCATGCCGGTGTTTGATGCATTGTACGACCATCGGGCCACCCTTAACCACATTCTTGTGCGCCATGAACAGGGTGCCACTCATGCAGCCCAAGGTTATGCCAGAGTGTCCGGGCGTGTGGGTGTATGCCTCGTAACCAGCGGGCCAGGGGCGACGAATACCATTACCGGTATAGCGGACGCCATGATAGACAGTACTCCCATTGTCGTGATAGCAGGACAGGTAGGTACGGGTTTCTTAGGTACGGATGCGTTTCAGGAGGTGGACCTGGTGGGCATCACGCAGCCCATTTCCAAGTGGAGCTATCAGATACGCCGGGCCGAAGACGTGCCTTGGGCCGTGGCCAGGGCTTTTTACATAGCACGCAGCGGCAGGCCGGGGCCTGTGGTGCTGGACTTTGCCAAGAACGCGCAGACCGAAAAGGTACACTATCAGCCTGTAAAGGTGGACTACATACGCAGTTACCAGCCTGTGGCCGAACCGGACGAGGAGGCCATCCGTCAAGCTGCCGACCTGATTAATGCTGCCGAGCGTCCGTTGGTCTTGGTGGGCCAGGGCGTTGAGCTGGGTAATGCGCAGGCGGAACTGCGGGCTTTCATTGAAAAGGCGGACATGCCTGCCGCGCGCACTTTGTTAGGCTTGTCCGCGCTCCCGACCAGCCACCCTTTGAACATGGGAATGCTTGGGATGCATGGCAACTTGGGCCCGAACATAAACACCAACAAGTGCGACGTGCTGGTGGCTGTGGGGATGCGTTTTGATGACCGTGTCACGGGCAATGTGGAGACCTATGCCCGCCAAGCCAAGATCATACACTTCGACATAGACCCGGCTGAGATAAACAAGAACATTCCTGCCGATGTGCCCGTGCTGGGCGACTGCAAGGTTACGCTCCCCGCAGTAACGGCTTTGCTCCGTCCGGCCAAACATACTGCATGGATAGAGTCTTTCCGTACTTATGAACAGGTAGAGGAGGAAAAGGTAATCCGGCCGGAACTGCATCCCGCGAGCGAGGCTCTTACGATGGGCGAGGTGGTACGTGCCGTGAGCGATGCCACCAACAATGAGGCTATTCTTGTGACGGACGTGGGCCAGAACCAAATGATGTCGGCCCGTTACTTCCGTTACACACGGGAGAGAAGTATTGTCACTTCAGGCGGACTGGGTACCATGGGTTTCGGGATGCCCGCAGCCATAGGGGCCACTTTCGGCCAGCCGGAGCGCACGGTGTGCGTGTTCATGGGCGATGGAGGCTTCCAGATGAACCTGCAAGAGCTGGGCACCATCATGGAACAACAAGCACCCGTGAAGATGATTATGCTGAATAACAACTTCTTGGGGAATGTGCGCCAATGGCAAGCCATGTTCTTTGGCGGCCGATATTCGTTTACCCCCATGATGAATCCCGATTACTTGCAGATAGCTGCCGCTTACGGTATACCAGCGCGACGTGTCATATCGAGGGACGATTTGCCCAAGGCCATAGAGGAGATGCTTGCGGTCAAGGGGCCGTTCTTGCTCGAAGCCTGTGTGGTGGAAGAAGGCAACGTGCTCCCCATGACGCCGCCGGGTGGTTCGGTGAATCAGATGTTGCTGGAGTGTTGAGTAAGTTGCGGGCTTGCCGATGCCGGCCTTGATTCCTCAATAACGGCATGGCAGGCGCTTTAAATACATTACCCTTGGTTCTTTATCAAAAGGAAAATATATGGAAAAGACATTATATACGATTATCGTCCATTCGGAGAACTTTGCCGGGTTGCTTAACCAGGTGACGGCGGTATTCACGCGTAGGCAGATAAACATCGAGAGCCTGAACGTCTCCGCATCGTCCATACCGGGAGTGCACAAGTATACCATCACCGCATGGACGGACAAGCCCACCATCGAAAAGGTGGTGAAGCAGATTGAGAAGAAGATAGACGTGATTCAGGCGCACTACTTTACCGACAGCGAGATATACCAGCACGAGATAGCCCTCTACAAGCTGTCTACGCCGGTGTTGGAGCAGACCCACGAGATATCCCGCATCATCCGCAAGAGCCATGCACGCATCGTCGAGGTCAACCCTGTGTACTCCATCGTGGAGATGAACGGAGTGAGCGAGGATATCACCCGCCTTTACGACGACTTGCGCCCGCTGCATTGCGTTTTGCAGTTCGTGCGTTCGGGCCGCGTGGCCATTACCACCAGCTACGTGGAGCGCGTCAACGAATATCTGGCCGAACGCGAAGCCAAGTATCACAAACAGAACAAGGAGGAGAATCATGACTGATAATAAGATAGGTGCATACGACCTGGTGGCGGAACCATTTCATGTGGACTTCACAGGCCGTCTTACTCTGGGCGTGCTGGGCAACCATTTGCTGAACTGCGCCGGCTTCCATGCCACCGAACGTGGCTTCGGCATGGCCCACATCAATGAGGAGAACTGTACGTGGGTGCTCTCGCGTCTGGTGATAGAGATGGAGGACATGCCCCGCGAGTACGACAAGTTCCGGGTGGAGACGTGGGTGGAGAACGTCTACCGTCTCTTTACCGACCGCGACTTCGCCATCCTTGCCGCCGACGGCCGGGTACTGGGTTGCGCCCGCTCCGTATGGGCCATGATAGGCATGAATACCCGCCGCCCCGTGGACTTGACCTCCATGCACGGGGGAGGCATCAACGACTACATCTGCGACCGTCCTTGCCCCATAGACAAGCCGGGGCGCATCAAGGTGGCGGCCACGGAACCTGCCGCGGTCATCCAGGCCAAGTACAGCGACATAGACGTCAACGGGCATGTGAACAGCATACGCTACATTGAGCATATCCTTGACCTCTTCCCGCTGGAAATGTTCCGCGACCGGCGCATCGCCCGCTTCGAGATGGCATACGTGGCCGAGAGCTATTACGGCGACGAGCTGTCCATCTTCCTTGAGAAGTGCGGCGAGGCCGAGGACTACAATGCCGAAATTCGCAAGAACGGCGGTGAGACCGTGTGCCGCGCACGCGTCGTCTTCCGCGAGAACCCCGAATGAGAGTATATATAATATAATGTATAGGACATCAGATAACAATTTATTAACCAATCTCTCCCCGGCCGACCGCCGGAAGAGCTAAACAAAGTAACGATTATGGCACAAATGAATTTTGGCGGCGTAACAGAGAATGTTGTTACCCGCGAGGAGTTTCCTCTTGAGAAAGCCCGCGAAATCTTGAAGAACGAGACTATCGCCGTGTTGGGCTACGGTGTGCAAGGTCCCGGACAGGCATGCAACCTGCGCGACAATGGCTTCAATGTCATCGTGGGGCAACGCGAGGGAAAGACCTACGACAAAGCCGTGGCCGACGGATGGAAGCCCGGCGAAACGCTGTTCTCCCTGGAGGAGGCCGCACAACGCGGAACCATCGTCTGCATGTTGCTGAGCGACGCGGCGCAGATTGCCGTATGGCCCAAGATCAAGCAGTACCTCACCGCCGGCAAGGCGCTGTACTTCAGCCACGGCTTCGGCATCACCTACAAGGAACGCACCAACATCATTCCGCCCGCCGACATCGACGTCATCATGGTGGCACCCAAGGGCTCCGGCCGCTCGCTGCGCACCATGTTCCTCGAGGGGCGCGGACTGAACAGTTCGTATGCCGTCTTCCAGGACGCCACGGGCAAGGCACTCGACCGCACGCTGGCCTTCGGTATCGGCATCGGAAGCGGCTACCTGTTCCAGACGGACTTCAAGCGCGAGGTGTACTCCGACCTCACCGGTGAGCGCGGCTCGCTGATGGGTGCCATCCAGGGCCTGCTGCTGGCACAGTACGAGGTGCTGCGCGAACACGGCCACACGCCCTCCGAAGCCTTTAACGAGACGGTGGAGGAACTCACGCAGTCGCTCATGCCGCTCTTCGCGCAGAAGGGCATGGACTGGATGTATGCCAACTGCTCGACCACCGCACAGCGCGGCGCGCTCGACTGGATGACCCCCTTCCACGACGCCATCAAGCCCGTCATGGAGAAGCTCTACCAGAGCGTGGCCAGCGGCGAGGAGGCACAGAAGTCCATCGACAGCAACTCCAAGCCCGACTACCGCGAGAAGCTCAACGCCGAGCTGAAGGCCCTGCGCGAAAGCGAGATGTGGCAGACGGCCGAAACCGTGCGCAAACTCCGTCCGGAGAACAACTAAACAGACTATCAATCAACGATTTTTAGGCAAGTCGCGCCGTCCCTTCCGAGGGGCGGCGTTTTCTTTTTCCCACGGCCCGGAGGGACGGTTTTAAAAATCCGCGCGGATTCCTCCGGAAGCCCCTGCGGGGCCCCGTTTTCCCCCGGTTTGCCCCGGCAAAAGGGGCGCGCGCAAATTTCCCCGCCCGGTGCGCCCGCCTTTGCCAAAAACTCCGTACCTTTAGCCGCCGAAACCATATATCAACCCACATACTACGGATATGAAGAAGATAATCATTGCCATAGACGGCTTCTCTTCGTGCGGCAAGAGCACCATGGCCAAGGACTTGGCGCGGGAGATAGGCTACATCTACGTGGACAGCGGCGCCATGTACCGCGCCGTCACCCTCTACGCCCTGCGCGCGGGCTATATAAAAGACGGGCAGATAGACGAGGCCGCGCTGCAGGCCGCCATGCCCGGCATCCGGATATCCTTCCGCCCCGACCCGCAGACCGGGCGCACGCTGACCTGCCTGAACGGCGAAGAGGTGGAGCAGGACATACGCTCCATGCAGGTGGCCGCCCACGTCAGCCCCATCGCCGCGCTGCCCTTCGTGCGCGAAGCACTCGTCCGCCAGCAACAAGACATGGGCCGGCAGAAAGGCATCGTCATGGACGGGCGCGACATAGGCACCACCGTCTTCCCCCAGGCCGAGCTGAAAGTCTTCGTCACCGCCAGCCCCGACGTCCGCGCCCGCCGGCGCTACGACGAACTCCTCGCCAAGGGGCAGCCGGCCGACTACGACGAAATACTGGCCAACGTGCAGGAGCGTGACCGCATAGACCGCACCCGCGCCGTCAGCCCCCTGCGCCAGGCCGACGACGCCCTGGTGCTGGACAACAGCCACATGACCATAGCCCAGCAGAAGGAGTGGCTGCTGGAGCAGTACAGGAGGGTGGCATGGCAACAATAGAGATAGACAGCGGCTCCGGATTCTGCTTCGGCGTGGTCAACGCCATACGCAAGGCCGAGGAAGAACTGCGCAAGGGCGGCACGCTCTACTGCCTGGGTGACATCGTGCACAACAGCCGCGAGGTGGAACGCCTCAAGGCCATGGGCCTCGTCACCATCAACCACGAAGAGTTTGCCCGCCTGCACGACGCCAAAGTCCTGCTGCGCGCCCACGGCGAACCGCCCGAAACCTACGACACGGCCCGCCGCAACCACATAGAAATCATAGACGCCACCTGCCCCGTGGTGCTCAAACTGCAAAAACGCATCAAGCAGGAGCATGACGCCGGAGGGCAGGACAAGCAAATCGTCATCTACGGCAAGAACGGCCATGCCGAGGTGCTGGGCCTCGTGGGCCAGACGGAGGGCAAGGCCATCGTCATAGAGCAACTGCAGGAAGTCTCCAAGCTGGACTTCAGCAAGAGCATACGCCTCTACTCGCAGACCACCAAGTCGCTGGACGAGTTCCGCCACATTGTGGACTACATCAAGGCGCACATCTCGCCCCAGGCCACCTTCGAGTACTACGACACCATCTGCCGGCAAGTGGCCAACCGCATACCCAACATCCGCCGCTTCGCCGCCGGGCACGACCTCATCTTCTTTGTCAGCGGCAAGAAAAGCTCCAACGGCAAGATGCTCTTCACGGAGTGCCTGAAGGTCAACCCCAACTCCCACCTGATAGACAGCGCGGACGAGATAGACCGCACGCTGCTCTCCGGGGCGCGTTCCATTGGCATTTGCGGGGCCACCTCCACGCCCAAGTGGCTGATGGAGCAGGTGTCCGCCGCCATCAAGCAGGCCCTGGCTGAAGAACCATAACCGGCGGCACGACAAGAAATTAAGGCTTTTTATGATGTAAGCCCCCGGCTTTTGCGTATCTTTGCGCTGCCATCGGGACGGACGGGGCGGGAATGCCTGCCGCCGAACCCTGCGGCAAACCAAGTATCACTACTTAACTATACATTCTTATGTCGACAATCAAATGCATCGGAATCTTGACTTCGGGCGGCGACGCCCCGGGCATGAACGCAGCCATCCGCGCCGTAACGCGCGCTGCCATCTATAACGGACTACAAGTGAAAGGCATATACCGCGGTTACAAAGGCTTGGTGACCGGGGAAATCAAGGAGTTCAAAAGCCAGAACGTGAGCAACATCATCCAGCTGGGCGGCACCATCCTGAAGACGGCCCGCTGCAAGGAGTTCACCACGCCCGAAGGCCGCCAGCTGGCTTACGAGAACATGAAGAAGGAAGGCATCGACGCCTTGGTGGTCATAGGCGGTGACGGTTCGCTGACAGGGGCGCGCATCTTCGCCCAAGAGTTCGACGTGCCCTGCATCGGCCTGCCAGGGACGATAGACAACGACCTTTTCGGTACCGACACCACCATAGGTTATGACACGGCCCTGAACACGATACTCGACGCGGTAGACAAGATTCGCGATACGGCTACCTCGCACGAGCGCCTGTTCTTCGTGGAGGTGATGGGCCGCGACGCCGGCTTCCTCGCCCTGAACGGGGCCATCGCCTCGGGCGCCGAGGCCGCCATCATACCGGAGTTCAGCACCGAGGTCGACCAGCTGGAGGAGTTTATCAAGAACGGCTTCCGCAAGTCGAAGAACAGCAGCATCGTGCTCGTGGCCGAGAGCGAGCTTACGGGCGGTGCCATGCACTATGCCGAGCGTGTCAAGAACGAGTATCCACAGTATGACGTCCGCGTGACGATTCTTGGCCACTTGCAGCGTGGCGGAAGCCCCACGGCGCACGACCGCATCCTGGCCAGTCGCTTGGGCGCGGCAGCCATAGACGCTCTGATGGAGGGACAGCGCAACGTAATGATAGGCATTGAGCACGACGAGGTAGTCTACGTGCCCTTTACCAAAGCCATCAAGAACGACAAACCCATACAGAAAGAGCTGGTAAACGTGCTTAGGGAACTTTCCATTTAAGATAAGTACAATAGGCAAGGGGAGGGCGCCGGTCGGTGCCCTCCTTTTCTTTTGAAGGGGGCGCAAGCCCTGCGGAGGCGTGCCGTTCGGGCTGGTTGCTCCGTACATGTTCCGCTCCCGCTCGCAACATGTTCCGTCCTTGCCCGCAACGCGTTCCGCTTCAGCTTGCAACATGTCCGGAATAATCCCCTTGTTGCCCAAGTAAGCTGCCGCCGCAAGTGCTATATATATTATAATGTGTATCCCAAGTCGAATATAAGGGATGAGGCGCTGGGGTGGTATTTTGCGTAACCTGCGCCTATGCGGATGCGTTTCACCTGTATGCCGGCTCCGGCCGTGAATCCTGCCCAGCGGCTCGAACCGTTTATTTCCATTTCCGATGCCCGCAAGAAGTTATATCCTACGGAAGCATACAGGTTCTTGGTGGGCAGGAAGTCCAACCCGAGAACCACGTGGTTCAGCAACTTCCTTCCGAACTTTGCGGTTGCCATGTCGCCATCGCTCCAACGGTTCAGGCCGTGAAGGGTTACCGATAGCCGGAATGGTGCGTGTGCCATTCGCTTGCTGAACCCCATTTGCAAATCCGCAGGCAATTTTTCACGGCGTTCTTCGAATGCTTTGAGCTGTCCTCCAAGGTTGCGTGCCAAAACAGAAAAGGAGAATCCTGTGAAAACATCATAATAGTTTAGCCCTAAATCCACCCCTATGGCAAAGGCGGTGTAAGTGTCATAATGGGAATAGATAAGGTTCGTGCGGACACCTCCGCTCCACTTGTCGCTCAGGTCGTAAGTGTAGATGCCGGACAGGGAAATGTCTTTCGCTGTGAAGGTTCCGTATGAGGTGTTTGTTTCATCAGTTTCCGGCATCTTCCCGTAATCGGCATATTGCACGGCTGCAGCCCATGTGGCGCGTTGACCTGCAACCTTGGCGAATGCAGCCCCGGCAGCGTTTACTCCTTCCATGTAATGCATATAGTTCAGGGCAAGCGTATTGTCGGCCACACACGACAATAGTGCGGGGTTTTGGATGGCCATGGCCAAATCGTTTTCTATAATGGAGATGTTCTCGCCTCCCAATGATGCGGCATGCGACGAAAAAGGCAAATTCAGGAAATGGAAGGCGCTATTCCTGTCTTGTGCCATCAAAAAGAAGGGAAAGAGGAAGCATATCCCCGTTATGAAAAATTTTTTCGGCATTTTCTTTTAAAATTCTGGTCAAAGATACGGTATTTTTAAAATATCTCGTTACATTTGTGCCATAAAACCGAAGGACATTCATCAAGGATTAAAAAAACGAAAATGTAATGTCGTTTGTGTGAAAAAGTAAAGGTGGAAGTATACAATCGTAGGATTTTTACTACTTTTGCCCAAAATGAGAAACACTAAAATTATATTATAAATTATGGAAGTTAAAAAATCGCCTAAAGCAGACTTGGAGAATAAAAGGTCGACTTGGCTGCTGATTGGCTATGTAATGGTGCTCGCCGTTATGTTCGTGGCTTTCGAGTGGTCGGAGCGTGACATAAAGATCGATACAAGCCAAGCCGTAGCCGATGTCGTGTTTGAACAGGAAGTTGAGATTCCTATTACAGAACAACCGGAACAAGTTACACCTCCGCCTCCAGTAGCTCCGCCTACAGTAGCTGAGACACTGACTATTGTGGATGACGACATGGACATTGAAGAAACGGACATCGCCTCTTCTGAGGAAACAGGCGAGGCCGTGGAAATCAAGTATGTGCCTGTAGAAGTGGAGGAAGAAGAACCTGTGGAAGAGGAAATCTTCGAGGTTGTAGAAGAGATGCCGAGCTTCCCCGGCGGACAGGCTGCGTTGATGCAATATTTGGGTAAGAACATCAAATATCCTACTATTGCTCAGGAAAACGGTACACAAGGTCGTGTGGTTTGCCAGTTTGTGGTAAATAGAGACGGTAGTATCGTGGACGTGAAAGTGATTAGAGGTGTTGACCCGTATCTGGACAAAGAAGCCGTGCGTGTGATTAGCTCCATGCCTAAATGGCAGCCGGGTAAACAACGCGGTAAACCAGTACGTGTGAAATATACTGTGCCTGTAATGTTCAGACTTCAGTAATAATTAAACGGAAATGAAAGAGGTTGCTTTGGGCAGCCTCTTTTCATTTGGATAATTTCTATTCCCCTTTCTTTTTTTGAACTTATGTTTGCAGCTTCAGCACTTATAGAGAAAATAAATTCCCATATGGCCGGCTTGGATTTTGCACGCGAACCTTATAGCCTGTACGAGCCAATCCGTTATGTGCTTTCGTTAGGAGGTAAGCGAATCCGTCCTCTTCTCATGCTTATGGCTTATAATCTCTATCGTGACGATATAGAAAAGGTAATGCCCGTGGCGACAGGTTTCGAAATATACCATAACTTTACATTGCTTCATGATGATGTGATGGATGAAGCGGATATTCGTCGTGGAAAACCTACAGTACATAAAGTGTGGAATGAGAATGCCGCTATTTTGTCGGGTGATGCCATGTGTTCTTTGGCGTGCCGTTACGTGACGCAAGCTCCGGCCGAATATGTAGTGGAGGTTGTGAAGCGTTTTAATGAGATGGCATTGCAGATTTGCGAAGGGCAGCAACTGGATATGGAGTTTGAGTCTCGAAATAGTGTTTCCGAAGAGGAATATCTGCAAATGATTCGTTTAAAGACCTCTGTCCTTTTGGCAAATAGTCTGGCTGTTGGCGGTCTGTTGGGCGGGGCGTCGGACGAAGCCGTTGAACGTTTGTATCATTTTGGCCTGAATCTGGGAATGGCATTCCAATTGAAAGATGATTTGCTGGATGTTTACGGGGACGCGTCTGTCTTTGGCAAAAAAATCGGAGGGGATATACTTTGTAATAAAAAGACGTACCTTCTGATTAAGGCACTTGAACATGCCACTCCTGAACAACGTGAAGCTTTGTGCGCATGGTTGGTTATGGAACAATATGCATCTTCTGAGAAAATAGCAGCCGTAACAGCTTTATATAATGAAATAGGAGTGAAACATTTCTGTGAAATAAAGATTGAGAAATATTCTCGTCATGCCGCAGAGCATCTTATGGCTATAAATGTAGATGCTGCTAAGAAAGCGGAACTGGAAATTTTGATGAAACAGATGGTTCATAGAATTGTGTGATATATAAAGTATGCCTTATAGAAGACTGCCAAATACGGACCAGGCACGGATTCGTGCTATGAAAGCATTGCTGCAAAAGGCTGCCATTTGTAATGTGTATGATTTGCCGGTTACTCTGAAAACCTTGACTGCTGTGACGAACTTTCTGCCGAAGTTTGAAGCTGCTCAGTTATATTATATGGAATGTTATTCGCGTCAGTCAAAGGCTGCCCTTAAGCATCAGTCAAATGTGAAGACGGCCCGTTTGTATGTTTCCCATTTTATTCAGGTTCTTGACTTGGCTGTGGTGCGTTCCGAAATTCGTGCTTCTTTAAAATCATTGTATGGGCTGGAGCCAGCTAGTAATGCTGTGCCAGATTTGGCAACCGAGAAGGCTTTGTTGGAGTGGGGACGTAAAATTATAGATGGCGAAAAACTGCGTACTTCTCAAGGGGGAATACCTATTTATAATCCTACAATAGCAAGAGTAAAGGTTTGCTATGACATATTTGTAGAAAGCTATGAAAAACAAAAGGACTTACAGGCTTCTACGACTCGTAGTTTGGCCACGCTTGCTGCAATGCGGGAAGATGCTGATACTTTAATTTTAGATGCTTGGAATCAGATAGAAGCCAAGTTCTCGGAAGTTACTCCTGCGGAAAAACGTCTGGATATATGCCGGGACTATGGGCTTATATATTATTATCGTACTGGAGAGAAAGTTAATCATGATGCTTAGAATGGTATATCAGATGCCGTTTTGACTTTAATTTGCATGACATATATTTATAGTATGAATTTGGTTGACTCGCATTCCCATCTTTACCTTGAAGAATTCTCCCAAGATTTGCCGCAAGTAATGGAAAGGGCCCGTCAGGCAGGAGTTTCTCATATTTTTATGCCCAATATTGATTGTTCTACTGTAAAATCAATGTTAGATGTTTGCAATAAATATAGAGGCGTTTGTTATCCGATGGTAGGACTTCATCCAACTTCTGTTTCTGGTAATTTTAGAGACGAGTTGGGTATTCTGAAACATCTTTTGGATACTCGGCGTGATTTTGTGGGAATAGGTGAAGTTGGTATGGATTTGTATTGGGATAAGACCTTCGTGAATGAGCAGCGAGAGGCTTTGGAAATACAAATAAAGTGGGCTTTGGAGTATGATTTGCCTCTCGTTATACACTGTCGTGAAGCATTTTCCTATGTATATGAATTATTGCAAAAATATAAGTCTAACTCTTTAAGGGGTGTTTTCCATAGTTTTACAGGTACTCAAGAGGAAGCCGCGATGTTGTTGGAATTTCCAGGTTTCTTTATTGGCATTAATGGTATTGTCACGTTTAATAAATCGCTTTTGCCTCAAATATTATCTTCAATACCTTTAGAACGTATTCTTTTGGAAACAGATGCACCATATTTGGCTCCTGTACCATATAGAGGGCGGCGTAATGAGAGTGCATATTTGATAAGGACTTTGCAAAAAGTCTCTGAAGTATACGTCCGCCTGCCGGAGGAAGTGGCCCAGGTTACTTCTGAAAATGCCTTGAATTTATTTGGAAAGCCGTGAGCCATCTCTATAGGTTTTAAAGTTTATTAATTTTGGGATTTTATTTGAGATAAAATGGAAAGAATGTAACGGGTAAACAAAAAAAAGAATACATTTGTAGCTGAAAAGAAAGAGGGGTATATTCTGCTATGTTTTGTACTCGTTTTCAAAAGTTGATATTGTATCTTTTTAGGAGAGATGCTCGAGTGGTTGAAGAGGCACGCCTGGAAAGCGTGTATACCCCTAAAGGGTATCCGGGGTTCGAATCCCCGTCTCTCCGCAAGTTTGGAGTTGTAAAGAAAACAATGAATATACTAAGTAAATCAATTAATTAATCTTAAAAATTAGACACACAATGAAAAAGTTATTTGCAATTGTTGCTGTAATGGGAGTCTTAACCTTTGGCTCAACTCAACTTGCTTTGGCTCAAGATGCTCCTGCTGCTGAACAAACTGAACAAGCTGTTTCTGCTGCTCCTGCAGATGAAGCTGCCGCTCCGGTAGTAGCTGAAGAAGGTGGTGGTATTCACAAGGAATTGAAAGTTAAGTTTATTGAAGGTTCCGCTTTCTTCATGAGTTGGATCGCCATCGCATTGGTGATTGGTCTTGCATTCTGCATTGAACGTATTATTTATCTGAGCTTGTCTGAAATTAACACGAAGAAATTCGTTGCTTCTATTGAAGCTGCAATGGAAAAGGGTGATGTTGAAGCAGCCAAGGATATTGCCCGTAATACAAGAGGTCCTGTTGCTTCTATCTATTATCAAGGTTTAATGAGACTTGATCAAGGCGTAGATGTTGTTGAAAAGTCTGTAGTGTCTTATGGTGGTGTGCAGGCCGGTTATTTGGAAAAAGGATGCTCTTGGATTACGCTGTTTATCGCCATGTCTCCGTCTTTGGGATTCTTGGGTACTGTAATCGGTATGGTGCAAGCATTCGATAAGATTCAACAGGTAGGTGATATCTCTCCGACGGTCGTAGCTGGTGGTATGAAAGTTGCCTTGATTACTACGATCTTTGGTTTGATTGCCGCTTTGATTCTGCAAGTATTCTATAACTATATCTTGTCTAAGATTGAAGCTTTGACTAGTGAAATGGAAGATTCTTCTGTGACATTGTTGGATATGGTTATTAAATACGATTTGAAATACAAGAAATAAGAAATTTATTCTGCGATATGAAGAAATTTAGAATACAAAATGTTTCAGGTGCGGCGCTATATGCAATGCTCGCTGTAACACTCATTATCTTGTGCCTGTTCTTCTTTGGTGGAGAGGCGCCTGTTGACCAGCGGGTTGTTTCAGACCCGGCAATATCGCAGCCTGCACAGACAGATACACTTATTTACTGGATGTATATATTGTTTGGTATAATGGTGGCTGTTACTGTAGTAGCTGCTGTCGCTCAATTGGTTTCAAGTTTCATGGATTCTCCTAAGGCCACGATAAAATCCTTGTTGGGTTTCTTCTTGCTGGTCGTTATCATGATTGCTTCTTGGGCAGCTGGTAGTGGAGAAGCATTAGTTTTGCCGGGATATGAGGGTACTGAGAATGTACCATTCTGGTTGAAGCTAACAGACATGTTCTTGTATACCATCTATATCCAAATTGCTGTGATTATTGTGGCAATTGTTGGATTCGGAATTGCTAAGAAATTTAAATAATTAGAGAAAGATGGCTAGAAAGAAAAGAGGAGTCCCTGAGATCAACTCGAGTTCAACGGCTGATATTGCTTTCTTGCTGCTTATTTTCTTCTTAATTACGACATCTATGGATACGGATCGTGGTTTGGCAAGGCAGTTGCCTCCACCACCAGATCCGAACCAACAGGCGAATAATGATGTTAAGTTGAAAGAGCGTAATGTTTTGGTAGTTAGATTGAACTTTAACGATGAGTTAATGTGCAATGGAGAATACATGACTATTCATGACATACGTCGGAAAGCAAAGGAATTCATCGCAAATCCGATGGATGATAGCAAAATGCCGGAAAAGCATCCTATGAATGTGCCTTTCTTTGGCGATATGATGGTAACGAAGAATCATGTGATCTCATTAAGTTGTGACCGTG
The DNA here is from genome assembly GCA_944320295.1 of uncultured Bacteroides sp. Taxonomy (GTDB): domain Bacteria; phylum Bacteroidota; class Bacteroidia; order Bacteroidales; family Bacteroidaceae; genus Bacteroides. The sequence goes on from CALUGY010000115.1 coordinate 42,089, forward strand.
GTACTTCATATCAGGCATATATTTCTGTACAGAACGAACTTGTTGCCGCTTATAATGAGTTGCGTGATGAGACCGCTCAACAGAAATGGGGTAAGAATTATGCAGATTTGGATGAAGTACAGCAGGAAGCTATACGTAAAATTTATCCTCAGAAGATATCTGAGGCAGAACCTAAATCATACGGAGACAAGAAGTAATGGGAAAGTTTAATAACACAGGTAAGCGTGGAATGCCTACGCTGAACACTTCTTCTCTGCCTGACCTTATCTTTACGTTGTTGTTCTTCTTCATGATTGTGACAACTATGCGTGAAGTTACATTAAAGGTTGAGTTTAAGGTTCCGCAGGCTACTGAATTGGAAAAACTGGAAAAGAAGTCTTTGGTTACATTCATCTATGTAGGGAAACCTACTGCGGAATTCCGTAAGAAATTGGGTGATGAGAGTCGTATCCAGTTGAATGACGCTTTTGCAGAAACGAGTGAGATTCAAGATTACATTATTGGTGAACGTGCTAGTATGAAGGAGTCTGATCAACCGTTGATGCAAGTTTCTTTGAAAGTTGACAAGGATACCAAGATGGGTATTGTGACTGACATCAAGGAGGCGTTGCGTAAGGCTTATGCATTGAAGATTAACTATTCTGCACAACAACGTCAGTAAAGTTA
>CALUGY010000116.1 GCA_944320295.1 uncultured Bacteroides sp.
GGGGATGAAGTTGGCCAGCAGGTCGAGGGCGGCCTCCAGCTCGATGGGGGCCAGCGTGGTGTTGCGCGTGGCGGCACGGGACATGGCCTTCACCGGCAGCGGGGCAGAGCTGCGGGTGCGGGCGTACCACTTCTTGGGCGAGTTCTTGCTCGCAGGCTCGATTCTTGTCTCTACTAACTTATACTTAACAGCCATAGTTAATCTTTTCTTTAATATAGTTAACCATTATATTCCTATATATCGGAGATGAAATATCTACCTTGGTGGAGCCGGAATGTCGACAGTAGTCGACAAGCCTCCTCGACAGTAGTCGACAACCCATGTCGACAGTAGTCGACAGACTGCCTCGACAGTAGTCGAGTTTTCGCCTCCACCCTATCGGACATGAAGCCTCCGATACGGTGGATATTCTTCCTCCCCGCAAATGTAGTGAAAATCCCCGTCCTGCCCAAGCCTTTATGCACGGAAATTCCCCGCAGGGGAGGCCGCCCAGCCATTTTCCCGCCCCCCGCATGAGGGCCGTTCCGCGGAAAAGCCCTATCTTTGCCGCCACAAGACCGATACACATATTATATATACATACAGACATGGGATACATAGCCACCCTTACGCAAGACTCGTCCACGCGCCGCGACTTCCAGGTGCGCATAGGGCGCGACATGCCCTTCCAGACGGAGGAGCGACACCCCCACCTGCCCGCCGAATGGGCATGGCAGAGCGGGGTGCAACTGACTTGGCCGCACCGCGACACGGACTGGGCCGGGATGCTGGACGAGGTGGAGGAGTGCTTCACCCGCATAGCCCGCGAGATAGCCCTGCGCGAACGGCTCCTCGTGGTCACCCCCTACCCCGAAGAAGTGCGCAAGCGGCTGGAGGACAACGGCGTGCACATGCCCAACGTGCGCCTCACCCGCTGCGACACGAACGACACCTGGGCGCGCGACCACGGCCCGCTGACGCTGCTCGACACCGACGGGCCGGCGCTGCTGGACTTCACCTTCAACGGCTGGGGACTGAAGTTTGCCGCCGACAAGGACAACCGCGTCACCCGCCGCTGCTTCGAGGCAGGGTGCTTCCGCGGGCGGTACGTCAACCGGCTGGGCTTCGTGCTCGAAGGCGGCTCCATAGAGAGCGACGGCGCGGGCACCCTGCTCACCACCAGCGAATGCCTGCTCTCGCCCAACCGCAACGGACAGCTCAACCGCGTGGAGATTGAGGAATACCTCTGCTCCACCCTGCACGCCCGGCGCGTCCTCTGGCTCGACCACGGCTACCTGGCCGGCGACGACACGGACAGCCACGTGGACACGCTGGCCCGATTCTGCGACCCCGGCACCATCGCCTATGTGCAATGTACCGACCCGCAGGACGAGCATCACGAGGCCCTCCGCCTCATGGAGGAGCAGCTCCGCACCTTCCGCACGCTGGAGGGCGAACCCTACCGCCTGCTGCCCCTCCCCCTGCCCCGGCCCATTGTGGAAGACGGCCAGCGGCTGCCCGCCACCTACGCCAACTTCCTCATCATGAACGACGCCGTGCTCTACCCCACCTACGGCCAGCCCCCGCTCGACCGGCAGGCCGCACAGGTGCTCGCCCAGGCCTTCCCCGGCAGGGAGGTCGTCGGCATAGACTGCCGGCCCCTCATCCGCCAGCACGGCTCGCTGCATTGCGTCACCATGCAGTACCCCGCCGGCGTCATCCAGTAAACACCTAAACAACAACGATATGATGGCAAAGACATTGAAAGTAGGCATCGTGCAGCAAGCCAACACCCCCGACCTGCACGACAACCTGATGAACCTGGCACAGGGCATAGCCTCCTGTGCCGCCCACGGGGCGCAACTGGTGGTGCTGCAAGAACTGCACAACACCCCCTACTTCTGCCAGACGGAAGACACCTCCCGCTTCGACCTGGCCGAACCCATCCCCGGCCCCTCGTGCGGCTTCTACTCCGAGCTGGCCGCCGCCCACCACGTGGTGCTCGTCACCTCCCTGTTCGAGAAGCGCGCCCCCGGGCTGTACCATAACACCGCCGTCGTGTTCGATGCCGACGGCAGCCTGGCCGGCAAGTACCGCAAGATGCACATCCCCGACGACCCCGCTTACTACGAGAAGTTCTACTTCACCCCCGGAGACCTGGGCTTCGAGCCCATACAGACCTCCCTCGGCAAGCTCGGCGTGCTCGTCTGCTGGGACCAATGGTACCCCGAAGCCGCCCGCCTCATGGCCCTCAAGGGCGCCGAGATACTGATATACCCCACCGCCATCGGCTGGGAGAGCACCGACACCCCGGAGGAGCAGGCCCGCCAACTCGATGCCTGGGTCACCATACAGCGCGCCCATGCCGTGGCCAACGGCCTGCCCGTGGTCAGCGTCAACCGCGTAGGCCATGAGCCCGACCCTTCCGGACAGACGGGTGGCATCCTCTTCTGGGGCAACAGCTTCGTGGCCGGCCCGCAAGGCGAGCTGCTGGCACAAGCCGGGAACGACGCCCCGGAAACCATGGTAGTTGAGATAGACATGCAGCGCTCGGAGAACGTGCGCCGCTGGTGGCCCTTCCTGCGCGACCGCCGCATAGACGCCTACGACGAACTGGTGAAGCGCTTCATAGACTGAGGGCCGATGATAAGGGGAGAGGCCGTTAACGGAACGTGACCTTGCGGTTCAACAGGAAGTTCACCGTCCCGTAGATGAACAGGCCGAGGAACTGGGCCAGGTACTCGTCAAGCCCCAGCCCCTCCACCATCCCGACGAGGAACAGGAACTGGGCCACGTAGGCCAGCCCGAAAGCAATGGAGAAGAGCAACGCCTGCCGCCAGGTGTTGCCCTTTTTGTCTGAAGGGAATATCCAGTATTTGCACCAGAGGAAGTTGTGCGTCTGCGCCACGATGTAGGCAGTCACGTTGGACAGCAGGTAGTTGATGCCTGCCTCGTCCATCATCAGCCACACGGTGAGAGCCATGATCAAGGCATTGGCCGTGCCGATGGTCGCGAACCGGAATATTCTTGTGGATGTTCTCACCAGTCAGAGGGGGATTTTTGGGATTGTGAAGGGAGAAAGGGCATTGGCGCGCCTTTCCTCCCTGAATAGTATATAAGTATTATGCTTTCTTCTCGGCCACCGTCAGGCACAACTCGTCAAGCTGCTTGGGTTCGAGTGCCGACGGCGCATCGAGCATCACGTCGCGCCCGCTGTTGTTCTTGGGGAAGGCGATGCAGTCGCGGATGCTGTCCAGCCCGGCAAAGATGCTCACCCAGCGGTCCAACCCGTATGCCAGACCTCCGTGGGGCGGCGCGCCATACTTGAAGGCGTTCATCAGGAAGCCGAACTGCTCTTGCGCCCGTTCCGGCGTGAAGCCCAGTATCTCGAACATCTTGGCCTGCAGCTGCGCGTCGTGTATACGGATGGAGCCGCCGCCCAGTTCCACGCCGTTGCACACCATGTCGTAGGCATCGGCCCTTACGGCAGCCGGGTCGGTGTCCAGCAAGGGAATGTCCTCGTTCTTGGGATGGGTAAAAGGATGGTGCATGGCCATCAGGCGGTTCTCTTCGTCGCTCCACTCGAACATGGGGAAGTCCACCACCCACAGCAAGGCGAACTTGTTCTTGTCCCTGAGTCCTAACTGGTTGCCCATCTCCAGACGCAGTTCGCAGAGCTGCTTGCGGGTCTTCATGGCATCGTCGCCGCTCAATATCAGTATCAAGTCGCCCGGCTTGGCACCGAAGGCGTCTTTCATCCGTTGCAGCACTTCCTGCGTGTAGAACTTGTCCACGCTCGACTTCACGTTGCCGTCGGCCTCCACGCGGGCATATACCATCCCTTTGGCACCTATCTGAGGCTTCTTCACGAAGTCGGTCAACGCATCCAGTTGTTTGCGGGTGTAGTGTGCCGCCCCTTCCGCACAGATGCCGCCGATGTATGCGGCATTGTCGAACACGGAGAAGCCATATCCTTTCAGGACATCCATCAGTTCGACGAACTTCATGCCGAAGCGGAGGTCGGGCTTGTCGCTACCATAATACTTCATGGCATCGGCCCATGGCATGCGCAGGAACGGTTCGGTCAGTTCCACCCCGCGGATTTCCTTGAACAGGTATTTGGCCATGCCCTCGAACAGGTTGATGACATCGTCTTGCTCCACGAAAGACATCTCGCAATCTATCTGGGTGAACTCCGGTTGACGGTCAGCACGCAAGTCTTCATCTCGGAAGCACTTGGCTATTTGGAAGTAGCGGTCGAACCCGGATACCATCAGGAGCTGCTTCAGCGTTTGCGGGCTTTGAGGCAAGGCATAAAACTGTCCCGGGTTCATGCGTGAGGGTACTACGAAGTCGCGCGCGCCTTCCGGCGTAGACCCTACGAGAATGGGGGTCTCCACCTCGATGAAGCCTTTGCTGTCAAGGTATTTACGGACTTCGATAGTCATCTTATGGCGTAACTCCAAGTTCTTGCGTACCGCAGTCCGGCGTAAATCCAGATAGCGGTACTTCATGCGAAGGTCGTCTCCTCCATCCGTATTGTCTTCAATAGTGAAAGGCGGAACAAGCGAAGTGTTCAGGACATTCAACTCCGAAACAATGATTTCTATATCGCCCGTTGGAATATTCTTGTTCTTACTGAAGCGTTCGTTTACAATACCCGTAACCTGAACGACATATTCACGGCCTAAATGGTTGGCACGTTCACAAAGATCTGCATTCACTTCTTCGTTAAATACCAACTGCGTAATGCCATACCGGTCGCGCAAATCCACAAAAGTCATTGCTCCCATTTTGCGGCTGCGTTGCACCCATCCGGCCAATGTTACTGTTTGATTAATATTGGAGATACGAAGTTCTCCACAGGTGTGTGTCCTATACATAATATACCAATCTATATAGTTATTTCATTACGAAAGACAAATGTGGCTGCAAAAGTAATGAAAGAAGAATGCCGAGGCAAACAAAAGGACTTTTTTTTGGCAAGATGCTTCCTCCTGTCTCATTTCGGATTCTTCTTGAACTGCCTCTTTCCCATATCCAGTAATTGTCTGTTTTTGGTCGCGATATCGTCCAAAATACCTTCATTTATTTGCTTCAGGCCATTAAAATAGAACTGTGCCTTGCGTAACAAGGTCGGCATGTTCAGCGATTTGTTTCCGACGTTCCGGGGCACTATCACTTGCAACCCTTTTTGCTTGATTTCCACTTCTACATCCTCACCCATCATCACCGGGTCGCCATCGTAGTGTATTACCCCTGACTTATTGCGGTGAATGTTCAGTTTTTTACAACGGAAAGTCTTGATTCGGCTATTTTGATCGATTGTCTTGTTAAACAGCTGAAATGACAAGGCGGGGACATCAAGCACAGTAAATGGTTCCAATATAGTGACATCTAACAATCCATCATCCAAAGTGGCCTGGGGAGTGATATATGCATTGTTTCCGTATTGCGAGGCATTCCCGCAAGCAATGAGAAATGCCTTATAGCGCGATGCACTTCCGTCAATCTCCAGTTCATAAGTTTCCGGACGGTATTTCAGGCATTCCAGTAACGTTGTTTCCAAATAGGTTAAAGCCCCCCTCCTGCCCGCCTTGGAAAATTGAAGGCTCACGAAAGCATCGAATCCTACGCCACAAGTACAGAAAAAGGGAATATTATTTATTGTACCATAGTCTATTGTTATTGTCTGTCCTTCGTTAAAAACATCTATGGCATGATAAGGTTCCAAAGGAATATGTAAATGGCGGGCCAAGCCATTACCCGAACCACAAGGTATGATTCCAAGAGCCGTGCCGGTATGTATCAACGAACGGGCAATCTCGTTTATCGTCCCGTCCCCCCCTATGGCCACTACGGCATATATGCCTTCGTCGGCCTTTTGTTTGGCTATTTCCGTTGCATGTCCTGCATATTGTGTGTAAAAAATGTCGAAAGCATATTTCTCTTTGTCTATCTTTTCACTAATCCATTGCAATATATCTTGTTTATCCTGAGTCCCGGATTTAGGATTTACAATGAATGCTATCTGTTTTTTCTCGTTGTCCATGCAAAATTGTATTTCGAAGGATAAATGTAATACAAAAATAATAATAATCTTATGCTTCACAACCTTTTCATCATGTAGAATGAGTTTTTTTTATACAAATAGCACATATCACAGCTTATTTTCCTATCTTTGCACGCTGTTTTTAACGGGCTTCCGGACAGAAAAAAGGCAGCACGACCGTTAATCTAACAAATATAAAGATATTTCATGGGTTTACTACAAGACAAATTTGCGCAATACGACCTGCCACAACAATTCATGGCCAAAGGCGTATATCCCTATTTCCGCACAATCGACAGCCATCAGGACACGGAAGTGATGATGGATGGCAGAAAAGTTCTGATGTTCGGTTCCAATGCCTACATGGGACTTACGTACGACCAGCGGATTATCGATGCCGCAAAAGCCGCTACAGACAAATACGGAACAGGATGCGCCGGTTCACGACTGCTGAATGGTACGCTCGACATACACGTCGAACTGGAAAAAGAACTGGCAGAATTTGTGGGGAAAGACGAAGCTCTCTGCTTTTCCACCGGTTTCACCGTTAACGAAGGGGTCATCCCCCAGTTGGTGGGACGCGGCGATTATATTATTTGCGATGACCGCGACCATGCCTCCATCGTAGACGGAAGACGCCTGTCTTTTGCAACACAACTGAAGTACAAGCACAATGACATGGAAGCCCTGGAAAAGGAGCTCCAGAAGTGCGAACCCAATGCCGTAAAGCTCATTGTAGTGGACGGCGTATTCTCCATGGAAGGCGACTTGGCCAAGCTGCCGGAAATTGTGCGTTTGAAAAAGAAATATAATGCAAGTATCTACGTGGACGAGGCCCATGGCTTGGGCGTGTTCGGCAAGCAAGGCCGTGGCGTGTGCGACCACTTCGGCGTGACCGAAGATGTAGATTTGATTATGGGAACCTTCAGCAAATCGCTGGCTTCCATCGGCGGGTTTGTGGCTGGAGACAAAGAGGTCATCAACTGGCTGCGCCACAATGCACGCTCTTACATATTCCAAGCCAGCAGCACGCCGGCCGCTACGGCTGCCGCCCGTGAGGCGTTGCACATCATCAAGTCGGAACCCGAACGCATACAGCGTTTGTGGGACACGACCAACTATGCCTTGAAACGTTTCCGTGAAGCAGGATTCGAGATTGGCGATACGGAGTCGCCCATCATCCCGCTCTACATACGCGACACGGACAAGACATTTACCGTGACGAAGCTGGCTTTCGACGAAGGCATCTTCATCAATCCGGTAGTTCCTCCGGCATGTGCCCCGCAAGACACGCTGGTACGGGTAGCCTTGATGGCCACACATACTAAAGAGCAGGTGGACTATGCTGTGGAGAAACTTACAAAATGTTTCAAAGCCTTAGACATTATAAAATAGTCACATAAAAGACATGATAAGGTACAAGGCGTAGCGGGTATTTCCCGTTACGCCTTGCTTTTTTAAACACATAATCTCAATGTGGTATTCCGCGTTTCCAAAGTCCATAGTTACGACGCTAACTACCATAGTTAGCGCGCTCAAAATGGACTTTAGAATGCTACACGTTGGTTTACGGATAATATGAAATTCGCAATAGGCGGCCCTTTATCTCTCATTCCTCCTTCCATCCAACTTGGCAATACGGCATAAATCATGCTCCGAACAGCATTTTTTAATAAAATGTTATCCGTTCTAAAAAAGAAAAAGCTACATTTGCATATCTTGAAACCGACAAACATAGAGTTTTGCTCAATATCATAACTAAAAAACTATGTCTTATGAAAAAAGGTAATTTGAAAATGGCAGCGACCCTCATGGTATGCGGGGCATTTCTTTGCAGCTCATGCATCGGGTCGTTTGGTTTGCACAGCAGACTTGTAAATTGGAATCAAAGCATTGGCAACAAAGCTGTTAACGAGCTTGTATTCTTGGCATTCAACATCATTCCCGTATATGGTGTCTGCTACATGGCCGACGCATTGGTCATCAACTCCATTGAATTCTGGAGCGGAAGCAATCCGATGGCAAGTATCGGCGATGTGAAGAAAGTGAAAGGAGAAGACGGTAATTACTTGGTAGAGACTTTGGAAAATGGTTATTCCATTACGAAAGAAGGAGAAGAAACCTCCATGCAACTGCTCTATGATGCCGCCACAAGCACGTGGAATGTCACCTCTGAAGGTGTAACTACTGAACTGCTGAAAATAAACGACGATGGAACGGCACAAATGACATTGCCTAATGGTGAAGACTTGACCGTGACACTCGACGAACAAGGTGTATCGACAGCTCGCCAACTGACAATGACAAATACGTATTTTGCAGCAAAATAAGCCGGAAGACATTTTTATGTGAAAGGAACGGGACATCGGATAAACCGGTGTCCCGTTATTTTTTGTCCTTCGCAGCGGAATCAGAACGGATAGCCGACGGCGAAATGGAAGGCAAAGTCGCGGCTGAACTTGGGATGGATGATGGGATAGCGCAGCCTGCCGCTCTCATATACCGGGTTGATGGCCTTCATGCCTCCATCGAAACGAAGCACAAAGAAGTCCAGGTCAAGGCGTATTCCCAAGCCATATGACACGGCTATTTGTTTATAGAATTTATTGAACTCGAATTTGCCGCCAGGCTGTTCGGCATACTCCTTCAGCGTCCAGATGTTGCCTGCGTCGATAAACGCGGCACCCCGGAACTTCCAGAACAGGCGGGTACGGTACTCGATGCTCGCATCAAACTTGATGTCGCCGGACTGGTTAAGGAAGTTGTTGTCGCCGGGAAAAGAACCTGGACCCAAATCGCGCACGGACCAACCACGCACACTATTGGCGCCGCCGGAAAAATAGCGTTTCTCAAACGGCACCACGGAAGCATTGCCGTAGGGCACGGCGATACCTGCACCAATGTGGAATGCCAAAGAGTTGCGATTGTCTATCACAATGTTTTTTGCGAAGTCTATGTCTGCCTTGATGTATTGTGCGAATGGTATGTCCAGCAACGTGTATTCACCATTGGAATTCTTCCGCATCCGGACAGCTTTGGCCAAAGCGTAAAGCACGTTTCCTGCCGACTCGAAGTTGAAGCGTATGGTATAGGTATTGCCCAAAAGCGTGTTGTTCATCAAAGCATTTCCCGAACTATTGTAGGTATAACTGTATCCGGTACGCACAATGAGCCTGTCTTCATAGTTATACTTCAAGATGTAGTTTTCTTCTTGGTCCAGATACACCCGCTTGAATTCCGGGTCAATCCATGGCATATACAGGTAGTTGATATCCAGCAAGTCTATGCGGTGTTGCGAACGTTGCCGCTGCATACCCCATTTATAGCTCCATCCGGTAGAAGCCACAATGCGGGTAAACTCCGGGCGCATCTGGTAGTTGTATTGCAGGCCGAACTCCGTGGATGCCGAAATCCTGCGCCTGAAGTTACTGGAAAGGAATGGGAACAGGAAACGGGGGAAATTGATGGTGGCTTCCGCTCCGAACTCCATGTAGTTCTGATTCTGCGAGGTGTTTTGCAAACCGGAAACAGCCTCATATGCTCCCCTGACCTTGAACATGAACGCTTCGGAACCCTTGAACAGATTGCGGTGTTGCAGGGATACGGATGCCCCCGCACCAAGGTCGCCGGCAGAGTTCGTCCCCTCCAGTTCGAGCGCGATGGACTTGGATTTGTTTTTAGTGAACATCACATACGCATCGAGCTTGGGCGTATCGCTGTTTTCCACTTCAAAGAAACGGATATTGGTATATTTCAATGCCGATAAGCGACCAAATCGGGAATACGTGTTTTGCACGCCACGCTCATTGTAATACTGTCCCGGGGAAATGCGCAAGTTATCTATCAATATCCTAGGACGTAAATACAAATTATCCTGGAAATAAATGGGATACCCGTGATAATGTATGGAGTCGTTAACACGGATACCCTCCAATGCCGACGAACTCATGGCGTCATAATCCATGATAAACCCCACTTTGTTGATGGTATATTGCGGATGTTCCTGCAACGGTGCATCCTTTGCCGCCCTGTAAAGAGCTAAATGCAACGTCAAATCCACCTGGTAAGAGTTGCGCACCGTATCTGCCGTGTAACTGATATACTCCTTGTTGAATTTATAAAAACCGTTCCGTTGCAACAAGGTGGTGATGCGTTGGCGCTCTTCATCGAGCACATTGGCATCGAAATACATTCCCGGAGACAAAAGGGAGGACGTGGAATCTTGCGCAAAGTACTCCGCAATACGTTTATCAGCCACATCATAGTGTATGTCACGCACCATGTACGGCTTTCCTGTCCGGACACGATAGGTCAACTTTAGTTTCTTCTTCTTGATTTTGGTCGAAGTATACACCGTGGCGCCCCAATACCCCATGTTTTGCACAGCCTTGGTCATTTCGTCTATCGTACGTTGGGTTTCATTCTCACTATAAATCACAGGAGCATCGCCTAAATTGCGTAACGTGCGGTTTATCCAACGTGTAGAGTCTCTCCCCGACCAGTTGTATATATAAAGTTGTGTCTTTATCAGGCTAAACCATTTGGAATTTGGCTTTTGACGGACATACACCGACAATGCCGAAGGTTTTACTTCCTTATTGTCCGTTTGTATGCGCACGTCATCCAGCAAATAAGCCCCGGCCGGTACATATTTGGTAGACGAACAAGACACAGCAAGCAATGCTACAACACAAAGCAGTATATGGAGGACGGCTTTTCTCATTCCAAATTCTTCTTGCGCATAATGAGTTACAAAAATACGAAAACCCGCTTAAATACAGGAAAAATTCGGCAGGAATCCTACTGGGTGCAATATACCGGATATAAACTGCCCGGTATATGCTTCATGATATGTGCAATTTTCGTATTTTTGCCCGTAACAGAAACAAGCAATTATGAGAAAAGCAAGCAGGGAAATGGATAGCGAATGGGCTTTGGAGATAATGCGTAAGGCCCCTTATATCACCGTAAGTTTTACCCGTCCGGACGGCACGGCCTATGGTGTACCTCTCTCATTGGCCTGCACAAGCAATGAAGTGTGGTATTTCCATTGCGCCCTCGAAGGCGACAAGCTCGACGCCATAGCGGCCTACCCGGAGGTATGCCTTTCTGCTGTCACCAAGTGTCAGCCTACCGTCGGTCCCAAGGACAATTCGTTCACGCTTCAGTATCGTTCCGCCATCGCTTTCGGGAAAGCCGAATTGGTGACGAGTACCGAGGAAAAGGTACAAGCCCTACGGGCAATAAGTCAGCGTTTCCTGCCCAAGCACATGGATGCTTTTAATGAAGCAATATGCCGTAGCCTGCACCGCACCGCCGTTGTCCGGATTACTCTGACTGGTCTACCTACTGGTAAGCGTAAGCAGTATGACGAGAATGGGGAGGAAATGAAGTATGGGAGGAAGGGTACGAAGAATAATCTATAGATAGTCACACTTGTAAAAGGGAATTAAAAATCATTCTGGGCCTCACATTTAAATTATTCCTATAAAGACATATGTATTATGGATCCCGTCTTGATTATATTATCAATTGTCACATTCTTTATACTCGTTGTTTACCTAAGACTGAACCGGGCAAAGATCCGTGGGAAATATGGAGAAACAAAGGTTTCTTTAATTCTCAAATCATTGCCAGAGAATTATCATTCTTTCAATAATATATATCTGAGGCAAGGCAACAAGTCTGTCCAAATTGACCATGTGGTTATATCCGTTTATGGCATCTTTGTTATTGAGACAAAAAATTATACCGGCTGGATTTATGGCTCAGACAAATCTAAACAATGGGTGAAGAGTATGTATGGGCATAAATACTATTTCCAGAATCCATTGAAACAAAATTATTCCCATGTAAGAGCACTTCAAGATGCATTTGCCCTACCTATTGGCAAATTTGTTCCTGTCATTGTGTTTTTAAGGGGGGCTATACTCAAATGTAATACCCAGGGTTTTGTCATATATTCATCACAGCTTAAAAGGTTAATATATAGCTATACAACTCCGATTATAAATGAATCAGAAATTGAAGGGCTAATAGATTTATTGAACTCTATAAATATAGCTGGTAAAGGAATTAGAAAGAAACATATTGAAAATATCAATCAACATATTTGTCAAACAAGAGATGCAATTAATAATGGAATTTGCCCTAAATGCGGAGGACGTTTAGTCCAACGGCAAGGACGTTATGGCAGTTTCTTAGGTTGTACCAATTACCCTTATTGCAAATTTACAACATAAAAACTTAACGCCGATCCTTGTTCAAAACCATACGCAAATTCTAAAGTCCATAGTTACGCGCCTCAATACTGGACATGTTGCGGGCGTGCTTCGTATATGTCACGTCCGCAAGCCAAACATGTCCGGCCCACGGCTGAAACATGTTCCGTGGTCATGCCATTTACATCGACAAGATTTTCTTCTCGACAATCAGGTCTTCATCCGTCATTTGGGGAGAAGGGATGTTGCACATGCGGATGATGTCTTCCGGTTGGCAGGTGTAGTCGTAGTAGGCGGTTTCCTTTTCATCCAGCACTTCGGGGGCTTTCAGTTCGCCTTTTAGTTTCAGGAAGTCTTCGCGGGCCACGCTGTCCGAGTGTTTGACAAAGAGGATGCGCCGTGCCACGGGATTATGGTTGTAGTCCATGCAGGTGTACAGGCCGCGCAGGAAAGGCGGACGGTCGTACATGGGAAGTTTGAGGCAAATGTGGAACAGGGCCAGTTGCGGTGGACGGTTCTCGTTGAACATCAGGTACAGGTGGCTGAAGCCGTTCATCAAGGCCGTGCCCCAATGGGTAACACCGTAGGCGTTGTTATGCCCCACCTCCACATAGTTCCCGTTCTCGGCGGGGGCTATCAGGTAGGGTTCTATCTTCAGGCTGCGGCTGCCGGAGGAAATGCTGTAACTCAGGTATATGCCGCTGTAGCCGGCTATGTAGCTCACCGTGTCGCGCATCCGGCCCTCCAGTTGGGCGAGGAAGGGATTGTGCGCGTCTTCCTCCGAAACTATCCGGGGAACGGCCTCCATGGCAAAAAGGGCGCTTTTTAGGGTGGCGAGCGAACCGAGCAGCTTCTTCTTGGAGACGTTGTTCACCCACACCAGGGCATTGTTCAGCGCTTCGTCCTCGTCCTGCCCCTTGTCTTTGTTTTTGAAGTAGGCGGGCAACACGGTGGTGTAAATGGCGGACAGCACGCTGGGCGAGAAGCCGGCCTTCTCGGCCATATCCTTCATCTTGATGCCTTTCTGCCGTAAAAAGGCCATACGGTCGTATATTTCCTTCAGCTCTTCCATAGTCCGAGAAATTTCCCGCGAAGATACTTACAATTCTCCCTAACCGAGGCAGACTTCGTGTTACAATGTTGTTTCAATCCGGTGATATCCGTGTTTCATGAATGTTGCTGAATTGTTACGGGGTTATGATTCCTGTCTTATTCATTGCCGCCCCGTGGCATGGCCTCTACTTTTGCGCCGGAATCAGGAAAAGAAAGGTTATCATGAACATTTCGGCTAAGACATACTTCAATGTGAGAAAGCGGGTGGGAGCTTCGATGCCCGACTGGCTTTTCGTGTTGTGGGCCGGGGGCACGGCCTTGCTCTCCTACTCGCTGGTATATGCCTTGCGCAAGCCCTTTACGGCGGCGGAGTTCGAGGGATTGCAGGTGTGCGGCATGGACTATAAGGTGGCCGTAAGCATCATACAGCTGCTGGGCTACGTGAGTGCCAAGCTTTTAGGCATCAAATACATATCCGAGCTGCGGCCGGAGGGACGGCTGAAGTTCATCATCCTGTCGGCGGGGCTGTCGGAGGTGTCGCTGGTGGCGTTCGGCATGTTGCCCTTGCCGTATAACGTGATGGCGCTTTACCTGAACGGCTTGTCGCTGGGGTGCATGTGGGGAGTGCTCTTCAGTTTCCTGGAAGGGAGGAGGACCACGGACATCCTGGCAAGCATCATGGGCGTGAGCATGGCTCTCAGTTCCGGCGTGGCGAAGTCTCTGGGACTGTATACGCTGGACGTGCTGCACGTCAGCGAGTTCTGGATGCCGGCGTTGGTGGGTGCCGTGGCCTTCCCGTTGTTGTGCCTCACGGGATGGGTGATGACGCGGCTGCCACGACCCACGGCGGCCGACATCGCCTCACGGACGGAACGGGTGACGCTGGACGGTCACCAGCGGTGGGAGCTGTTCAGGCGGTTCATGCCGCTGCTCATCTTGCTGTTCGGGGCCAACCTGCTGCTGACGGTGCAGCGGGATATCAAGGAGGACTTCATCGTGTGCATAGTCGACGTGGACACCATCTCCTCGTGGGCGTTCGCGAAGATAGACGGGCTGGCCACGCTGTTGCTGCTGGGCATGTTTGCCATACTGGCCTGGTCGAAGAACCACCTCAGGGTGTTGTGCACGTTGCTGCTCCTCTCCATCGCGGGCATGGGGACGTTGAGCCTGCTTGGCGCGGGTGTGGCGGGGCAGGGCTTGCCGACCACCACGTGGCTGTTCCTCCAGAGCCTTTGCCTGGACATGGCGTACCTGAGCTTCCAGACCATCTTTTTCGAGCGGTTCATAGCCTGCTTCAAGGTGCGGGGGAACGTGGGCTTCTTCATCATCACCATCGACTTCGTGGGCTACCTCGGGACGCTCGGCCTCCTGCTGTTCAAGGAGATGCATGCGGCACACATCGACTGGCCGTCGTTCTACGACCGGATGAGCCTGTACATCGGTCTGGCGTGCTGCCTGGCGTTCGTGGGCGCGCTGGCCTACCTGGTGCAGGCACGCAAGTGCAAGACAAGTCCCCGGCCGGAACAGACGGGGGTTGGCAATGGAACTATTTACTTAACAACTAATGCGATATGAGAAAGATTGAATGTGTCATTCTGGACTGGGCGGGCACGGCCGTCGACTACGGCTGCTTCGCCCCGGTGTCCGCGTTCGTCGAAGCCTTCAAGTCCCTGGGGCTGGAGGTGACTGCGGCCGAGACCCGCGCCCACATGGGCCTTACGAAGATTGAGGAGATACGCGCCCTGTTCCGCATCGGCCGCGTGGCCGAAGCCTTCCGCCAGCGATATGGGCGAGACTGCGACGAGCGCGACATCCAGGCGTGCTACGCCGAGTTCCAACGCCTGCTCTTCTCCACCCTGCGGCATTACTCCGGCCCCATCGGCAAGGTGGTCGAGACCATAGACGCGCTGCGCATGAAGGGCATCAAGGTAGGCTCGACCACGGGCTACACAAAGGAGATGATGGACATCGTGGTGCCCGCCGCCGCCGAGCGGGGCTACCGTGTGGACTGCCACGTCACCTCCGACGGCTTGCCCGCCGGACGACCCGCCCCTTACATGGTCTACAAGAACATGTGCGAGCTCGGCGTGCCCTCGCGCTACTCCGTGCTGAAGTACGGCGACACGATAGCCGACATCCGCGAGGGAGTGAATGCCGGCGTGTGGAGCGTGGGCGTGGTGCTCGGCAGCAACGAGCTGGGCCTGAGCGAGGGGGAAGTCGAGGCCATGCCCGCCGACGAGCTGCGCCAGCGGATGCTCGACGTGCGCTACCGCATGTTCGCCGCAGGCGCGCACTACGTGGTAGACACCATCGAGGAGCTGCCCATGCTGATAGACGCCATCGACCGAAGCATGAACCGATAACTAAGAAATAACTTTACACGTCCCAGGGCCGTCATCACGCCCGTGCGGAGGTCGATGCTACACACGGGCGCGACACCGACCTACGCACGTCCGCGACACCGACCGACACACGTCCGCGACATCGACCTGCGCACGTCCGTAGCAACGCCCCCCTCCAGAACATGCTGTAAGGCCGGTTCTGCGGGCGGTTTCCGGCCACGCCGGGAAAAAACCAAAAATTACGAACATTCAAAAAAAATCAACAACTATGAGACCCTATTTGTTACTGACCCCCGGTCCCCTGACCACAAGCGAAACGGTGAAAGAAGCCATGATGAGCGACTGGTGCACGTGGGACGAAGAGTACAACGTCGGCATCGTGCAACGCATCCGGCAGGAACTTGTGCAACTGGCCGCCAGCCGCCCCGACGACTATACCGCCGTGCTCATGCAAGGCAGCGGCACCTTCTGCGTGGAGGCCGCCCTCGGCACCGCCGTCCGTCCGGAAGACCACCTCCTGATAGCCGCCAACGGTGCGTACGGCCAGCGCATGGGCGTGATTGCCGACTATTACCACCTGAAGCATACGGTATTGAGCTTCAGCGAGACGCAGCCGGTAGACCCGGAGGCCGTCGACCGCCACCTGTCCGAACATCCGGAAGTGACCCACGTCGCCGTGGTGCATTGCGAGACGACCACCGGAGTGCTCAACCCGCTGGAGCGGATAGCCCGCGTGGTGAAACGCCACGGCAAGGTGCTGATAGTCGACGCCATGAGCAGCTTCGGCGGCGTGCCCTTGGACATGAGTGCCCTCGACATCGATTTCCTGATTAGCAGCGCGAACAAGTGCATCCAGGGCGTGCCCGGGTTCGGGTTCGTCATAGCCCGCCGCTCCCAGCTCGAGCGGTGCAAGGGTGTGGCCCGCTCCCTCTCCCTCGACCTCTACGACCAATGGCAGGTGATGGAGAAGGGGCACGGCAAGTGGCGCTTCACCTCGCCCACCCATGTGGTACGTGCCTTCATGCAGGCACTCCATGAGTTGCAAGCCGAGGGAGGCATCGCCGCCCGCCACCGCCGCTACTGCGAGAACCATCGCGTGCTGGTGGACGGCATGCGTGCGCTGGGCTTCCGCACCCTCCTGCCCGACGAGCAGCAGTCGCCCGTCATCACCTCCTTCTACTACCCCGCGGACACGTTCGACTTCAAGGCCTTCTACCAGGGGTTGAAAGCCAAGGGGTTCGTCATCTACCCCGGCAAGATCTCCCAGGCCGACACCTTCCGCATCGGCAACATCGGCGATGTCCACCCTGCCGACTTCGTGCGCCTCATACAGGCGGTCAAGGAGTTGCAGGCACAGTAAACGCCACCTCCTTCCCTCCCCGTCCTGGCACACGCCGGGGTGGGGATTCTTTTCTTCCTTCCATGCCCTCCCCTGCAAATACGGTCCGAATATGCGGCAAGCCCATGTTAAAGTCCACGTTAAAATATGTTCTTTTGATAACATCCGGCCCCTCCACGGGTATAATTGCCCACGAAAGCAGTATAAACCTTTAAAGACTTTGAAACATGGACTACAAATTGGATTACATGGAGCGTCTGTTTGCCAAAATCAGCAAGAAAAAGACGGAATCGTATGTCATAAGCAGGCTATGGCATCAACTGAATGACGACAGGGTAAAGTTTGTCGTGCAACAGTACATAAAGAGGACGCAGGACAAGTATGCCCTCGCCGACTTGTACCTGCCCCAGCTCAACATGTTCATCGAAATAAACGAGCCCTTCCACAAAGATGAGAATGGGGTACTGCGGGAGATAGACAGGATACGGAATGAGGAGATAGCCAGAGTAACTCACTCTGCCCCCATCATCATAGACTGCGACAACAACATCGAAGCCATTCACCGGCAGGTTACGGAAGTGGTGAACCTCATCAAGCAGAAAATCCAGGAACTCGGTGCAGACTTCAGGGCATGGGAAGGCGAAAACACCCTATCCGTAGACTACCATTGCAAGAAAGGCTATCTGAAAGTGGAAGACAATGAATATGTGCGCACCATAGACGAGGCTTCTGCCGTGTTCGGTGCCAAAGCAAAGCATAAAGGCTACTACCGTGCGGGTGGTGCCGACATTCCCGGCCGGGAAAATGAGATAGTATGGTGTCCCAATAGTGTACACCATATTTGGAGCAATACCCTTTCCGACGATGGCATGGTAATCCGCGAATACAACAAGAAGGATGAGACCGCACGCAAGGCACACGTGGAGAAATTCCTGAAAACGAATCAGAAACGCGCCACCTTCTTCCGCGAAGAAGACGATCTCGGATTCAAGTTCTATCGCTTTGTTGGTGTTTTCGAGCTTGACAAAAAGGAATCCATGCAAGAAAACAAATGCGTCTGGAAACGGATTTCCGACTACTACAAATTGCCTGAGTGACATGAATTTCGAACTAACGGAGGTCAAAGACTTCTATTCACACTTTGGCGATGGTTATTGCATGGAACTGCCAACAGGGGAGCAGGATTTGGATGCCGTATTGAAATTCTTATCCGCTCAAGAAGCCCAATGGAGATTCTATGCCACACTCTATGATGGTGAATGGTTTCATGGCATGCACATAACCTTCCAGAACAAGAAATTTCAGGAAGTAGAGCCTGTCATGCAAAAACTGTGCAGGTTGGCAGGAACAACATCTTATGGTGTCTATGAAGGATATACGCAAACCGTCATGGATATAGACGGCGATATTATTGCTTTTTCAGACTTCACGGAAGCATACGAATAAGTCTCCTTATTTCATATTGGAGCACAACTTCTGCTTTTTCTTTACAAATTATTCCACTTTTTACAAGGTGTGCCGTGCTTCGGCACACAAGGAGTTTTTATTTGCAAAACAAAACGAAAATCGAATATGAAAGCAAAAATTGAACTTACCACAGCAAGACTGATTCTGAGGACTCCGGACGAAGGAGATGTCCAAAGCATTTTCTCATTGATGAACGACCGTGAGATAGCTTCGAGTACCGGCTTCCGCCCTATGACTACCCCAAGCGAGGCGGAAGGAAAAATACGTAGGGCAATGGAAAATCAACTGATGTTTGCCATTGCTGAAAAGGAAAAACCCGCGCACACCATTGGGGTATTCGAAGTCACTCCTCATAAAATAAACACTACGACTGGAGAGAGATGTGATTACGAAATCTGCTATTTCCTCCACAAAGCATCACGCCAAAGGGGATACATGACGGAGGTAGTGGGAAGAATGAAAGCTTACCTGTTCGATGAACGGCAAGCCGACATGCTCACCATCGCCGTCCTGCCCAGGAACGATGCCTCACGCAGGGTGGCACTCAAAAACGGGTTTACCTACAAAGGGCTTAACAGGCAATGCGGCATGACGTACCGTGACGAACTGGTAGATTTGGAATATTACACGCTCGACAAAGAAGAATATTTGAACCCGGGCAAAAAGACGGACAAGGAAACCATCCGGATAGCAGAAAAGCAGAAGTGGATTAACGACGGAGGCGTACTCTACCCCATTCCCGGTTACGCCACATTGTTGCCTTGCCCCGGCAGCGGGATATTCCGCATCTGCGAAGAACCGCGCAGCAAGAGACTCGGACTGGAAAAGATAGACGAGACCTTTACGTTCAATTTCAAGATATACGACCTCGATTACGAGGATGTCATGAACAAGATTATCAAGACATGGACATCGGAATTGTTCGCGCAAAGCGACAAGAACTTGGGCGTCATATTCAACGGGCTGAAAGGTACGGGCAAAACCATCGCGGCCAAGCTGCTCAGCAACCGCATCGGGCTGCCGGTCATCGTCATCTCCAAACCGATGGAAGGGTTGCTGGAGTTCATCCAATCCTTGTGTTTTGAAAGCGTGATTCTTATCGATGAAGCAGAAAAAACGTTCGATGATGAACGGGAAGTGCTGCTCAAAATGATAGACGGCGTTTACAACAACAAACGCAAGTTGTACATCCTGACCACCAACAAACTGAATATCGACGAGAATCTTTTGGGACGGCCCGGGCGCATACGCTACATCAAGGAGTTCGGCAACCTGTCGCCGCAAGCCATCAATGACGTCATAGACGACAACCTGAATGATGCCTCTTTGAGGGAAGGCATCTTGGAGTTGATGGACACACTTGAAATCTCTACCATTGACATCTTGAAATCCATTATCGACGAATGCAACATCATGGGGGAAGTGCCTTCCGACCCTATGCTCAACATTCCGAAGGCGAAATATGCAGTAAGAATCATATCTTTCGACGGTTTGGAAGTCAATTTCCATCAAGAAGTGCAAGAGTTCATCAAAAGCCGATTAGGTCCGAATGAGACGGTAGAAGAATGGTTGATGAAAGCCATAGGTGCGATCGATGAACATAAAGTGCAACGGAACAAGGATATGATAGAAGACAAATACGGTTGCAATGTAAGCATTCAGTCGCGACCGTCCATCACTCCATTCTTATATCTCGGCCAGCACATTAAGGATGGCACAATTATCACAGAGCCGGACAAGCTCGGCTTTTTCACGCTGGATAGCGACTACTGGAGCGATGGTACAGAACTATGTTGCGTGGCAGGCAAGGGTTGCAGGCCGTCGCTGTACAGAGGAAAACTTTTTTAATAATGGACGTGCAATGTTACGCATCCAAAGTCCATAGTTATCTTCCTAAAGTCCATAGTTACGCCCGTCAAGTCCATATTTACAGGAGCTAATGACAGACTTTGAAAACATGAACAGCAATCCAGGGATTTACTCGGCAAATCCATTCTCCGGGATGCCAGGAGGGATTACAGGTCCAGGGGCTTCCCACGGTTTCCCCTGTATGGGCATGAGGTATTCACCCTCTTTTTGCCAAAGTTCATATTGTTCAGGGGTAAGAATCTTCTTGATTTTCTTCTCCAGTTTTTTACGTTGCTTTTCTTCCTTGGCACGCAAGTCTTCCGCTGACTCCATACCGAAAGGCGGCATTCCCATTCCATGCGGTGGCTGTCCGAATCCTCCTCCTTGGGGCGGATTCATGCCCGGTCCTCTTCCGGGACCTCCCATCATAGGAGGCATGGCACCTTGCCGACGGTTCTTCTCCACCTGTTTTTCGTGCTTCAGATAGGACTTATACAGTTTGTCGTACTGTTTTTGTGTAAGGTTGAGCAGCGAATCCATTTGGTTGACAATACGTTTCGCCCGCTTTTCCGGTGAGAGCGGCATAGCTTTGAAATGTTCTTTTCCCGGTGCGGGAAGTTCTCTTTCTGTTTGTGCAAAAAGTGTTGTGGTGCCAATGCAAGTTGCAGCACACATCATGATGACTGTTTTCCTGATATCCATATTTGTATCATTATAATGCTTTAGCAAATATAGGCCCGAAAGGCCAAAAGAACAAGAAGAATCTACAAATAGTGCATTTTCTTGGTTAAACAGGGAAAGTTACGGGTTAAAAAAGCGGGCGTATGTAGAAATACGCCCGCTTTTTTAGTAACCTTTATTTGTAAACCGTCATTCTTCAGTATACCGCTCTATGGTTTGTTCGCGGTCGGGACCTACGGAAACAATCTTGATGGGCACACCCAACTGGTCTTCCAAGAATGTGAGGTAAGCGTTGAACTCTTCGGGGAATTCGTCTTCGCTCTTCATCTTGGTCATGTCTGTTTGCCAACCTGGCAATTCCGCATACACAGGTTCCACATGCTCGTTGATATCGAAGGGGAAATAATCTATTTCTTCGCCATTCACCTTATAGGCCACGCATGCCTTGATGGTCTCGAACGTGTCGAGCACATCGCTTTTCATCATGATCAGTTGGGTAACCCCGTCTATCATGACGGCATACTTCAATGCCACCAGGTCGATCCAACCGCAACGTCGTTTACGCCCCGTTACCGAGCCGAATTCATGCCCCAATGTGCATATCTTGTCACCCGTGGCGTCAAACAATTCCGTGGGGAACGGTCCGGCGCCTACGCGGGTACAATATGCCTTGAAGATACCATACACATCACCTATCTTGTTGGGAGCCACACCCAGTCCGGTACAAGCCCCGGCACATACCGTGTTAGAAGAAGTGACAAAAGGATAAGAGCCGAAGTCTATATCGAGCAACGTACCCTGTGCACCTTCGCACAGTACAGATTTACCGGAAGCCAACAAACGGTTTATCTCGTGCTCGCTGTCCACCAAGGAGAATTGCTTCAAGTATTCTATTCCCTCGAACCACTCTTTTTCGGCAGCGGCAATGTCATATTCATAATTCAAAGCCTTCAAGATACGTTCATGGCGGGCTTTGGCCGCGGCATATTTCTTGTCGAAGTCATGCAAGATATCACCCACGCGCAATCCGTTGCGGCTCACTTTGTCCGTATAGGTCGGACCGATGCCTTTCCCTGTGGTTCCTACTTTGGAATCGCCTTTTGCCGCCTCGTAAGCAGCATCGAGGATGCGGTGTGTGGGCATAATGAGATGCGCTTTCTTGGAAATGTGCAAACGTTCTTTCAGCTTGTGCCCGGAGAGTTCCAGCGCCTCTGCCTCAGCTTTGAACAAAGCAGGGTCGAGCACCACCCCGTTGCCGATGATATTTACCTTGTCTCCTTGGAAAATTCCCGACGGAATGGAACGGAGCACATACTTCTGTTTCTCAAATTCGAGCGTATGCCCAGCATTAGGTCCACCTTGGAAACGTGCTACCACATCATATCGAGGTGTCAATACGTCGACTACTTTGCCTTTGCCTTCATCGCCCCATTGTAATCCTAACAGTACATCTACTTTCATTTTTCTTTCTTATAATGATTATTACTTTTTTTCCGTTTTCTCTTATTTGCATTATCACATTTGCTGCACAAGCCATATATATACAAAGAGTAATGCGTCAGGTTAAAGCGTCCCAACTTGGTAGTCTCTATGGCGCGCTGTAAAGCCTCGTCCTGAAACTCCACGACTTTCCCACATTGGATACAGATGCGGTGGTGATGCGTGTCACGGTTGTAACACTTCTCATATTGGGACGAGTTGCCAAACTGGTGCTTGATGACCAGCCGGGCATTGATAAGCAAGATGATGGTATTATATAGCGTTGCACGGCTGACCCTGAAATTCTCTTGGTCGGCCATCAAAGAATAGAGCGTGTCGATGTCGAAATGCCCTTCTATGGAATAAATCGTGTCGAGTATGGCATAACGTTCGGGAGTCTTGCGATGCCCGTTCGCGTTCAAATATTCCGTAAATATTTGCCGTACTGTCTCTTTTACATGCTGATCTTCCATAACTCAACAAGAACGATGCTAAAACAGCGAACAAAGTTAATCCTTTTTCCTTGAAAGCAAATGGGAAAGGATGTTTTTTTCGTCTCAGTCAGGAATCTCGTCTTTCACCAGATTGTAGAGCATCTGCTCTTCCTGTACAGCAGAGTCTTTCATCCCCTCCACACGTCGGCATACCCGGAAGGCATTCTCCTCGCTGTGTTGCATAAAACGGCGTATGGCAGTGGCCGAAGCGTTGCGTATGGCATAATCTCCATCAAGAAAAGCGGCAACGGCCTGGTCGAGGAACTCGTTGGCAACTCTATCGTCCATGTCTCCCTTCTTCATCAATAAGCGGGCGATGGTCAAGTAGCCGCAAATTTGAAAATATTCGCCCTCAAGGGCTATCCATGACAATGACTTGGCAGGAGCGTATGGCAGATATTGAAACAGGTTCATGCATGTCAGTTCTGCAATCTCCATATGGTGCATGGACTCAACCCAGATATCGGCAATTTCCGGAAGAAAACTATCTACGGGCTGCAACATGCCCGCCAGAATCTTGCATTCCCTGATTTCTTCTTTCCATAAAGCTTGCGCCAACTCATGATTCTTAGGGATGCGTGAAGCTATATCCTTTATACGGGGTAATTCTACACCGAAATTCAGTTTATAAACCAGCCCCTTCTCACGCATGCTTTGTGATGCGGCCCCGTTCATGGAAAGGCGCAGTTGCGTCTTGATGTCTTTAATTTGCTGATGGATATCCATTAGTAATGATAATAGTTAGTGGTTTAAGCACAACAAGATGCCCCCAAAAGCATGATAAACGCCTTCGGGGGCAATATCTTATGCACGCCGCATCATTATTGGTGTTGCGACCTTAACAAATCGTTCACAGTCTTCACCGGGTTAAAGGTAGACAAAGGTACCTCCACAAACACGGTGTTCCAATCACTCATCGCCCCGTTCCACAGGCCGGGAAGCTCGAGAGCCTTCAAGTCTTTACCGTTTTTGGACTTGTGGGAAATGAATCCGGTCGCCTTATCCACATATTTTGTCAAGTCGAACTTGTTGCCTTTATAGTCGCGCACGGCGCATACAAGGTCTACTGGGTTGAAGTGCGTGCCCTTTTCGAACATCGCCTTCTTTTCTGCATCGTTCATGTCTATCTGCGAGCTTTCCAAAATCTGGAGCGATACAGTTCCGTCTGCATTGTAGGCCAGGAACGGGCCGCCTCCCGGTTCTCCTACGTTCTTCACCATGCCGCAAACACGCATGGGGCGGTTCAGTTTCTGTTTTAGGTAAATTACCAGTTCGGCATCTTCATAGTTCTTTATGTCGAAGTTCTTGCAGAACAGATGTTGTTGCACAAACTGCAGGATTTCCAGTATCTGCTCATGCGTATACTTCCCGCTGTCGAGCAGGCGCAGATAAGAAAACACCTGTTGTTGCAAGCCGACCAGCAAGCCGGCAATTATTTTTTTATACAATACTGTCTCGCCTTTCAATTTATCAGGCACCACATTGTCTATGTTCTTTATGAAAACAACGTCGGCATCGAGGTCGTTCAGATTCTCTATCAAGGCGCCATGCCCGCCGGGACGGAACAACAGATGGCCGCCATCGCGGAACGGACGGTTCTCCATATCCACGGCCAACGTGTCGGTAGATGCTTTTTGTTCCGAGAAGGAAACAACATAATTCACCCCGTAATGTTCGGCATAATAAGCAGCACGCTCATCCACCAGTTTTTGGAACAAAGCCCTGTGTTCGGGCGACACCGTGAAGTGCACATTCACATCGCCGTCCTTGCCTGCCGCATATAGCGCACCTTCCACCAAGTGTTCTTCCACAGGAGTCCGATTACCGGCTTCATACTTGTGGAACGTCAAAAGGCCTTTTGGCAACGCCCCGTAATTCATGCCTTCCGGTAAAAGCAGGTTTCTTACGATGTCCTTATAACGCTTGGCCTCTTGCAACTCCTGCGCCGTCTTTCCTGTCGTCTTGCGACAAGCGGCATCCAGTTCCTGATAAAAAGCGAATTTGTCCAGATTGGCAAAGAAAGTCTTTTCGAAATCGGTTTGAGGTTCTTCATAAGAAGCATCCACGAACTCGAAGAGATTCTTGAACATACGGCTGGCCGCCCCGGAAGCCGGAACGAACTTAACCACCTTTTTGCCAGTTTCCATATAGGCATCCCACGAGTCAAGATACTTCTGTTGCTCGTCTGCATCCGGTTGCAAGATACCTTGTCCGACAGAAGCAGCGGCATACAGTTTCAAATAAGGGAAGCCCTTCTCAAAAGCAGCCAGCTGTTCGGCGATTTTTTCTTCCGAGATTCCCTTTTCTTTCAATAATTCTTTGTCTTGTAGTGTTATCATAATATATGGTTTTAATTGTTTTTGCTTTTTTAGATGCCCAAAGATAACAAGATTTATCCAGTCGGCAAGGATTTCCATATAGAAAAATGTCTATCTTTACGCCCATAAAAACGCGCAATCATGGAAACGAATGCTTTTTTCACCGTCGAGGAAAAGAAACAGCTCTTTACGCTATACCGCAAACTTTTACAACTATCAGGGGAAACATTGCGCAAAAACGACTGCCGTAACCTGAAGGCCCACCTCATACATTCCATACAGAGTCATCTGATCAAGCGTGACGTATTCGGGTTGAACCCCATCATCAAAGACATGCAGACGGCCGTCATCGTAGCCGAGGAAATCGGCATGAGACGGGCTTCCATATTGGGACTGATGTTGCACGACTCTGTCTATTTCGGAACAAGTACTGCCGAAGAAGTGGCCGAAAGTTTCGGCGAAGACGTGGCAGGCATCATCAGAGGACTGATACGGGTAAATGAACTATACATTAAAAGTCCTACGGTAGAATCCGAGAACTTCCGTAAATTGCTGCTTTCGTTTGCCGAGGACATGCGCGTGGTGCTCATCATGATAGCCAACCGCGTGAACGTGATGCGCCAGATAAAAGATTGCCCGAACGACGAAGCACGCCGTAAGGTGGCCAACGAAGCTGCCTACCTCTACGCCCCGTTGGCACACAAGCTGGGTCTGTACAAGCTCAAATCGGAGTTGGAAGACCTCTCGCTGAAATACACGGAACGGGATGTGTACTATCATATCAAAGAAAAGCTGAACGAGACGAAAGCTTCGCGCGACCGTTATATCGCCGCCTTCATCGCTCCGGTGCAGAAGAAGCTGGAAGAGGCCGGGTTGCACTTCCATATCAAGGGACGCACCAAATCCATCCACTCCATCTACCAGAAGATGAAGAAGCAGAAGTGCCCGTTCGAAGGGGTGTACGACCTGTTTGCCATACGTGTCATACTCGATTCACCGTTGGACAAAGAGAAACTGGAATGCTGGCAGGCTTACTCCATCGTGACGGACATGTACCAGCCCAATCCCAAAAGGCTGCGCGACTGGCTGTCCGTTCCCAAGAGCAACGGCTACGAGTCGCTGCACATCACCGTGATGGGGCCGGAAGGGAAATGGGTGGAAGTGCAGATACGCACCGAACGCATGGATGAGATAGCCGAAAGAGGTCTGGCTGCCCATTGGCGTTACAAAGGCATCAAGGGAGAAAGCGGGCTGGACGAGTGGCTGGCTTCCGTGCGCGAAGCATTGGAAAGTTCGGATAGTGACTTGGAGGCCATGGACCGTTTCAAGCTGGACTTGTACGAAGACGAGGTGTTTGTATTTACGCCGAAAGGCGACCTGTTCAAACTGCCAAAAGGGGCCACGGTGCTCGACTTTGCCTTCCACATCCATAGTGCCCTGGGCTGCAAATGCACAGGGGCGAAAGTGAACGGCAAGAACGTGCAGCTACGCCAGCAATTGCAAAGCGGGGATCAGGTGGAAATCATGACCTCGAACGCCCAAACGCCTAAGCAAGACTGGCTGAACATCGTCACCACCTCGAAGGCCAGGACCAAGATACGCCAGGCATTGAAGGAACTTGCCGCACGGCAGCACGACATGGCCAAGGAAACGCTGGAAAGGAAATTCCGCAACCGCAAGATAGACTATGACGACAGCACCATGATGCGACTCATTAAGCGCATGGGGTTCAAAGTGGTGACGGAGTTCTACCAAAGCATTGCCGACGGCACGCTGGACGTGAACGACATCATAGACCGCTACCTGGAACAACAAAAACGTGAGAGCGACCAGCACGACGAAGTGCTGTATCGTAGTGCGGAAGCCTATGCCCTGCCCTCCCCACAGGCGGCAGAGACGTCGGGCAAGGAAGACGTGCTTGTCATCGATCAGAACCTGAAGGGCATAGACTTCAAACTGGCACGCTGCTGCAACCCCATCTATGGCGACGACGTGTTCGGCTTTGTCAGCGTGACGGGAGGCATCAAGATACACCGTTGCGACTGTCCCAACGCCGCCGAACTGCATGCCCGTTTCGGCTACCGCATAGTGAAAGCACGTTGGGCGGGCAAGTCGCAAGGCGCGCTCTACCCCATCACGTTACGGGTCGTAGGCCACGACGACATAGGCATCGTCACCAACCTGACATCCGTCATATCGAAAGAAGAAGGCATCAACCTGCGCAGCATCGGCATTGACTCGAACGACGGGCTGTTCTCCGGTACCATGACCATCATGACCTCGGACACGGCGCACCTTGAATCGCTGATCAAGAAGCTGAAAGCCGTGAAAGGGGTGAAACAAATCATGCGTAACTAATCCGCTGCCGGTTATGAAATATAGTTTGAAGAAACAGCTCCGCAGTTTTCGTTATGCATGGAACGGACTGCGCACCTGTGCACGGAACGAGCAGAACCTGCGCTTCCACCTCGTTGCGGCCGTGGTGGCAACGGGCACGGGATGGGCGTTCGACATAAGCCGCACGGAGTGGGCATTGGTATGCCTGTGCATCGGTCTCGTCATAGGTGCCGAAGTGATGAACACGGCCATAGAGCGACTGGTAGACCTCGTATCGCCCGAACGGCAACCATTGGCCGGACTGGTGAAGGACATCGCCGCCGGGGCCGTACTGGTATGCGCCATCACGGCTGCCGTAGTGGGTGTCATCATCTTCTGGCCGCATGTGGCGGGGCTTTTCGGGTAATCCCTCCTATTGTATTTAGTGAAGTCCTGCTTCATAAACAAGATGGTGACAGACTGATTCGCTTTAGTACATACCCGCTGGAATAAGACACGGAAGAGAAATTCGTCGTTTTTTCAGTACCGTTTTCTATCGCCATAAATGCTCATCTTGCCAATTCCTGCAAAATCCCATTGCCGCAATATCTATTGAAGGGAAAAGGACCAGCAGATTGACAATCTTTTCATTAAAGCTGTTACGAGGAGAAACGGATGCAAGGAAATATCTGATTATACATAGCCGGTAGAAAATCCTTTTCTTATTGCGTGGTTCTGCCGGATTCAGCATAAAATCCCTGTTCCAAACCCTTGCATGGTGACAGCACATATTGCGGAGATTGGCAAGTACTGTCAGCCATGAAGTAAATACTTGTGGCTTTAAACCAAAATAATTAGCTATACCTTTCATCAACTTATTGCTGGCAATATTGGAATAGATGTAGTTCAAGTTTCCGAAAGAAAGTACCTCCGTTATCATCCATGCCGGAGGATAGCTTTCGGCATAATTGCGCCTGAAATTCTCAATGTAATCTTCCTTGCTTGAAGCCAATTCCTTTTCTATGACTGCCAACGTTTGATTGAACTTTCCTACATTGGCAAAATATTCCGGTTTCGTTATCCAATACCTGTCATTCAACTCTTGACATCCGATATTTGCCAATACACTTCGGATAGCCACCTCTATCTTTTCAATTTCATTAAAAAGGAGTATGCGCAGCTTCTTGTCAAAACGATAGAGTGTCAGAACTTGCTCAAAAGTTGTTCCCTCTTTTATCGCCAAATTGCTCTTCGGACTTTTGTAAAACGGATAAATATAGGCAGAAAGACGGTGGTAGCCAATGTTCAACAGGTAATTTACAACTTTTTGCTCATCATCCATAAGCATTCCACGTTGCTTTAATATCTGAACAATTTGTTCCGGAGAAGAATATGGCTTGGTAAAGCTTGCTTTCATATAGGTATATAAAAAAACGACCCGCCGATTTGAGCATTGTTAAGAGGCTTGGCAGGTTCTAATGTTGCAAAGGTAATAAAACTCTTCTGAACTCCAAAACTTTTCGGCATTTTATTCCCAAAATGCTCTTTTATTGCCTTTCAAAAGTCGCGCGATAGGGTTATTTAGAATGAATGTAACTATGGACTTTGCGCGTCTAAAGTCCATAGTTACGCCGCCAAAGTGCATGGTTAGCGGGCTAACGTGGAATTTGAGAAGATAGGTATCCACCTTTATTATTTCCTTAAAAGTCCTAACTTTGCAAAGGATAATCAAAAAAGTTGTATCTGATTGATACACAGAATAGAATTGAAGAGTGCGAGATTTTAGGTAACGATTTGGCGACATTCAGAACGCTCTGACCTGCTGCGGTTTACCTCATAGCTTCAAACAACTCTTTCACACTTGCAAAGATACTTTTTTATCCCATACCGCCAAATCATTACCTGTTTTTTATAGATTTTGCCGTTACCCTGTTTTGAAAACGGCTTCCGGCTTGATGTGCGCAAGCCCATTTCAGAAACGACACAAGCGAAGAAAAGCCCAAGACGACCACGATGTCACCGAGTGATACCGCCCTCGTATTGGGCACTTCTTTTATGTGCTTGTGCGGAACGGAAAAGCCCGTTTTATCCATTTCCTTTTTTCGTTTTTGTCTGGTAGTCGGAAATGCCGCCGGATGCAGGACTCGGTGGACGTGAATCTGCACCTGCGACCATTCCCGGCTGTTACGTTCTTCCTGTCCTCAAACCGTCTTGCCCTACCTTTGCCAAACGGGGCAATGGCAGGCAAGACCATTTGAATACAAGTGCCGCCGGAAGAACACCTGCAAGCGCAAGCCATGCACGCATGACAATGACACTTGCAGGACTTCTTTCACGACGGCAGGAAAGCGGGGCTTTCCGCTCTGTCCGTTGCGCCGCCCTTTGAACCTTCCCCGTGGCGCATCGCGCCATCCTACACATTTCCTCCTTTTCCTTTCCGCCTCTCCAAGTGTATGGCCAATGTTCCCATGCCGCCATTCCAGACGGCATCAGGTGTCATTTTCGTTGCAGGGGCAAAGGTAAAGACGGGATTAGGAACACAAATTTTTTAGCCACAATCTCCACACCTCGCAGGCTCAGGTAGTATTCTGTCGAAAAAAACGATATTAAGATAGGAATACATTAGAAATAAGCTATTTACGAGCGTTCTTCAAAGACGGAGGTAATGACTTGGCAACAGTCGCAAATTCTGTGATATACGGTGTATTTCTGTCAAACAA